>CALIKX010000061.1 GCA_938017905.1 uncultured Thermoleophilia bacterium | reverse complement strand
CGGCCGCTGGCGCATGACCCACCACCACACCGACCTCACCACGTTCGGCTAGTCGGCCCACGATCGAGCGATCCACCTTCCGCGACCTGGGGTTGCGCGACGAACTGCTCGCCGCCCTGGCCGAACTCGGCTATGAGGAGCCCACGCCCATCCAGTCGGAGGCCATTCCGCCCCTGATCGCGGGCCGCGACCTGCTGGGCAACGCCGCGACCGGCACGGGCAAGACCGCGGCCTTCGCCTTGCCGCTGCTCAATGGCATGGCGGGCGTGGGCCGCGGGGATGGGCCGCGCGCCCTGGTGCTGGTGCCCACGCGTGAACTGGCCATGCAGGTGTCGGAGGCCATGCACAAGTACGGCCGCGGCCTGGGGGCGCGTGTGCTGCCGGTGTACGGCGGCCAGCCCATCTACCGGCAGGTGAAGGCTCTCGAGCGCGGGGTGGACGTCGTGGTGGCCACACCGGGCCGGGCCCGTGACCACCTGGCCCGCGGCACCCTCGACCTGGGGCAGGTGGCCGTGGTGGTGCTGGACGAGGCCGACGAGATGCTCGACATGGGGTTCGCCGAGGACATCGGCGCCATCCTGGATGCCACCCCCGGGGACCGCCAGACGATGCTGTTCTCGGCCACCATGCCGCCGCGAATCCGCGCCATCGCCAACGACCACCTGACCGACCCGGTGCGGGTGCAGATCGACGATGCCCCGGCCACGGAGGGTGAGGCGCCCCGCGTGCGCCAGGCTGCCTACGTGGTGCAACGCGCGTACAAGCCAGCGGCCCTGGTGCGGCTGCTGGACGCCGAGGAGCCCACCGCGGCCATCGTGTTCTGCCGCACGCGCGTGGAGGTGGAGCAGTTGGTGGAGACGCTGAACGGCCGTGGCCACCATGCGGAGGCCCTGCACGGGGGCATGACCCAGGAGCAGCGGGACCGCGTGATGGGCCGCCTGCGCGCCGGCACGGCCGACCTTCTGGTGGCCACCGATGTTGCGGCGCGCGGGCTGGACGTGGACCAGCTCACCCACGTGATCAACTTCGACGTGCCGTCGGCCCCCGCCCAGTACGTGCACCGCATCGGCCGCGTGGGCCGCGCCGGCCGCGAGGGGGTGGCCATCACCCTGGCCGAGCCGCGTGAGCACCGCATGCTGCGCAACATCGAGCGCGTCACGGGACGGCGCATCCCTCAGCAGTCGCTGCCCACGGTGGCCGACCTGCGCGCGCGGCGGCTGGACATCACCACCGCCACCCTGCGCGAGGACATCCTCGAGGGCGACCTCGACTCCTTCCGCGTGGTGGTGGAGTCGCTGGCCGATGAGTTCGACGTGCTGGACATCGCCGCCGCCGCGGTGAAGCTGGCGCACCAGGCGTCGCGCGGCGGGGATGACGAGGAGGAGATCCCCGAGGCGCGCATGCGCGAGGATCGCGCCGCGCGCGGGAAGGCCGGCGCGCCAGGTGCCGGGCGCGGTGGTGCGCCGCGTCGCGCGGAGCGCGCCGGGCCCGGACGCCCGCCGCCGGAGGGCATGGCGCGCATCTTCGTGGGCGCCGGTCGCATCGCGGGCATCCGGCCGCAGGACCTGGTGGGCGCGATCGCCAACGAGGCAAAGATCGCCGGCCGCGAGATCGGGGCCATCCAGATCGCCGACCGCTTCTCGCTGGTGGACGTGCCCGACGGCGTGGCCGACACGGTCATCCAGGCGCTGCGCGGAGGCTCCCTGAAGGGCCGCAAGGTCACCGTGCGTCGCGACCGCGGGCCGGGCGGGCCGCCCCGCGGCACCGGCAGCCGGCCCGGGGGGCGCCGCCAGATCGGCTAGCGTCGGCCTCCGACCGACGAGGGGGCACGATGGGGCGCAGGGGAATGGTGACGGCCGCGGCATGCGCGGCGCTCGGGGTGGCGATTCCCGCGAGCATCGCCAGTGCGGCTCCACGTGGCCCGGCGTCGTCGCTCACCGACCCAACGGCCATTACCGCTCTGGCCGCCGACGCCTACACGTGGGCGCTGGCGCCGGAGTTCGTCTACCGGTTCCTGAAGTACAACGGACTGCACACCGCGCCCGTGAACGTGCTGGGCGGCAAGGGCCAACTGCCCGCTGCCTGGAACAACCTGGCCACCAACGCGGGTGACGCGTCGGTTCTGTACCTGAACGCGATGATCGACCTGAGCGGCCGGAAGATCGCGGGCACGCCCAATGGCGCCACGAAGGAGTTGGTGCTGACCGTGCCGCCGTCGCGCGGCGACTACTACGTGGCCAACCTGCTGGACGTCTTCGTCAACTCCATCGGCAGCATCGGCACGCGCACCACACCGTCGTCGCGGTCACAGAGCTACCTCATCGCCGGGCCCACGTCGCAGTACGCGGGCAAGCGGACCGTCCGCATCAATGGCTTCACCTATCGGGTGCTGCCCACCGACACCAACTACAACTGGCTGCTCATCCGCATCCGGGCCGACTCCCTGGTGCCCTCGGGCAACCGCAACTCCACGGCGCGCGTGTATCAGCGCACGGTGAGGCGCTTCGCGCTGAACACGCTGGACCAGTTCCAGGCCAACGGCAACGCGCCCGTGTACCCGACCACGTTCTCGTACCCGCCCACGGCGGCCGAGTCGCAGCGCGCAAAGAAGTGGAAGAACGCCCCCACCAGCGCGCTGGCCTTCTTCGCGCAGGCAGGGCGGTCGCTGGCGCTGAACCCCCTGCCCGCCCGCACCACGGGCATCGGCGGCACGTCGCTGCGCGCGCTGCCCGCGTGGGTGGTGCCGCAGGCAAACGCACGCCGTCGCTATGAGAACCCCTCCTGGGGTCAGGCCCGGGCGCTCGCACGGTTCCGTCCCCTGGGGCTCACGGCCGCCGGCTACCGCGTGCCGTCGAACTGGGGGCAGGACCAGATCGCCGCCCTCCAGGCCGGGTACCAGAAGGGCGCGGCGGCCGTGGCGGCCCTGCAGTCGGTCATCGGCGCGAATGCATCCACCAACTACTGGACGTTCCTCAACGACGACATCGGCACCTACCCCAACACGTTCGTGGGGTACCTGTTCCGGTCGGTCGTGGTGCAGGCAGGCGGGTCGGCCAACGTTCCGCTGGACGCCGTATACGCGCAGATCAACAACACCGACGGCACCAGCGCCACGCAACTGACCGGTGACGGCACCTACGCCATCACCTTCCCCGCGGCTTGGGCGCAGGGGCAGCCCCTGCCGGCCAACGGCACCATCCCCCCGACGGTCAACAACCGGTCGGGCAACCCGCGCGGGTTCTGGTCGGTGCACGTGTACCAGACCGACCCCAGCCAGTCGGCGGCGCCCTACATCACGCAGGCCAGCGTGCTGAACACCGCGTACTCATCGGCCAACACACGCGTGCGGGCCGTGGACGCGACGGCCAACACGGTCACCGTGGGCATGCCCACATGGGGCGGTGCCCCGGTGGCCAGTACCACGATCATGTTCGGGCGCGGCGCGGAGGCCTACGGGCTCATGGCCAACACCCCCTATTACGTGGCCAGCACCCCAGTGGTGAAGGGGTCGGGTGCGCGGGCCACCTACACGTTCTCGGTTTCATCCACGTGGCAGCAGGTGGTGTCGCCCACGCCGTCCGGCGGGCAGGCCGGAGGTGGTGTGCCGGAGCAGGGGCCCGACGGCACGCCGGGCCCGGTGGTGGACCTGCAGCCGGGCAGCGGCGACCTGTGGTGGGGAGCCGTGCAGCCGGTGTCGCAGTTGGGGTCGCAGCAGCTGACCTCAGGGCGCTTGGCGCGGAACGCTGACGGGTCGGTGACCCTGTGGATCGGGCCATCCCTGCCCGCGGGCGCTCCCGCCACCAACTGGCTGCCCACGCCCTCCACCGCCTACCTGCAGACGGTGTACGGGCGCACCCTGCCCACCCCGCAGATCCGCCCGATGCTGCGCATCTACTACCCCACGCCCGGCAGCAACACGGCGGCGAGCATCCTGCCGCCCCCGGACGGCTCGATGACGTCCACCTGGGTACCGCCGGCCATCACGAAGGTGGGGTGATGGCCCCCCGGGCACGCCTCGCGTGCCCCGGTGCTGCGGGTTGCTTCTTTCCCGCATAGAGCGCATTTATGAATGTAAATACCCCCTGACGCACGTCCGTACCGGATTCCCCATGTGCATGGGGAAAAGAGCGAATCCCGGCACGTTTTTGGCGGATGGCAGGCACCGGGAAGGCTTGTGCCGGCGGCAAGGGCTGCCTACGGTCCTCTCATCGTGTGAACGACCTACGGCGCTGAGCACGCGCGTCGGCACGATGCCCTCGTAGTCGAACAGGAGCCCCAGTTATCGCGGCACGCCAGAACGTGAGGACCCCCGTCGTGCGCCTTCGCACTGCGGCCATCCTCCTCGGACTGACGCTCCCGCTCGCGGGTGGCGCGACGCTCTCGGCGACGCCCCTCCCCGACACGCTGCCAGGAACCAGCACGGCTTCGGCTCCGCCGGTCGCCTCGCAGGCTCCCGCCCCCGCTCCGCCCGCTGATGGCGCCACGCCGGCGACGCCTGCGGTCACCGTCCCCACCGGTCCGGTATCCCTGGTGGGCCCCCGCACGCGCTCTTCGTTCATGAAGAAGTACCAGCGCAAGCTTCGCTCCAAGGGGCAGCGCATCCGCGTCACGGGCCGCTGGGACCGCGCAACGCAGAAGGCCACCAAGCGCCTGCAGCGCAAGCTGCGCATGAAGCCCAACCTGATCGTGGACGCCCGGTTCCTCTCCGCCATCGGCATCAAGATGCGCGGGGTGGCCGCGGCCACCGGCCCGCTGCCACCGGCTGAGCCGAACGCCGGCGTGGTGCAGGTGGCCACCCAGTACCTGGGCGTTCCCTACCGCTATGGCGGGGCCACACCCGCGGGCTTCGACTGCTCGGGTTTCTCGATGTTCTCGTACAAGCAGATCGGCAAGTCGATCCCGCGCAGCACGTGGGACATCTGGGCCGCGCTGCCCAAGGTGCCCTTCGAGCAGCTGGCCGCCGGCGACCTGGTCTTCTTCCGGAACCTCGGTCACATGGGCATCTACATGGGTGGCGGCAACGTGATCCACGCACCGCGCACCGGCAAGGTGGTCAGCATCTTCCCGCTGGCCAACCGCATGCACGACTACATGGGGGCTGCCCGCCCGTAGGACCCCGGCGGGTTCCGGCGGAACATCCTCCGCCGGGTGGGTGATCCGATCCTCGGTGGCGGTCGTACCACGGTCGAACGGCCCGATGGGATCGGGCCCCGACCGAGGAGGACCATTGATGTCCACGCGTACCCGCCTTCTTCCCGCCCTTGGCGCCGTTGCCGCCGCTGCAGCCGTGGCGGCAGCACCGGCCATGGCGCAGACGCACGACAGCGTGCCCGCCAAGCCCAAGCAGAACATCGTGCAGGTGGCATCGTCCAACCCGCAGTTCTCGACGCTGGTGTCGCTGGTGAAGGAAGCTGGTCTGGTCGACGCGCTCTCGGCCAAGGGCCCTTACACGGTGTTTGCGCCCACCAACGCCGCATTCAAGAAGGTGCCGGCCGAGACGCTCGCGGCCCTCAAGGCCAACCCCGATCAGCTGAAGGCCGTACTCACCTACCACGTGCTGCCCAAGCAGGTGCTCGCGCCGCAGATCACCAAGTTCTACGCGGTGCGCAGCCTGGAGGGGAGCGGCATCAAGGTCCGCACGAAGAAGGGCGTGGTGCGGCTGAACAACAATGCGGTGGTCAAGAAGGCCAACGTGATGGCCAGCAACGGTGTGATTCACGTGATCAACAACGTGCTGATCCCGCCGGCCCTGAGGTAGTGGGAATGCCCGGCGCGCAGGCCATGACGGCCGTCATCGCCGACCTGCCCGCGCGCCGGGCACGCGCCCGCGCGGCCTACCATGGTCGCGTGGAGCGCACTTCCGCGGATTCCCCGGACGCCGGCACGATAGATGCCCGGCTCCTCGCCCGCATGGCCGCGGGCGACCAGGCGGCGCTCAGCGACCTCTACGGGCGATACGGGCGGATGCTCCATGCCATCGCCTTCCGCATCACGGGGGACGCGCAGGCGGCCGAGGAGTGCACGCAGGACGCCTTCCTGGCGGCATGGCGCACGGCCCGCACGTTCGACCCCGGGCGTGCGCAGCCCAGCACCTGGCTGTGCGCGATCGCGCGGAACCGGGCGCTTGATGCCGTGCGCGGGCAGTCGCGGCGTCCGATGCCGCAGGAGGAGGTCCAGCCCGCGGGGGCCGCGCCCGACACCGCAGACGTGGTGGCTGATGCCGATGCCGCGGTGCGCGTGGGGGAGGCCATGGCACGACTGCCACAGGAGCAGCTCGACGTGCTGCAATTGGGGTACTTCGACGGCTTGTCCCAATCGGAGATCGCCGATCGGCTGGGACTGCCGCTTGGCACCGTGAAGAGCCGCATGCGACTCGCCCTCGGGCGTATGCGGGACGTCGCCAGGGATCTCGGCCTGGAGGCATGACTGATGAACGATCACCTGACACCTGAAGACGCGTCCACCACGCGCGCCCTGCGCGGCGCGTTGCCGCCCGTTCCGCCACCGCCGGACCTGGGCGACCGCATCGCCGCGGCGGTCGCGGCGGAGGAAGATGGCGCGGCACCGCTCGCGCCGGTGATCAGCCTCGACTCCCGCCGGGCACGCCGACGCACCGTCCTTGCGTCCATCGCCGCGGCGGCCTGCGCGGCCGCGATCGCCGTGGGCGTGACCGCCTCCCTCACGGGCGGGGGCGATGACCCCGGTCCGCTCACCGCCAGCACCGCCGTGGTGGCGCAGGGAGGCGATGGGGTGTCCGGCACGGCGTCGCTGTACGCGGCCGACCAGGTGGGTGGTGCCGTCGAGGTGGCCCTGCGCGACGTGCCGCCGCCACCGTCGGGCCACCACTACGAGGTGTGGGTGCTGGAGAAGGGGTCCACCGAAATGACCTCGGTGGGGTCGTTCACCCCGTCGTCACCTGATGTGGACCTGACGTTGCCGCTTCCCGCCCCCGCCGACTACGCGGCGGTGGACATCTCGGTGGAGCCGAACGGCGGTCCGCCCACCCACTCGGGCACCAGCCTCGCGGGGGCGAAGTTCGCGTAGGCGGTAACGGGCACGGCACCCGCAACGCCCATCTCACCGCGCGGGACTAGCATCCCGCCCCCCATGAACGCGCTCCGCCGCACCAAGATCGTGGCCACCCTCGGGCCCGCCACCGACGACCAGGGCGCCCTGGTCGCCATGGTGCGTGCCGGGGTGGATGGCGTGCGCATCAACTGCTCGCACGGCACGCGCAACGACTTCATCCGCCGTGCGTGGCAGGCGCGTGACGCCGCGGCCACCGCGGGCCGGCACGTGGCCATCATGTTCGACCTGCAGGGGCCGAAGATCCGACTGCACGAGGCATCGCGTCGCGCTGACCTGGACGAGGGTGACCGGGTGCGGATCGTCGGCGACCCGAAGGCCAAGGGGGCCACGGGATCGCTGGTGGTGGACTGGCCCGGGGTGGTGGACGCCGCCGACCCCGGCACCTCCGAGCTGGTGATCGGAGATGGCGCGCCGCGCATCGCCATCGCCGAGCGGGCCAAGGGGGCGCTCATGGGCACCTGCGTCATCCCGGGCACCGCCCTGCCGCGCAAGGGGGCCTTCCTCACGCACGCGCAGGTGGGCCGCATGGCGCTCACCGACAAGGACCGCGAGGACGTCCGCACGGCGCTCGATGCCGGCGCCGACTTCATCGCCCTATCGTTCGTGAACGGCGCAGACGACATCCGTGAGCTCCGGGGCGAGATCCTGGGGTCGCCGGCGCGCATCATCGCCAAGATCGAGACGCTGTCGGCCATCGAGCACCTGGAGGAGATCGCCGACGCCGCGGACGCGCTGATGGTGGCCCGCGGCGACCTGGGCGTGGAAGCAGGCGTGTCGCGCGTTCCGCTGCTGCAGAAGCGCATCATCCAGGCGGCCAACGAGCGCGGGAAGATGGTGATCACCGCCACGCAGATGCTGGAGTCGATGATCGCCGCGCCGGAGCCCACGCGCGCCGAGGCGTCGGATGTCGCCAACGCCGTGATCGACGGCACCTCATGCGTGATGCTGTCCGGTGAGACCGCCGTGGGGCGCTACCCGGTCGAGACCATCCAGCAGATGGCGGCCATCGCCCTGGACGCCCAGGACGGCGTCACGCCGCTGATCGTCGAGGGCGGCTCGCGCGAGGAGGGACGCACCACCGGTGAGTCCGTCATGCGCGCTGCAGTGCTGCTGGCGCGCGAGATCAAGGCCGAGGCGCTCGTCATCCCCACCGAGACCGGCGGCTCCGCCCGCGCGGCCGCCCGCTTCCGCCCGCGCCGTCCCATCCTGGCCCTGTGCAGCGATGCCGAGGTGGCCCGCCATCTCGCGCTCGAGTGGGGCGTCATCCCCGAGCCGCTGCACCAGCGGCCCGAGGAGCCCATCGATGCCCTGGTGGAGCGCAGCCTTCGCCGGGCACAGGAGCGTCTGGGCCTGCCCGATGGCGCCCGCGTGGTGCTGACCAGCGGTCCCCAGGTGGCCACCCCGGGCGCCACGAGCCTCATCGCCGTGCACCGCCTGGGCTCCGCCGGCTAGGACCCACCACCCGACCGCTCGGCCAGCTCAGTGCGCGCTGGCGACGTCCAGCACGATCATGCCCCGCCCATCGGCGGTGGAGGTGCCCCGGGGCGGCATGTCCCCGTGGGGTGTAGGAACGCATGCATGGGCACTGCAAACGACCCCGCGGCCTCGTTCGACCGCAGCGCCGCCGCATACGAGCAGCTGGTGGCGCTGAATCGCGCCGGGTCCCGCAGGCTGGTGGCGGCACTCCCCGATGAGACATTCGCGCGCGTGGTGGACATCGGCTGCGGAACGGGCTTCGCCACTATGGAGGTGATCGCCCGTGGCGGTGTGCGCGAGGTGATCGGCGTGGATCCGTCGCGCCCCATGCTCGACGTGTTCGCCGGCCACCTGGCGGCGCATCCCGACGTGAATGCCGACCTGCGTGCGGTGGATGCGGTGTCCACCGGCGTGCCAGGGGGCTCGGCTGATCTGGCCATCTGCACCATGGCGCTTCACTGGATGCCCGATCGCGCGGCGGCAATCCGGGAGATGGCCCGCGTGGTGCGCCCCGGCGGCGTCGTGGCCATCCTCGCGCCGGGGGAGGGGCACGACCGGCCCACCGTGGATCTCATGCATGCGGCGGGCCCACCGTTGTCACGACTGGGCGACTCCATCGTGTCGAACGAGATCACCCTGAGCTGGCTGTCCGCGACCCTGGAATCCGTCGGGCTCGACGCCGTGGACACCTGGGCCGAGGTGCGGGAGCGCGCCGTACCGCCCGACTCCATCGCCGATCGCATGGACGCCGTGGCCACCCACCTGTGGGACGACCTGCCCGCGCCCCAGCGGGCCGATGCTCCGGCGCGCATGCGGACGGCCTTCCGCAGCGCGGCCGACCCCGACGACCTGTACCGCTACCGATTCGTCAAGACATTCGCCATCGCACGCCGGCGGGCATAGCCGGCGTCAGCGCGCGGCGTCGCCCAGCAGGTCGCGGGCGATCACCAGTCGCTGGATCTGGCTGGTGCCCTCGTAGATCTCGGTGATCTTGGCGTCGCGGTAGAGCCGCTCGGCGTCGTACTCGGCGGAGTAGCCGTAGCCCCCCAGTGTCTGCACCGCCACATCCGCTGCGCGCACGGCCACCGATGATGCGAACAGCTTGGCCTTCGCCCCGGCCGCCCCGTGGGGGTGGCCGGCGTCGCGCAGGCCGGCTGCGTGCAGGGTGAGCAGGCGCGCGGCATCGAGTTGCGCGGCCACGTCGGCGATGGGGAACTGCACTCCCTGGAACCGGGCGATGGGGCCGCCGAAGGCATCCCGGTCGCTCGCATAGCGCACCGCCAGGTCGAGGGATGCCTGCGCGATCCCGCAGGCCTGGGCGGCGATGGTGATGCGCCCGCCGTCCAGCGTCGCCAGGGCCAGCTTGAGCCCCTCTCCCTCCGCGCCCAGCATGGCGTCACCCGCCACCGGGACCTCGTCGAAGGAGAGGCCCACGGTGGATGACGTATGAAGCCCCATCTTCGGGATCTCCGCCCCCACCTCCAGCCCCTCGGCGCGGGGTGTGATGAAGGCGCTCACTCCATGGGCGCCCTCGCCGCCGGTGCGTGCGAACACCACGAATAGGTCGGCGAACCCCCCGTTGCTGATCCACTGCTTGGCGCCGGTGATGCGCCAGCCGTCGCCGTCCGGCCGCGCGCGCGTGGAGAGCGCGGCGGTGTCGGATCCCGCGTCGGGCTCGGTCAGCGCATAGCAGCCCATCGTCCGGCCGCTCGCCAGTTCGGGCAGCCACCGGCGCTTCTGCTCCTCCGTGCCGGCCCTCAGCAGCGGAGCCCCCACCAGGCCGTTCTGCACGGCCACGGCCACCGCCACGCCGGCATCGGCCCGGGCGATCTCCTCCACGATCAGGCACAGGGATGTGGCGTCCAGGCCCGGCCCGCCGTACTCCTCGGGGATCGCCGGGGTCAGCAGGCCAAGTTCGCCCATGCGGCGCAGCAGATCGAGGGGTACATGCGTGCGCGCGTTCCAGTCGGCGGCATGCGGGGTGATCTCCCCGGCGGCGAACTCGCGGGCGAGGTCCCAGGCATCACGCTGCGCGTCGGTGAGGTGCCCAGTCACGTGGGAAGTATCGCCGGGAGATAGTCGGATGTCAAATCATCGGATATCCGACTATCATCAGGCCATGGCCCATGATCCGGTGGACAAGGCACGCCAGCAGTGGGATGCCCGGTACCCGGATGCCGACCGCTTCACGGTGGTCGTCTCCATGCTGCGCACCTATGCGCTGATGATCCGCGAACTGGAGGCTGCCCTCCGGCCGCTGGGGCTGAACCTCTCGCGGTTCGAGGTACTACTGCTGCTCTCGTTCACCCGCGACGGGCAGTTGCCCATCATGCGGCTGCGCGACCTGCTGCTCATCCATGGCTCCAGCGCCACGTACCTGGTCGACCGCCTCGGTGAGGCCGGTCTCGTGGAGCGCCGCGGCGACCCGGCCGATCGGCGAGTGAGCGTGGTGTGCCTCACCGACTCGGGTCGCGAGGCGATGGAGGCCGGGGTGCAGGCGCTCCTCGGGATCGGCTTCGGTTCTGTCGGCGCCCTTGCTCCCACGGACCGCCGTGACCTCGCGCGCCTGCTGGCCGCCATGCGCACCGCCGTTCCGGCTGGTGCATAGAACCCGGCTCACGGGCAGGCGTCCACCGCGCATGGCAGATTTCCCTGCATGGGAAAATTCAAGGAATTCGTACCGGTCGTCGGCGCCCTCGTGGTCGTCGCACTCTGCGCCCTCATTCCGCTGGGCGTCGGGCTCGGCGATGATGGGCTCGCGGACGTGAGGTCCACCACCGCCGCACTTGCCACCACCAACCTGGAGGGGCAGGGTCTGCAGGCGGCCGCACAGCAGGAGCAGGAGAAGCTCACCGAGGCGATCGTCGCAGCGGCTGAGGCCGGCAAGACGCCGAAGGAGATCGCCAAGGCGGTCTTCGCCACCGGAGCCGGCACCCTGGTGCAGGCCGAGGTGCAGGCCCTGCAGGGCGTGCAGAGCATCATCGCCCAGGCCAAGGCCACGGCGGGCGACGCCAAGCCCTAGCGGGCGGGAATCGCGCCGGGATGTGCGACGGGGGCCCATTGGGCCCCCGTCGCGTGCATCCTCCTGATGAGCCCTGCGGCTACTGCCGCCGCGGCGGCTTGCCGTCGTGGTCGCACAGGTCGGAGTGCCAGCGCTGGAAGTGGCTGGCGTGCTGGCCGCTGTACGAGCCCTCGGGGTAGTACTTGTCGTAGAAGTCGGTGTCGATGTGCTGCACCTGCGTGGTAAGGCGCTGGAACATCGGGTCCATCGCCACCGGGAACCGCCCGTAGGTGTCGTAGGCGTACTGGCAGTACGCCTTCACCATCTCCACGGTCTCGTCGTGCGGGCGCGGAATGGCGGCCGTGAAGGCCTCGTTCATGGACTCGGTCTTGTACGGCTTGCTCACGTCGGTGTCCATGGCACCCCACTTCAGGGCCATGAATGCGTCCACCGCCTCGTGCATGTCCTTGTAGTACGGGGGCACGAAGGCCTCGTAGTAGCCGTCCCGACCTACGGCGTAGGTATTGCCGTCGTTGTCCTCGTTGAAGCGGAAGCCCAGCCCGAGCACGTCGCCGCCACCCATCACGAACTTGGGCAGGTACCCCGTGAAGGTCCAGCCGCCCAGGCCAAGGGCCTGCATGGCCACGTTCAGGTTCTGGCAGATGAACGCCTGCTCCACGACCATCATCGAGAGTACGCGGTTCTCGAGTTCGATCATGCCCATCTTCCGCGCGGGGTCCACGCGGCCCTCGTCCACCCACTTCTGCAGGCCGGCGGAGCGCCCGCCGTGGCGCTCGTCCACGATGTTGAAGGCGTAGGAGCGGGCCAGGTAGATGAAGAGCACGTTGATGTACTCCATCGTCATGTTCGTGATGGGCACGAACAACGTGGTACCCGGCTTGTTGGCGTTCCACTGGTTGAAGTCGAACAGCCCCGGCAGCGTGGTGGGCAGCTGCGCCCGGCCCTCGTGCAGGCGCACCTTCGCGCGGCGGTAGAGGTCCACCACGAAGTCGGCCTGCTCCTCGATGGGCCTGCCCGACAGCGTGGAGACCTCGCCGGGCTCGGGGACCATCTTGAAGATGTCCAGCCACCACAGGCCGTCGTCATTGCTCCAGAAGAGCTCCGTGCCGTGGTTCGAGCATGCGCTCGGCCACGTGCGGTTGGTCCACTGCACCAGCGTGGACATGCCGCGGTGGGGGTCGAGGTCGGCAAGGGCCAGGCCGTTCAGCCCGGTTGCCGCCATGACCAGGAGCGCCTCCTCGAGCTCGGAGAGCGGAACCGGCTCGTACGGCGACGAGTAGTCGATCACGTCGCTTTCCACGGTCATCCCGAGAGCGACCCGCCGTGACTTGCGGTCGAAGACCGACTGGAAGTGCGGGTACGTCAGGGCGTCGGTGAATCCGAGCGGCGCGCCGGAGACGATCCCCAGGGGGTCGGCTTCGGTGGTCATCGTCCTCTCTCCTTGGTCGGCGGGAGCGGGGCACTGAGTTCGTGCCAGATGTGGCGAAGGATAGGGCTGATGTTGCGCACATGCCACACGACGACCGAGGCCGACCGGGGCTGCTGTGACGTTTTTGTCGCGCGGAGCGGCTGCTTCTTATGCCGTAAGGAACCTGCGGCCGGCGCTGCGAACCGCTCAGAATCCCCGGCTACGCGATACGCCAGACATTGGCGATGATCGACGGCGCGGCGGGTCGGTACCCCGACGCGGCGTGGAAGGGCAGCACGATTTCCTCGGGCTCGGTGCCGGAGCCCTCGGCCTGTGCCACCACGCGCGCACACATACCGCCCTCGGGCACCGTCAGCACGTACTGGACGGCCAGCACCGCCTGTTCACCGGCGGATGAAAGGGTGTGGGCCGTCGCCGAATTCGGCATCGGCTGGAAATCCGAGTCCTCGTTGCAGCCGGTCTTCGGAAGCGCGTATTGCCACCAGACGTGGAGGGTGGCGGACCCCGCACCCGTCTTCCTGACCTGCGCGGAGTAGGCGCCGGCCCATGTCATGGGACCTTCGAGGCGCCAGTTCCACAGGTTCGCATCCATCGCCACGCCCGCCGTCGGGGTGATGTCCGCGTGGTCGAACAGGATCGGGATCGTCGCCCCCGAGGCGAAGCTGGCCCCGCCCTGGCTCTGCAGGCTGCTCCACTGCCCGTACTGGCCGGTGAACCCCGGGCCCTGGGGTCCAGTCGCCCCCTGCGGCCCCTGCGGCCCCTGCGGCCCTATCGCTCCTCGTGGTCCCGGCGCACCCGGCGTACCCGGCGCGCCTGCAGCGCTCCGGATCTCCTCCCACAGGTCCCAGCTCAGATCCGCCTCCTTGATGGTCCTGTTCCGGATCTTCAGGGACGTGACGGCATTGTTCTTGATGCGCTTGGTTCCCACGGAGTTGTTCGCAAGACGTGTGTTCGTGACAGCGGCCTTCTTCAACTGGGCCGTGCCCACGCTGTTCTTGGGAAGGGTGTAGGCGGCGATGCCGGTTCCGGTGAGCCCGACGATGAGGGCCGCAATCGCGACTGCCATGCTGGGGAGGTTTTGGCGATTCATGACTGGAATCGTGGACCTTTCCCGGCCAGTCCGGGATCCCCGCATGGGTGGTTAGACCTCACCTTTCGACTAGCGGCGAACCTCCACGCCCGCCGCGTCACGGTCCCAGGTGTCGGGGGTCACGCCCGCATCGCGCAGTTCGGTCTTGCGCACGCGCGCGGTGGGCGTCTTCGGCAGGGCGTCCACGAACCGGATGTAGCGCGGCACCATGAAGTACGGCATGCGCTCGGCCATCCAGTGCGTGAGGTCCACGGGGTCGGGTGCATCGCCCTCGGGCACGACTACCACCATGATCTCGTCCTCGCTCGATGCGCCCTCATCGGCCTTGACGCCGATGACCGAGCACTCGGCGATGCCCTCGTGCGCAGCGATCTGCCGCTCCACCTCCATGGACGACACGTTCTCGCCGCGCCGGCGGATGTAGTCCTTCACCCGGTCCATGAAGTAGACGTAGCCATCGGCGTCCATGCGGCCGAGGTCGCCGGTGTGCAACTTGAGGTTGCGGAAGTCCTCGGCCGTCTTCCCGGGCATTCCGTAGTAAGCGCGCATCACGATGTTGGGGACCTTCATGTCCACCACGATCTCGCCGGGCGTATCCGGCGGCAGGGCTCGGTCGGTGCCCGGCTCCACGATTGTCACCTCATATCCGGGATTGGCGCGGCCGCACGACCCGAGGCGCACCGGCTGGGTGGGATCCATCACCGTGCATACGCCGGTCTCGGTGAGCCCGTAGCCCTCGGTCAGCTGTACGCCGAAACGCTCCTCGAACTCGTGGTAGATGTCGCGCGGCGCGGGGGCGGCCAGCACCGAGTGCACCGAGTGCGCGCGGTCCAGGTCGGACGGCGGCTGGTTCCACAGGAAGTACAGCATCGCGCCGATGCCGTTGAACATGGTCGCGCCTGTGTCGATGGCCTGCTGCCAGAAGCGCGTGCCCGAGAATCGCTCCACGAATGCCACGCGCCCGCCGGCGATGAGCGCCGGGTAGGCGGTGAGCACCTGCGCGTTGCTGTGGAACAGCGGCAGGCATGAGAACCAGGTCTCGGCGGCCATGTCGTCGAGGCCGACCCCGCGCCGGGTGCGCATGTACTCCAGTGAGCCGCGGGCGGAGAAGTAGTCGGCGGCGTTCTGCTTGATCACGCCCTTGCTGCGCCCGGTGGTGCCCGAGGTGAACATGATGCGCGCATCGTCGGTCCAGGCGTGCGCCACGTCGGGCTCGCCCGCGGGGGCATCCATCAGCGAGTCCAGGGTCTCCCACGCCACGGACGGCTCGGGCCCGGTGGGTGCCCCCGACGGGACCACGATGACCCGTTCGAGCAGCGGCACCTCAGCGCGTATGAAATCCAGCCGGTCCAGGAAGGCGTCGCTGATCACCAGCGTTCGCGCCTCCACCAACGTGATGGTCCACGAGAGGAAGTCGCCCTTGTACGCGGTGTTGATGCTGCTCATCACCGCGCCCGCCTTGAGGATGCCGTACCAGCACTGCACGAACTCCTCGCAGTTCGGCAGCATCACGCTCACCGACTCGCCGGGCTGCACCCCACGGGCGATCAGCCCGCCCGCGATGCGGTTGGCCCGGTCGTTCATGTTGCCGTAGGTCACCCATCCGCCATCCCCGTAGCGCAGGTACGGGCGGTCGGGGTGGGCCCCGGCGCGCTCGCGCAGGATGCGCGCCAGCACCCACGTGGAGGGGTCCTCCTCGGCGTACCAGGTGCTCCATTCGGTGCTGCTCATGCGGTCCCGGGCCCCTCTCCGTCGCGGAAGCGCCGCCAGTCGGCGGGCCGCTTCTCCTGGAACGACCGGATGCCCTCCTGCGGCTCCGGCCCGTACACGTGGTTGATGGCCATCAGTTCCATCCCTGCGTTCACCGATCCGTACAGGGCGTCGGTGCGGGTGTTCATGGAGATCTTTGCCATGCGCAGGCCCTGCGGCGACCGGCGCAGGATCTGTTCGCACCACCGGTCCACGGTGGCGTCCAGCGCATCCGCCGCCACGACCGCGTTCACCAGGCCCATGGCCCGGGCCTCGTGGGCGTCGTAGTGGCGGGTGAGGAACAGCATCTCGCGCGCCTTCTTCTCGCCGACAACCGCGGGCATCAACTGGCACCCCCACCACAGCGGGGCCGAGCCGATCTTCGGTCCCGCCTGCCCGAAGCGCCCGGTGTCGTCGCTGATGGTGAGGTCGCTCATGATGTTCAGCTCGTTGCCGCCGCCGATGCACCATCCGCGGACGCGGCAGATGATGGGCGTGCCGTTGTTCCGCATAGCGCTGGCCAGGCGCGGGCCGAGGATGTGCCCCTCGCGCTTCTCGCGCATGGTGCGCGTGGGCTCCATCACGTCGCCACCCACGCAGAAGGCGCGCTCGCCTGCGCCGGTGAAGACGATGATCCCCACGGCCTCGTCATCACCGGCGCGTTCGAATGCGTCGCACAACTCGAGGATGGTCCTGCCGCGGAAGGCGTTGAGCTTCTCCGGGCGGTCGATGGTGACCGTCGCACGCCCATCACCGACCTCATACAGGATGTCCTCGTAGTCCACGTCAGTCCTTCGGCAGGAACTTCGTGGCGTCGATGCCGTGCTCGGCCGCGAGGCGCATGAAGGTGTCGCGCATCTCCTGCGGGTAGTCGGGCAGGTCCTCGTCGGCCAGCACCTGCTCGGCTTTCGCGCGGATGTTCGGGCCGAAGTCCCAGTCCTCGTCCGCCATGAGGCGCCGGATCTCCGCGGCGGGGAAGTAGAGCATCCCCGGGTCGCGTCCGTGGCTCTCGGCGATCTGCACGATCTCCTCAAAGCGCCCCGGAAGCGGCGCCTGCTCCTGGATGAGCCCCTTCTCGCGCAGCAGCTCCACCGTGGAGGGCTGGCACTCATACGGGGTGCCCAGCGCGTTGTCGTGGAACAGCCGCTCGAACTTCAGCCGTGGCCGCTGGCCGCCGCCCTTCGGGTCCTCCAGCGGATAGCCCACCGCATGGCCCCACGTGAACTTGTAGTTCGGGGGCAGGCCGAAGGCCTTCTCGATGCCGCCGGGCTTCCGGCCGAACGCGATGAGGATGTTGCCCACGCCGAGTCCCACGCCCGCCGCCATGGCGTTGGCCACGGCCTGGCCGGTCTCGAACCGCAGCAGGATCTCCGTGCGCTCGGGCGGGAAGCTCATGAGGCGCGGGATCGTCTGGGTCATCGAGAACTCGTAGTTCCAGCCGTGGTACTTCGTCGCCGCGCCCGACAGGCTGAGCGACGAGATGCCGTCCACGGCGCGTCCGTACCAGGCGTTGACGTTGGTGAGCCACAGGATGAGGTGCGATGCCTGGTTGATGATCTGCACGTTGAAGCCCGATACGCATTCCTCGAGCTCGTCCCAGCGCTCGCATTCATCCCGGCGGACGATAATCGCCTCGGTCGCGTTGATATTCCCCTGGCAGCTCGCGAAGCGCGCGGCCTGCAGCATGGCCTCGATCTTCCAGCGCTCCACCTCGCGCGATTCATCGAAGTAGCGGATGCTGCGCCGGTTGCCGAGTGCCTCGAGGATCGGCACGTCGGTGACCTGGCTCGCAGGGGGTGCGGCGTCGTCGGCCATGGGGTCCTCCCGGGTCGGGGCGTGCGGTGCATGCACGTCGTTCCCCGACTGTACGCCCGGCCGGGGCTACCCCCCCAGGTATGCGGCCAGGCGGCGGAAGCTGCTCCGGAAGCCCAGTTCGGCGTTCTCGCCGCGGAACTCCTCGGGCACGTTGGTCTGCAGGACCGTCACCCGCGTGCGGCCGTCGCCGGTGCCCTCGAACGAGATGGTGCAGCGGATGTCCGACCCGCCGTCGTAGAACGCCACGTATTCGGGCTCCACCACCTCGGCGAACGTGCCGGTCATGGGTACCTCGTGCTCACCGACGCGCATCACCATGTTGAAGGCGCCCCCGGCCACGGGCTCGAGTTCCACGCTGTCGGGTGGGATCTCCACGCCCTCGGGTGCCCAGAAGTGGGGAATCGCCTCGGGGTCGGTGTACGCGGCGAAGACCCGCTCGGGCGGTGCGTCGACCTCGCATGAGATGGAGAAGTCCCCTCGGGGACCGAACTGGGCGGCGGGATCACTCATGGGCGGGCACGCTAGCGCGTCCGCTCAGGCGATCTCGCGGCCGATGCGCAGTTCCGCCACGCGTCCGCCCGGGCCGAAGGCGAGCGTGGTGATGGGCGTGCCCGCCCCGTCGCCCGCGATGGTCAGTGCGTCGCATGATGGGTCGGTGAGCGCCCGCGGGAAGCGGCGCCGCACCTGCATCCGCGGCGTGCCCACCCCGGTGCCGTCCTCCAGGCGGATGCCGCGATCGGTGATGGCGATGCCCACCACGCGCCCCCCGGCACCGGCCCAGCGCGTCACCGCGATGCCTGTCCACAGCAGGTGAACCAGTCGTCCGGTAGCCCCCTGCACCATGTGGCGCTCGTCCGGGCGCCCCAGCACGCGCAGAACCTGGCCCTCGCTCATCCCCAGCCGCACGCCGCCCGCGCCCACGCCCGGGTGCACCCGGTGGTCGGGCATGGCCGGTCCGAATGCCGTCTCGCCGGGTGCGAGTGAAGCAGCGGCGATGGGGGCGAGCCCGTGCGGCGTCATGCGGGCGATGATTCCCGAGTTGGCCTGCGCCCCGGTCCCCACGGGTTCCGCCGGGACGGTCGGCGGGAACCGTGTGGTCAGTCGACGATCTCGAGGGGGTGCTGCACGCGGACGTCGGATCCCAGGGCAGTCAGGTGGTTGGCGATCTGGATGGCGCAGCCGGGGTTTGCCACGGCCACCACGGGTGCGCCCGTGGCGATGATCGCCCGCGCCTTCTGCTCGCCCAGCGTGGCCGCCATCTCGGGCTCCAGCACGTTGTAGATGCCCCCGGCGCCGCAGCACCGCCCACCGTCGCCCAGATCCACCGGGGTGGCCCCCGCAGCCCGCAGCGTGCGGCGCACCTCCGGGCCGATGCCCTGCGCGTGCAGGTGATGGCAGGCGTCGTGCACGGCGATCCTGCCCTCCACCGGGCGCCCCGGAGGGGCGTCGATCTCCACTGCGTCCCGCACCTTCGCGGCAACGGCGGCGGCACGCGCGGCCCACCCGGGGTCGTCCGCCAGCAGGTGGCCGTAGGTGCGCATGTGGGCGCTGCACCCGGCGCTGTCGGCCACGATCACATCGGCCTGCTCCATCTCGGCGATCCGCGCCCGCGCCAGTGCACGGGCCGACTCCCGCTCGCCGGCGTGGGCGGCCAGCGCGCCGCAGCACCCACCGCCCTCGGGCAGCACGGCGCGGTATCCGGCGCGCACCAGGGCGTCGAGCGTCGCCTGGTGCACGGGGCGGAATGCGATGTCCATGACGCACCCGGTGAGCAGCATCGCCGTCGGGCCGTCTCCCGACGACTGCGCCAGCGGCCGGCGCATGCCCCGGAAGGTCACGCGCGGGGCGGCGAACCGCAGGCGGCGCGGCAGCAGGCGGTCAATCCGGAGGGCCTGCGTGATGGCCAGGCCCCATCCCATCAGTCGCGTGAGCCGCCGATGGCCCATCACCCCACCGATCGCCAGCCGCCGCCCGGCGCGCTCGGCGGCCGGCCGGTTGGCCTCCACCTGCACGCGGGCGGCCTCGATGAGGCGGCCGTAGGGCACGGATGACGGGCAGGCGGCCTCGCAGGCCCGGCACGCCAGGCACTCATCGGTGAACCGGGTGAAGTCGCCCTGCACCGGGGCGTCGCCCGCCTGCACCGCGCGCATGGCTGCGATGCGCCCGCGTGGGGACGATGTCTCCAGGCCGGTCACGCGGAAGGTGGGGCAGTGGGGAAGGCACAGGCCGCACTGCACGCAGGTGTTCAGGTCGTCGCGCTCCGGGGCCGGCACCCCGGGCGTCCACCCGGTGCTCATGCGGGCACCGCTTCGGCACCGGCGAAACGGCCGGGGCACAGGATTCCCGCGGGGTCGAAGGCGTCCTTGATGCGCCGCATGATGTCTGCACCCGGCGGCGGGGGCCCGAAGGGATCGGCCCTCAGCGGGTCGTCGCCATCGATCACCTGGGCGTGGCCGCCGTGCAGCGCGGCCAGGTCGCGCACCGCCGCCACCTCACCGGCGCTCGCGACCGCCACGTGGCAGATGCCGGTTCCGAGCCAGGCCTCGTAGTCCTGTCCATCCGCGGCAAGGCGCCGCGCCAGCGCGGGCAGCGCCACCGGCGGAACGCCCACCTGCACCAGCCCGGCGCCCACGGGGCCATGCGGCTCGCCACCCGGCTGCATGCCCGGGGGCGCCACGACATCGTCCGGCACGCCGGTGAGGCACACGTGCAGCGCACCGGGCGAGGCCACGATGGCCGTGGGGCGGTGCAGGTCGGCGATCACCTGCTGCCCCAAGTCCAGCATGGCGGCGTCGTCGCCCGTCGCGCCGAACCACGTCTCGGCCATCGGTAGCGGCCACAGCCGCAGCGTGGCCTGCACGATCACCCCGAGCGTGCCCAGCGACCCGGTGAGCAGACGCGGCAGGTCGTATCCGGTCACGGTCTTCACCGTGCGTCCGCCGCCCTTCACGATGCGGCCGTCGCCGGTCGCCACCACCACCTCCAGCAGCGAGTCGCGAATGGGGCCGAACCGCAGTCGGCGCCTGCCGCTCACCGCCGCGGCGAGCACCCCGCCCACCGTCGCGCTGGGCTCGGCCGGGGCCTGAGGCCACCCCTGGCGATGAGCGGCCGCGGCACCCTGCACCTCCTGCACGGTCGTGCCGCCCTCCACCGTGATTGTCATGTCGTCGGGCACGTGATCCACCAGCCGCGTGAGCCCGCGGGTGCTGATGACCTCGTCCGCGGTGAACGGGCGGCCGCGCCGCGCGTGCAGTCCGGCGCCGCGGATGTCCACCACCCGCCCCGCGGCGGAGGCCTCGCGCAGGACGGCGGCCATCTCCTCGCGCGTGGAGGGCGTCAGATCCACGTGCCCTCGGGCACCTGGGCGTCGGCCAGCCCCACCTCGCCGCAGCGCGTGCCGGTGGGGAGCACCTTGTCCGGGTTCATGCGCCCCGAGGGGTCGAAGGCGCGCCGCACGCAGGCCTGCGCCTCCAGGTCGTCGTGGTCGAACACCAGCGGCATGTACTCCCGCTTCTCCACGCCGATTCCGTGCTCGCCGGAGAGCGTGCCACCCATCGCCACGCAGGCGCGCACGATCTGGTCGCCGGCGCGCATGGCCCGCGCGGTCTCGTCCGGATCGCTGCGGTCGAGCGCGATGATGGGGTGCAGGTTGCCGTCGCCCGCGTGGAACACGTTCAGGCACATCACGCCCTCGCGTTCGGTGATCTCGCCGATGGCCTCCATGATCTCCACCAGCTTGGTGCGCGGCACCACGCAGTCGTGCAGGTAGTACGAGGGCTTTACGCGCGCCACGGCCCCGAAGGCCGTCTTGCGCGCCTTCCACAGCAGCGCGCGCTCGTCCTCGTCGCGGGCCACCCGCACCGTGCGCACGCCGTGCTCCCGGGCCACGCGCTCCACCACCGCGGTGGCAGTGGTCACCTCGGCTTCCGTGCCGTCCACCTCCACCAGCAGCAGTGCCGCGGCGTCGGTGGGCAGGCCGGCATGCACGAATTCCTCGACCGCCAGGGTCATGTTGCGGTCCATCATCTCCAGGGCCGCCGGGATGACCCCCTCGGCGATGACGCCCTGCACTACCGCGGAGGCGTCAGCCACCGTGGTGAAGTCCAGCAGCATCGTGCGCACGTCGGGCGGCAGCGGCGTGAGGCGCAGCAGCACGCGCGTCACCACCCCCACTGTGCCCTCGGCGCCCACCACCACGCCGCGCAGGTCATACCCGGGCGGGTCGGGCGCCACGCCCCCCAGCATCACCACCTCGCCGTCGGGGCGCACCATCTCCACGCCCATCACGTGCTGCACGGTCACCCCATAGGCCAGGCAGTGGGGGCCACCGGCGTTGGTGCCCACGTTGCCGCCGATCGAGCAGGCCTGCTGGCTGGACGGGTCGGGCGCGTAGTGCAGGCCCAGGTGCGCCACCGCCGTGGAGACGTCCAGGTTCAGCACGCCCGGCTGCACCCACACGCATGAATTCGCGACGTCCACCTCGTCCATCGCCCGCATGCGGGCGAGCGACACCACCAGCCCGCCGCCCAGGGGCACGGCGCCGCCGGTGAGCCCGGTGCCCGACCCGCGCGGGGTCACCTCCACACCGGCGGCGTGGGCTATCCGCATGCAGGCGGACACCTCCTCGGTGGTCTCGGGCAGCACCACCAACCCGCACGCGCCATCCACGATGGAGCCATCGTGGGAGTACAGGCTGCGCGCCAGGTCGCCTTCCAGCACGCGGTCCGGGCCCAGCAGATCGCGAAGGCGGTCCGCCAGGCCCGTGGCCGCCGTGGTCACGTGGCGCCCGCCATCACCGCGCCGCCCGCGCGGTCGGCGGCCGCCTCGCCGGCCTCGAGGGCGGTCACCACCGTGCCCCCCCGCGCCAGTTCCAGGCCCTCGATCCCGGCCAGCCACATAGGTGCGCGGGTGGCCTCGTCAACCCGCCAGGCCTCGATGAGCGGGTACGCGCGCGGCAGGCGCACGACCCCGAGCATGCGGAAGTCTGCCGGGTCGTCCACCCAGCCCAGTGGGTCGGCCATGGCCCCCGCGCAGGCGCGTGCGAGCGCGGGGTCGTCCAGCGACCACCAGGGGTCGTCGGATCCGCCCGTTCCGTAGACCTCGGCGCAGAGCACCGTGCGGCCCGGCGGCACCATCGCCGGGTCCCAGTTGGCGAACTCCGCGATGCGCGAGAACGGCACCCGGGGGTCGGACACCTGAATCCAGGCCTCGTCGGTGACGGGCGCCCGGTCCGCGATCAGGTACACCAGCGCGACGGCGCGCATGGTCACCGGGGGCAGCAGGCCCTCGGGCGCCGTCGGGTCGGCCGCGCGCACCACCAGCCCCGGGGTGATGGCCGACACCACGGCGCCCGCGTGGAGGACGCCGGGGTCGGCGCCGCCCACCTCGATGCCCGTGACGCGGCCGCCCTCGTGGTGCAGTGCCGTCATGGGCGTGCTCAGTCGCATGGTTCCCCCGGCATCGGTGACTGCTGCCGCCATGGCATCCATCAGCGCCCCGATGCCGCCGGGGGGGAACCAGAAGCCGTCCGGTGCCCGTTGCTCATCGCGCAGCTTCACGGCGCGGTCGGCCGCGATCACCTCGAGCGGCCACCCGTCCACCTTCTGCATGTACGGCCGGATGACCCGGTCGCGGAACGACACCCCGACGGTGGAGCCCAGCTCACCCGCGGCGGAGCCGTCGGGTGGCACGGCGTCGCCCACGCGGTCGGGGTGCTGGTCGATGTACCGCCCGGCGCGGATGCGGCCATCCTCCACGCGCGCCACAGGGCGGTCCACCCAGATGAGGGGCGTGTTCATGAGCTCCTCGGCCCACGCGACCCTTTCCGGCGAGCGCAGGAACGGGATGTGCCCGCCCAGGTCGTAGCGGCATCCATCCGACTGCAGCGTGCGGCACAGGCCACCCACCCGGTCGCCCGCCTCCACGAGCGTCACCGACGCCCCGGAGCGGGCGGCCCGCAGCGCCGCGGCGAGGCCCGCGGGGCCCGCGCCGAGCACGACGACGTCGCAGTGGGAGTCCATGACCCGGCACGGTGCCGCCTTCGGGGCCGAACGTCAACCCGAACGGCCCCCAGACGGCCCGTGCGCCTGCACTATCCTCGGCGGCCGTGCGCCTCGCCGTCCTCATCATCGCCGCGGTCCTCGTCGTGGGCGCCGGACTGGCCATCGTCCGCAGCATGTGGGGCATGCGTGCCCCGGTCTCGCGTGGTGCCAGTAGTTCGACCGAGACCCTCTGGCTCATCCTGCCCCTCGTGATGTCGATCGCGTTGGTTGCATGGACGGCATCGGTGATGCCGTGAGCACCGCCACGGCCGGGGCGGTCGCGCGGCCAACGGGAATCGTGCGCGACCTCGTGACGCTGACGAAGCCGCGCATCATCTCCCTGCTGCTGGTCACCACCGTGTGCGCCATGTTCGCGGCCGAACAGGGCGTGCCGAATGGCTGGCTCGTCCTGTGGACGGTGGTGGGCGGGTACCTGTCGGCCGGTGGTTCCAACACCATCAACCAGGTGGTGGACCGCGACATCGACGCGGTGATGGGCCGCACCGATCGCCGGCCCATCGTCGCGGGCCGCATCAGCCCCGTTGCGGCCCTGGCCTACGGGATTGCGCTGGTGGTGGTGAGCGTGCTGGTGCTGGGCTTCCTGGCCACATGGCTCGCGGCCGCGCTGTCGTTGGTGGGCGTGGTGCTGTACGTAGGGCTCTACACGCTGTGGCTCAAGCGGACGACCATCCACAACATCGTCATCGGCGGCGCGGCGGGGGCGATCCCCCCGCTGGTGGGCTGGGCGGCCGTGACCGGTGACATCACGTTCGGCGCGGTGCTGCTGTTCGCGATCGTGTTCGTGTGGACCCCGCCGCACTTCTGGGCGCTCGCCCTGATGCTGCGCACGGACTACTCACAGGCGGGCGTGCCGATGCTGCCGGTGGTGTACGGCGAGCACGCGACGCGGGTGCAGGTGCTGCTGTGGACCATCGTGATGCTGGGCACCACCCTGCTGCCGTACGCCGCGGGGGCGGGCGTCGTGTACCTCGTGGGAGCCCTCGTACTCGGCCTGCCGTTCCTGGGCATGGCCGTGATGCTGTGGCGCGATGACCGCTCGCGCCCCTGGGCGGCGATCACCTTCCACTACTCGCTGCTGTACCTGGCGCTGCTGTTCGTGGTGATCGCCGTGGACGCCGCGCTGTGAGCGGGGGCGGCCGGCGGCACGGGTTCGGCGGGCTGGGGTTCTTCACGACGCCCCTGGGCATCATCTTCTCGACGGTGCTGATCGACCTGATCGGCTTCGGCATCGTCATCCCCCTCGTGCCCCTGTACGCCGAGGAGTTCGGGGCGTCGGTGGTGGAGATCGGCCTGCTCACCGGCGTGTACGCGCTGATGCAGCTGATCTTCGCGCCCATCTGGGGCCGTGTGTCGGACCGCTTCGGCCGCCGGCCGGTGATCCTTGGCTCACTGCTGGGCTCCTCGGTGGCCTGGTTGATGTTCGGGTTTGCCCCGGCGCTCTGGGTGCTGTTCCTCGCGCGCATCCTCGACGGCATCTCCGGCGCGTCGTACGCGGCGGCTCAGGCCTACGTGGCCGACATCACCACCGACGAGGACCGGGTGCGCGGCATGGGGCTGATCGGCGCCGCGTTCGGGCTGGGCTTCATCATCGGCCCGGGCATCGGGGGGCTGTTCGCGGCCATTGATCCCCGCGCGCCGTTCATCCTGGCCGCGACGGCCGCCCTCGCGAACTTCGCGCTGGCATGGAAGCGCCTGCCTGAGAGCCGCCCGCGCGGCAGCCACGAGGGCGCGCGGCAGTCGCGCTGGACGGCGCTGGTCCGCGCCGTGGGGTCGCGTGAGTACGGACCGCTCATCTGGATCGCCTTCCTCGGCGGCCTGGGGTTCGTGGGGATGGAGTCGGTGTTCTCGCTGTTCGGCAACCGCCGGTTCGACTTCGGGCTGACCGAGACGGGGCTGGTTTTCGTGTTCATCGGGGTGTTTGCGGCGATCGTGCAGGGCGGCGTGGTCCACCGGCTCACGTCGCGGGTGGGGGAGTGGCCGGTGCTGCGCGCCGGGCTCTGGATGACCGCCGCGGCGCTGGTGATGCTGGGCTTCACCACACAGTTGTGGGCGTTGTTCCCGGTGCTGGTGCTGCTGGCCCTGGGGTCGGGGCTCACCTTCCCCACGGTCAACGCGATCGTCTCGCAGCGGGCCCCCGCGGATGATCAGGGCGGAATCCTCGGCGTGATGGCATCGGCTGGCGGTCTGGCCCGCCTCATCGCTCCCATCGCGGCCACCGCCCTCTTCCAGGAGGTGGGCGTGGGCTCACCTCTGTTCACGGGCGGCATGCTGTTCGTCGCGTGCGGATTGATCGCCGCGATGCCCATGGCCCGGCGGCCCGCGGTGGCGGCATGAACGCCCCTGCGGGTTTTCCCGGATGCCGCATCAGGGACAACAGGACCCCTGAACCCGGGTCGTGTCGCGCTTATTTCGGGGGCGCCGCCAGACCCCTCCACGACTAGAATTCCCCCTCGTGTACAAGAAGATCCCGATCATCCCACTCGCCGTCATTGCGGTCGTTGTCGCGGCCATCACCGCCGCGCAGGCACTGATCATCGACTGGCTGCCGCCCGCGAGCACCGAGCAGGCCGAGCGCACATTCGGCCTCCTG
Organism: uncultured Thermoleophilia bacterium; assembly: GCA_938017905.1. GTDB lineage: Bacteria > Actinomycetota > Thermoleophilia > Miltoncostaeales > Miltoncostaeaceae > SYFI01. Next base: position 25,216 of record CALIKX010000061.1, on the reverse strand, counting down.
TGGTTCCTCTTCTGGATGAGCGCCGTCTTCTTCGTGATCGTCACGAGCATCCTGATCTACGCGATCTGGAAGTGGCGGGCCTCGGACGACGACCTGGAGGACGGGCCGCCGACCCACGGCAACACGAAGCTGGAGATCGTGTGGACCGTCGTCCCGTCGATCGCGCTGGTGATCGTGGCCGTGTACGGCTACATCGTCCTCGAGCGAAACGAGGCCGTTGCCGCCGACCGCATCACCGTGGATGTCTATGCCCAGCAGTTCATGTGGACGTACGGTTACCCCGAGGCCGGCATCGAGACCGGGACGCTGGTGGTCCCTGAGGGGCGACAGGTTCAGCTCAATGTCCGGGCCCGCGACGTGATTCACGACTTCTGGGTGCCCGAGTTCGGCATCAAGGGCGATGCCGTCCCGGGCATCACGCATACCCTCTGGATCAACCCCACGAAGACGGGGACCTACCCGGTGGTGTGCGCCGAGCTCTGCGGAGTCGGCCATGGCGTCATGCGATCCGAGGTGAAGGTCGTGACCGGGAAGGAGTATGCCGCCTGGCTGGCAAAGGCCACGGCGCGCGTGAAGGCCAGCACCGCTGCGGCGGCTGCCGCCACAAAGCTGGAGAGCGCCCCGGGTGACGTCGACGCCGGCAAGGCCGTGTTCGAGGCCAAGTGCTCAGGCTGCCACGCCGACCTGGGCAAGACGGCCGGCGTGGGCCCGGCCATCGTCGGCTCGACGCTCACCACGGACCAGATCCGCGACCAGATCAAGAACGGCAAGGGCGCGATGCCCGGTGGCCTGGCCACCGGCACCGACCTGGCGGATGTCGTCGCCTTTGTCGAGTCCATCAAGTAACCGCAACCGAGGCCGAGCGAAAAGCACATGGCAACTCACGCACCCGCTCCCGCACACGCACCTGGTGGCGGCCACGCCCACCACCAGGACCCGCGTCCGGTGTCGTACTGGTGGATCCGTGCCTTCTACGGCACGGTCGGCGCGGTGCTGTTCTCGTTCCTGTTGGTGTTCCTGCTGCGCGCCGCTTTCGGGTTCGAGCCGCTGTGGGATGGTGCGGTATACGGCGCCGTGGCCGGACTGCTCGGGGGAATCGGCTTCCTCTGGGGCATTGGCTGCTTCGACTTCTGGCTGGGCTGGGCCAAGGGCGCCGACATCTCGCATGAGGATCATTCGTTTCACGGGGTCAGCAACTGGAAGCAGTACTTCCGGCTGAACACCGACCACAAGGTCATCGGCATCCAGTACCTGGCGATGACCTTCTTCTTCATGCTGTGGGGCGGGCTGATGGCCCTGCTCATCCGCACGGAGCTCGCCGCCCCGGGGCAGCAGATCGCCGACGGGGAGACCTACAACGGGTTCCTGTCGATGCACGCGACGCTGATGATCTTCGTGTTCGCCGTGCCGGTGTTCGGCGGCATCGCCAACTACGTGCTGCCCATCATGCTGGGCGCCAAGGACATGGCTTTCCCGCGCCTGAACGCCCTGTCGTTCTGGTTCCTGCCTGTCGCCGGCTTCATGTTCCTGGCCAGCATGTTCACCGGCATGTTCTCGTCGGCGTGGACCGCCTACCCGCCGCTGGCCAGCCAGGGCACGATGGGCCAGACGCTGTTCGAGCTCGGCGTGCAGTTCGCGGGGGCGTCATCCATCGCGACGGCCATCAACTTCCTCGCCACCATCATCACGATGCGCGCCCCGGGCATGACCATCTGGCGCATGCCCATCCTGGGGTGGGCCACCGGAGTGACGTCGGTGCTCGTGGTGTTCGCCACACCGTTCATCGCCGGCTCGCAGTTCCTCACGATGTTCGACCGCATCATGGGCACGAACTTCTTCGTGCCTGACCAGGGCGGCGACGTCATCATGTACCAGCACATCTTCTGGTTCTACTCGCACCCGGCCGTGTACATCATGCTGCTGCCGGGCTTCGGCATCATCAGCGAGGTCATCGCGACCTTTGCGCGCAAGCCGCTGTTCGGCTACCGCGCGATGGCGTTCTCCATGGTGGCCATCGCGGTGCTGGGCTTCGGCGTGTGGGCGCACCACATGTTCGTGTCGGGCATGGCCTCGTGGCTGCGCGTGCCGATGATGATCACCACCATCATCATCGCGGTGCCGACCGGCGTGAAGATGTGGTCGTGGCTGGCCACCCTCTGGCAGGGGAAGATCCACATAAAGACACCCATGCTCTGGGCCTTGGGCTTCCTGTTCACGTTCCTCATGGGCGGCCTGTCCGGTGTGTTCCTTGGGGTCGTCCCGGTCGACATCCAGGTGTCGGACACCTACTTCGTCACCGCCCATCTGCACTACGTGCTGTATGGCGGCAGCGTGTACACGGTGTTCGCGGGCATCTACTACTGGTTCCCGAAGATGACCGGGAAGATGCTGTCCGAGCGCCTCGGGCACTGGCACTTCTGGCTCACTTTCGTCGGCACCCAGCTGACGTTCCTGCCCATGCACTGGCAGGGCCTGCAGGGCATGCCGCGCCGCGTGTCGGACTACGACCCCCGCTTCGAGACCGTCAACTCGATCGAGACCGTCGGGTCGTACATGCTCGGCGTCGCGACGATCATCTTCTTCTACAACATCGTCGTGTCGTGGAAGTCGGGCGCCAAGGCGCCGTGGAACCCCTGGCGCGGCAAGACCCTCGAGTGGATGGTCTCCTCGCCGCCGCCGCTGTTCAACTTCGACGCCGTACCCCAGGTGGTCGGCGGCCCGTACCAGTACGGAATCCCGGACGCGCGCCACGCCGTGGTGTTCGCCCCCGAGGAGTTCGGCGGCGAGCTGAAGGAGGACACCCGTTTCCCCGTGCTGGTGGTGGCGAACGAGACGCTCACCTCGCAGGCACTCATCGACGAGGTCCGATCGCGCAACGCCGACGGCCTGTGGTCGTTCGAGCTTGTCGCACCGGTAGGCGATGACGACCGCGAGGTAGTGCAGCGCCGTCTGGCGACGACCCTGGCGATCCTCGCCGGGCACGGCGTCGCGGCGACCGGCCGCGTTGCCGAGGGCGATGTGGTGGACGTGGCCACCGAGGCCGCACGGGAGTCCGACCCCAACGAGATCGTGGTCGCCACGCTGCCCCTATCGCAGAGCCGCTGGATGCAGCGCGACGTGGTGGACCGCATCCGCAAGGCCGCCACGGCGCCCATCGCGCACGTCGTGGTGCCCGCGGATGACGCCCGTGCGATCGGGGGCGCCTCGGCGCTGCCGATGGTGATGGTCGTGGCCACCGAGGCCATTGGGGCCGAGGGCCTGGCCACCGTGGTGCGCACCCGCGCCGACGCCCAACCTGCCAGGTTCACCGTTGTCGCGCCGCTCGACCTGCCGGAGCCCCGCTGGGGCGCTGACGCCAACGAGCGCCGACGCGCGGCCGGCGAGGCCATGACGGCCACCGTCAACGCGCTGGTGTCCACCGGCGTTGCGGTGGAGGGACAGGTCATGGACGATGCGCCGTCCGTCGCACTGCCGCTCGCCATCGGCGCCTACGCGCCCAGCCGCATCATCATCGCCGGCATCAACGGCGAGGCCCGTGCGCTGGCCGAGGCCGCCGAGGCCGCCGCCGGCGACACGCCGGTCGAGACGGTCAACCTCGGACAGATCGCGGGGGCCTAGCGGATGGCGACCACTGCGCCGCACGTGGGCGGGGCCACCGGCCAGCCCGAGCAGAAGAAGCACATGAACCCGGCCCTGATCAGCATGCTGCTGTTCATCGGGTCGGAGTTGATGCTGTTCGCGTCACTGTTCACCGCCTACTTCTTTATCCGGTACGGCGTGGCCAACGAGACCTGGCCACCGCTGAAGGCGGACGGCCAGCCGTTCCAGCTGCCGGTCCTGATGACCTTGGTGAACACGATCTTCCTCGTCACGTCGTCGTTCACCCTGTGGTGGGGCGAGAAGCGACTGGCGGCGGGGGACAACAAGGGACTCATCCGCGGCCTGTGGGTGACGATCATCCTCGGCGGGGCGTTCCTGCTGATCCAGTTGAACGAGTACGCCCACCTCGGCTTCACCCCGCAGGACCGTGCGTTCAGTGGCGCCTTCTACACGCTTACGGGCTTCCACGGCGCGCACGTGCTGGTGGGACTGATCGTGCTCGGGCTGTGCCTGCGCCGCGCGTACATGCGTGACTTCTCGCCCTCGTACCACACACCGTTGACCGCCGGTTCGTACTACTGGCACTTCGTCGACATCGTGTGGGTGCTGCTCTTCATCCTCGTCTACCTCGTCTAGGGATCCCGTTGCGCTCACGACTCCTGGCCTCATCCGTCGCGATCGTCCTTGCGGGCGGCGCCCTGGTGCTCTCCGGTTGCGGTGACGCCGAGAACTCGCTTGCGTCGGCCAACATCGACGCGGGTCGCACGCTCTTCGTGCAGAACTGCGGCGGCTGCCACACCATGGTGGAGGCGGGCACCAAGGGCATCAGCGGACCCAATCTGGATGACGCCTTCCGCTACCCGCGCCAGCAGGGTTTCGAGGAGACGCAGTTCTTCGGTGTGACCAAGCGCTGGATCCAGATCTCCCCTCAGCCGGACAAGCCGGGCTCGTACCCCGTGGCCATGCCGCAGAACCTCGTGACCGGCCAGGACGCCATCGACGTCTCGGCCTACGTGGCCAAGTTCGCCGGCACGGAGCCCGAGAGCGACGTGCGCGAGATCAGCCCCGCGGTGAAGGGCACCCCGCCGGCGCCTGGTGACGGCCCCGCGACGCCCGCCGACGGAGGCGCTGAGGTCCCCTGATGACCCCGGCGGCCGCGGACCTGTCCGGGTCGCGCGTGCTGGTAACAGGTGCTTCCCGTGGGTACGGCGCGGCGGTCGCGCGTGAACTCGCGCGACGTGGTGCGCATGTGGTGCTCACCGCCACCCGCGGCAGACGGCTGGCTGCGGTGGCCTCGGCATGCCGTGACTCCGGGGCCATGTGTGACGAGGTGGAGATGGATCTCGGCTCGCCGGACTCGGTGGACGCCGCGGCCGCGCAGGTGATGGCGGCCGTGCCACGGTTGGAGGGCGTGGTGATGAATGCCGGGGTTCTGGGGCCGCTTGGCCCGCTGGCCGACGCCGACGTGGATGCCACGTGGGAGGCCATCACCGTGGACCTGACCGGCCAGGTGCGGCTGCTCCAGCGCCTGGCCCCGGCCATCGCCGACAGCGCCGCTGTGGTGTTGGTGACCTCGGGGGCCGCGGGACGCCCGGGCTACGGCGCGTACGCGATCGCCAAGGCCGGCCTGGAGTCGGTGGGCCGGATGCTCCGCGAGGAGTGGTCCGGTCGCGGGATCCGCGTGGTGGCGGTGAACCCCGGGCCGGTGCGCACGCAGATGCGGGCGGAGGCCCACCCCGAGGAGGATCCCGCCACGGTGCCCCCGCCCGCCGACCGCGTGGCCCCCGTGCTGGCGGTGCTCGCGGGCGAGGACCCGGGACCCCGCGTGCAGGCGTCGGAATGGGGAATCGCATGACGTACGCGGATCCCCGCACGGACACCCCCATGCCGCGGCTGCTGCAGCCGGCCGGCTGGCGCGACATCCCCATCACGCCGGTGGACGAGCCACTGGTGCCCGTGGCGGACCTGGGCCCCCGGGTCCTCGAGGACCCGCGGTACTTCGCCATGGGCCTGCCGGGAGCACTGCCCGGCTGCTGGCTGCGCGAGGGCCTGGCCGAGCGGCTCGTGCGGGCCGCGGATTCCCTGCCGGGGGATCTGGTGCTGCTGGTGTGGGATGGCTGGCGTTCCATCGATACGCAGTCCGCCCTGTTCGAGGCCTACGTGGAGGACCTGGCCGCTCAGTACCCCCACATGGAGCGCCCGGAACTGGAGCAGGTGGCGCGGCCGTACGTGACCCCTCCCGACCCCGGGCACCACGCCCCGCCTCCGCATCTGACCGGCGGTGCCGTGGACCTCACGCTCGCGCGGGCCGACGGGACGGAGCTGGACCTCGGCACGGGGTTCGACGCCTTCGTGCCCGAGGCCGGCGCCGCGGCGCTCGAGGACATCGACCTGCCCGCGCGTTCTCACCGGCGGCTCCTGTTCCACGCACTCACCGCCCAGGGCCTCACGGCCTACGTGGAGGAGTGGTGGCATTTCGACTTCGGCGACCAGTTCTGGGCCGCGGTCACCGGCGGCGCGCCGCGCTACGGACCCGCCGGGGCGCCCACCGGGGCCTAAGATCGGCTCCGTGAGCAGCCATTCGCCTGCAGCCCGCCCCGCGTCGGGGCTGGCGGTCGTCCCGGCGATGCTCGGGATGGTGCGCTTCTCGCACACCGTCTTCGCCCTGCCCTTCGCCATCGCGGGCGCGCTGATGGCACGGAACGCCCTGCCCCCGTGGTCGGTGCTGGGCTGGATCCTGCTGGCCATGGTGGGCGCCCGCTCGCTGGCGATGGCACTGAACCGGCTCATCGACCGCCGGCTGGACGCCGCGAACCCCCGCACAGCCGGCCGCCACCTTCCCAGCGGGCGCCTGTCGGTCACCCAGGTGCGCGTGTTCGCCCTGCTCAGCCTGGCCGCGCTGCTCGGCGCGGTGAGCCAGTTGCCCGAGATCACCTGGTGGCTGTGGCCGGTGCCCGTGGCCCTGTTCGTGCTGTACCCGTACACCAAGCGTTTCACCTGGGCGTGCCACCTGGTACTGGGCCTCGCCATCGGCATCGCGCCGATTGGCGGCTGGATCGCGGTGACCGGCGAGTTCGCCGTGGCGCCCGTGCTGCTGTGGGCAGGGGTGGCCTGCTGGATCGCGGGCTTCGACGTCATCTACGCGCTGCTGGACGTGCGGCACGACCGCGATGCGGGCATCCGGTCAGTTCCCGCCCGCTTCGGGGAGCAGCGCGCCCTGCGGATCGCCGCCGGGCTGCACGGGGTGACCATCGTGCTGCTCGCGCTCGCGGGCGTGGCGGCGTCGGTCACGTGGCCCTACTACGTGGGCGTGGCTGCATGCGGGGTGGTGCTGGCGTGGGAGCACCTGACGGTGCGTCCGGGCGACGACGCGCGGATCCAGGCGGCCTTCGGCACGGCCAACGGCGTGATGTCGCTGGTATTCCTGGCGGGTGTGATCGCCGAGGTGGGCCTCGCCTGACCCAGTCATCAGCGCGCGCGGGCTGGTGCATGCCTACGGCGAGCGTCGGGCCGTGGACGGCGTGGACCTGCAGGTGGACGCCGGCGAGCGCCTGGCCATCGCGGGACCGAACGGCGCCGGTAAGAGCACCCTCCTCAGGATGCTGGCGACACTGCTGCGCCCCCGCGCGGGGCACCTGAGGGTACTGGGGGCCGATGTGGCCGACGACCCGCGCCGTGCGCGGGCGGGCCTCGGCTACTTGGCGCACGACCCGCTGGTGTACCTCGACCTGACCGCCCGGCAGAACCTGGAGCTCTACGGTGATCTGTACGGCATCCCCGATCGCGACGGGCGCATCGACGACCTCCTCGACCACGTGGACCTGCTCGCGCGCGCCGAGGACCCGGTCCGGGCCTTCAGCCGCGGCATGGCGCAGCGCCTGGCCCTGGCGCGCATGCTGCTGCACCGGCCCCTGCTGCTGCTGCTGGACGAGCCGCATGCCAGCCTGGACGCCCGCGCCACGGCGCTGCTGGACCGCGAGCTGGGCGCAGCGCGGGATGACGGGCGCGCGGCGGTGATCGTGACCCACGAGGTGGAGCGGGTGGCGGATGTGGCCGACCGCCTGGTGGTGCTGCGGGCAGGGCGCGTGGTGCTGGATGAGCCGACCGCCGGGATGGATGCCCGCGACGTGCGCCGCCGCTACGAGGAGGCAACCGCATGAGCCGCCGCCGCCAGTTGGCGGCACTGGTGCGCAAGGACCTGCGCCTGGAGCTGCGCACGCGCGAGACCATCGTGGCCATGGTGCTGTTCGCCATCGTGATGATGGCCATCCTGCAGTTCGGGTTCGGCACCCGCGACGACGATCTCACGCGGTTCGTCGGTGGGCTCATGTGGGTGACACTCGCCTTCACGGCCGTGCTGGGCGTAGGCCGTTCGTATGTGGCCGAACGCGAGCAGCGGGTGCTCGACGGCCTGCTGGTGTCGCCGGTGCCCCGCGTGGTGATGCTGGGGGCGAAGGCCATCGCCATCTTCCTCTATATGACGGCGGTCGAGGTGATCGTCATCCCGCTCGTGGGGGTGTTCTTCGTGCAGGGGCCCTATTGGGATGCCATCGGCTGGATCGCCATCGCGGCCCTGCTCGCCAACGCCTGTATCGCGCTCTCGGGCACCCTGTTCTCGGGGCTGGCCCTGTTCACCCGCGCGCGCGACCTGATCCTCCCGGTGCTGTTCCTGCCGGCGCTCGTACCGGTGGTCATCGCGGCCGCCGGAGCCACGCACGCCGTGGCGGGAGGGCCACATGACATGAGCGAGTGGCGGGGGTACTGCCTGTTCCTGCTCGCGTACGCAATACTTTTCTCCCTTGTCTCCGTCGCGACCTATGACGCCGTCTTCGACGACTGACAGCCCCGCGCGCATGCCCGGTGAGCGTGCCGCCCTGATCTGGGGGGTCGTCGCCACCATCCTCGTGGTCGTCTCGACCATCGGGGTGTTCCTGGTGGCGCCTGAGGACGCCGATCAGGGCGTCATCCAGCGCATCTTCTACTTCCACGTGGCCATCGCCATCGCGTCGCTCGTGGCCTTCGCCGTGGCCTGCGTGGCCGGCATCCTCTACCTGCGCACCCGCGATGCCCGCTGGGACGACGTGGGCGAGGCCAGCATCCGGATCGGCCTGCTGTTCTCGGTGCTCGTGGTGATCACGGGGTCGATCTGGGCGAAGGCGTCGTGGGGCACCTGGTGGGTGTGGACCGACCCGCGCCTGGTCACGTACCTGATCGTCGTGCTCATCTACGCCGCGTACTTTGTGCTGCGCTCGTCGGCCGAGGACGATCGCCGCATGCGGTACTCGGCCATCTACGCCATCGCCGGGTTCGCGTCGGTGCCCCTGTCGTTCTACTCGGTGCGTGTGGCGGAGTCGTTCGTGCACCCGGTCGTGTTCACGAGCAGCGGTGCCAACATGCCCGGATCGATGCTCATCTGGTTCGTGGTCTCGCAGGCCGCGATGATCGCCCTGTTCATCGCGTTGCTCGAGGTCGACCTGGTGGGCCGGCGGTCCGAGCGCGCCCTGCGGCGCCTGGCACTCCGACTGGAGAACGCATGAGCGGTGGATCCCAATACGTGGTCGCGGCATACGCCGTCATCTGGTTCCTGGTGCTGGCCTACGTGGTGGTGCTGGGCGCGCGCACGGCGCGGGTGGGTCGACAGGTGGAGGCCATCACCCGCATGCTGGACCGCCGTGAGGGGCCCGAGGGCGATGACGCGGCCGGGGGCACCGACTGATGGGCCGCGACCTGTACCCGGTGTTCCTGGACCTCTCGGGGCGCACCGTGGTGGTGGTCGGCGGTGGGGTCGTTGCCGCCGATCGCACGGCCCGCCTGGCCGCATGCGGCGCGCGGGTGCGACTGGTGAGTCCGGAGGTCCTGCCCGCGCTCGGCGAGATGGTCGCCGATGGCAGGATCGCCGAGCACCATGCCCGCGGGTACGAGGACGGCGACCTGGACGGCGCGGTGCTCGTGATCGCGGCCACGAATGATGCGGACGTGAACCGCCGCGTGCGCGATGACGCGCGCGGGATGGGCGCCGAGGTCAACGTGGCCGACGACCCCGCGGGCTCCACGGCGGTCATTCCCGCCGTGGTACGCCAGGGCGATCTGGCCCTGGCCATCACCACGGGGGGTGCCAGCCCGGTGCTGACCCGCCGCATCCGCGAGGACCTGCAGCAGCGCTTCGGCCCCGGCTGGGCCGGGCTGATCGACCTGCTGGCCGAGACCCGCGAGGAACTGGTCGCCACGTACCCCGATATCGCCGCCCGCCGCGTCGCGGTGGAGGAACTTCTGGACTCCGGTATCGTCGAGCGGGTGGCCGCCGACGGACCCGACGCCTGTCGCGTGCAGGTGCGTGAGGCCCTCGGGATCGTCGGCGCGGCATCGGAGGCGGCCTGATGCCCCATCTGGTCGCCGTCGGCATCTCGCACAAGACCGCGCCGGTGGAGCAGCGCGAGAAGCTGGCGCTCACCGACACCAACGCACGCACGCTCGCGCGGGCCCTCGTACGCCACCCGGACATCGCCGAGGCCGTGGTGCTGTCCACGTGCAACCGCACCGAGGTCTACGCGCACGCCCTTGACGCCGGTGGCGCGGAGGACGCCATCTGCGACGCCCTGGTGGAGGGCAGCACGGGGATGACCCGCAGCGAGTTCGACTGCGTGCGCTACGCGCACCTGGACGACCGCGCCGTGGCCCACCTGTTCCGGGTCGCCTCCAGCCTCGACTCGATGGTGGTGGGCGAGAGCGAGATCCAGGGCCAGGTGCGCCAGGCGTGGGAGCGCTGCGCCGAGGAGCAGTCCACGGGCGTGCTGAGCGACCGCCTGTTCCGCCAGGCCCTCGAGGCCGGAAAGCGCGTGCGCACCGAGACGCAGGTGGCCGTGCGCCCCGTATCGGTCTCCACCGTGGCCGCCGACCTTGCGCGCGAGGCCATCCCCGACCTGGGTGGCCGGCGCGGCCTGGTGCTGGGAGGCGGGCGCATGGCCGAGGCCACCGCGCGGGCCCTGATGGAGCGCGGCCTGGGCGAGCTGGTGGTGATCAACCGCACGGTGGGGACCGCGCGTGAGATCGCCGAGCGGCTGGGCGGCATGGGCCTGGGCTACGACTGCCTGGCCGATGAGCTCGCCAAGGCCGACGTGGTGGTGTGCTCCACCGATGCGCCCCATGCGCTGATCTCCGCCGCCCAGGTGGAGGTGGCGCTGGAGGACCGGCCCGCCCGCCCGATGGTGCTGATCGACATCGCGGTGCCCCGCGACGTGGAGCCCGCGGCCTCGGGCGTGCATGGCGCGGTGCTGTTCGACATCGACGACCTGGAGCGCGTGGTGGCCCAGCACCGGGACCAGCGGGAGGAGCATGCGCGCCGCGCCGAGGTGATCGTGGGCGAGGAGGTGGAGCGCTACGCCGCGTGGCGCTCGGGCCTTGCCGTGACCCCGGTCATCACATCCCTGCGCGAGATGGCCGAGGCCATCCGGCAGGGCGAGATCGCCCGGGCATCCGAGGCGGAGATGGGCGCGGAGGAGGCAGAGCGCATCGACCGGGTCACCCGCGCCATCCTGAACAAGCTGCTGCACGAGCCCACGGTGCGCGCGCGCGAGGCCGCCGCCAGCATTGACGGCATGCGGCACGTGGAGTCACTGCGTCATCTGTTCGGCCTGGGCGTGCCCGACCGCATCCCGGATTCCTCATCCGGCACCGCGCCCGCCGAGCCCGCGGGCCGGCGCGGCCCGGCCGACTGACCGGGTGCGCGTGACCGTGGCCACGCGCAGGTCTCCCCTCGCGCTCGCGCAGTCGCGCGCGGTGGCTAGCGCCCTCGTCTCGCATGGGCATGAGGCCCCGTTGCTGGAGCTGACCACCTCGGGTGACCGCTGGAGCCTGGCCGGCGCCGCGGCACGACCGGGCATGGACGTGAAGGGCATGTTCGTGAAGGAACTGGAGGAGGCCCTGCTCGCCGGCCGCGCGGACATCGCGGTGCATTCGGCCAAGGACCTGCCCGGCGACCTGCCCACGGGACTCGCGGTGATCGCCACGCCCCGGCGCGAGGACCCGGGTGACGTGCTGGTGGGCGCCGCAGGCGGCCTGGAGGCGCTCCCGCCGGGCGCGCGCGTGGGCACCACCAGCCCGCGCCGCCGCGCGCAGGTACTGGCGGCGCGGGCTGACCTGCAGGTGGTGGAGGTGCGCGGCAACGTGGACACCCGCCTCGCGAAGCTCGATGCCGGTGAGGTGGACGCACTCGTGCTGGCCGCTGCGGGCCTGCGGCGCCTGGGGATCGTGCGCGACGATGCCTGCCCCCTGCCGCTGGACGTGTGCCTGCCGGCGGCGGGCCAGGGGATCGTGGCCATCGAGGGGCGCGCCGATGACGCGGCCGTGCGCGCCGCCTGTGCGGGGCTGGACGACCCCCGGGCACGGGCCTGCCTGGACGCCGAACGGGCATTCCTCGGCCGCCTGGGCGGCGGGTGCGCGGTGCCCGCGGGTGCCCTGTGCGAGGCCGATGGCGATCTGCTGCGCATGCGTGCGTGGTGGGACGGCAGCGGGCGCTCCGCTGACCTTGAGGGCAGCGCCGACGATCCGGCGGACCTCGGCGCCCGCGCCGCCGAGGCCGTGGGGGCCGCATGAGCGAGGGCATCGTCTACCTGATCGGCGCCGGGCCGGGTGACCCCGGCCTCATCACCGTGCGCGGCCGCGAGGCGCTGATGCGCGCCGAGGTGGTGCTGTACGACCGCCTGGGCACCGAGGCCCTCATGGACCTGGTGCGTCCCGACGCCGAGCTGATCGACGTGGGCAAGGCCCCCGGCCGCGCGGCGATGAGCCAGGACGACACCACGGCCCTGCTGGTGCGCCTGGGACGCGAGGGCCGGGTGGTGGCCCGCCTGAAGGGCGGCGATCCGTTCGTGTTCGGGCGCGGCGCCGAGGAGGCCGAGGCCCTCGTGGCCGCGGGGTTGCGCGTGCTGGTGGTGCCGGGCATCACCTCGGCCATCGGCGCGCCGAGCGCCGCCGGCATCCCGGTGACCTACCGGGGCATGGCGACCGCGTTCACCGTGGTCACCGGGCACGAGGACCCGGCCAAGGACGCTGAGCAGAACGACTGGGACCTGCTGGCGCGCCTGCCGCACACGCTCATCGTGCTGATGGGCATGGGCCGCCTGCGCGGCATCGCGGAGCGCCTGATGGCGGCGGGGCGTCCCGCCGACCAGCCCGCGGCCGCGATCCAATGGGGCACCACGGACCGCCAGCGCGAGGTGGTGGCGACGCTCGCCACCATCGCCGACCGGGTGGATGAGGAGGGCCTGGGCAACCCGGCGATCCTGGTGTTCGGCGATGTGGTGTCGCGCGCCCCCGGCCTGGCGCCGGCCGGCCGCGGGCCGCTGGCCGGGCGCACCGTGGTGGTGACGCGCGCCCGTGCACAGGCCAGCGACCTGCGCGGCGCCCTCGAGGCGCTTGGTGCCCGGGTGATCGAGATGCCCGTTATCCGGATCCAGCCGACCACGGCCAGCCCGCAGGTGAGCGCGGCCATGGCGGCCATGGGCCAGCACGACATCGTCATCCTCACCAGCCCGAACGGCGTGGATGCCCTGGGCGCGGCCATGGCCGCGCACGGCGTGGACGCCCGGCACCTGCGCCCCGACCAGACCTTCGTGGCCATCGGACCCGCCACGGCCGATGCCCTGCTGGGCATCGGGATCCGGGCGGATGTGGTTCCCGAGCGGTTCGTGGGCGAGGCGGTGCTGGAGGCCCTGGCCGGGACCCCCGTGGAGGGCCGGCGGGTGCTCATCGCCCGTGCTCGCCATGCCCGCCCGGTGATCGCGGACGGCTTGCGCGCACGCGGCGCGATCGTGGACGACGTGCCCCTGTACGAGACGCTGGCCGTACGCCCGCCCGACGACGTCGTGCAGGCCGCACTGGATGCGGACATCATCACGTTCACCTCGTCGTCCACGGTCACCAACACCCTCGACGTGCTGGACCCGGGCCAGCGCGCGCGCCTTGCCTCTGGGCCGGTGGTGGCGTCGATCGGCCCCATCACCTCCCAGACGGCGCGCGATGCGGGACTGGAGGTGGCCGTGGAGGCCGGCACCAGTGACATCCCGGGCCTGATCGAGGCCGTCATCCGGGCAGCCGCCCTGCCCGCATGAGCCGCCCGCTCGGGTTCCTGACCGACTACGGACCGGGCACCGAGCACGTGGGCGCCCTGCACGCCGTGGCGGCGGCCATCGCACCGGCGTCGGCGCGCATCGACCTGGCGCATGACGTGCCCCCGGGCGACATCCGCTGGGGCGCGATCCTCGTGGACCGGTTGGTGCAGGTGATGCCGCAGGGCTCGGTGATGGTGGCCGTGGTGGACCCCGGGGTGGGGACCGACCGCCGCGCCGTGGCGTTGGAGCTCGCCTGGGGGCGCGTGGTGATCGGTCCGGACAATGGCCTGCTGGGCCTCGTTGCGGAGCGCCAGGGGGCGGTGCGTGCAGTGGAGGTGACCGCCCGTGACCGGATGCGCGAGCCGGTGTCGCAGACGTTTCATGGTCGCGATGTATTCGCGCCCTGCGCAGCCCACCTGGCGGCCGGGGGGTCGCTGGACGACCTGGGCCCGGGCGTGGAGGTGGCGTCGATCGTGCCGCCGCGCCTGCCCGCCGCCGAGGTGATGCCGGGCGTGCTGGAGGCGCTGGTGGCCGGCGTCGATCACTTCGGCAACCTGGCCCTCTGGGCGACCGCGCGCCACCTGATGGATGCGGGCCTTGCGCAGGGCCAGCGGGTGTGGGTGGCCACGGCGGAGGGCGGCCGCTCGCGGGCCACGGTGGGCCGCACGTTCGCCGACGTGCCGCGGGGTGCCCTGCTCATCTACCCCGATTCCCACGGGCTGGTGTCGGTGGCGCGGAACGGCGGCAGCGCCATGGAGCAGGTGCGCGCGAGGGCCGGGGAGGTCGTCGCGATCATGCGTCAGGAGTAGCGGCCCCGCCAGGCGTTCATGCGGATGCGCCAGATGTCCTCGATGAAGGGCGGCAGGTGCTTCCCCACGTCGAACGTGGAGTCATCGCGGAACTCCACCTCCACCGGCATCTCGGCGATCCGCGCTCCCATTCGCCGTGCCAGGTAGAGCACCTCGATGTCGAATGCGAACGAGTCGATGGTGGCCGCGCCGAACACCTTCTCCGCCCACTCCGCGGCGAACCCCTTGAAGCCCGCCTGTGTGTCGGTGATGACCGGCAGCACGAGGATGCGCCGGGTCACCTGCACGGCGGCGCCGGCGGCGAGGCGGGCGGGGCTGCGTTCGGTCTCGGAGTAGCGGGCCAGGCTGCGCTTGCCGGTGACCACGTCGGCCACGCCGCTTCGCAGGAGCGCGAGCGCGGGATCCACGTGGAACGGCGCGATATTCATGTCGGCATCCACGTAGAACCGGTACGCGCCCGTGGCGGCGAGCATGCCGGAGCGCACCGCCCCGCCCTTGCCGGCGTTCTGCTCACGGCGGTTCAGCCGGATGCGGGGGTCCGACGCCGCGGCGCGTTCCACGAGGTCAGCGGTGCCATCCGTGCTGCCATCGTCGCTCACGACGATCTCGGCGGTGCCGTCAAACCCGTCCAGCCAGGTGGTCCAGCCGTCGAGGGTCGGTTGCAGCCGCCGTTCCTCGTTGTAGGCGGGCACGACGATCGAGAGATCCATGGCCTCAGGATAAAGGGCGCCGCACGCGCGAACGCCGCGACCCCCCGTGGGGGAACGCGGCGTTCGCTGATGGCGAGACCCGGACTCGAACCGGGGACACCACGATTTTCAGTCGTGTGCTCTACCAGCTGAGCTATCTCGCCCGGCCGGGGAACGATAGGGGGCCACTCCGCGGTGATGCAACCCGCATCCGGCGGTACCATCGCACCGTGGCCACCGGCGGGCACATCCTAGTCGTGGACGACGAGCGCTCGATCCGGCGCCTGCTCCGCATGTACCTCGACGAGGCCGGGTACACCGTGACCGAGGCCGCGGACGGCGCCGAGGCTCTCGCGAAGATGCGCTCCGGCGGCATCGACCTGGTGCTGCTCGACCTGATGATCCCCGAGGTGGACGGCCTGGAGGTGGCCCGTCGCATCCGCGCGGACCAGCCGGCGGTCCCGATCATCATGCTCACCGCCCGCGAGGACGAGGCCAGCCGCGTCACCGGCCTGGAGATGGGCGCCGACGACTACGTGACCAAGCCGTTCTCCGGGCGCGAGCTGGTGGCGCGCGTGCGCGCCGTGCTGCGCCGCGTGCAGGGCGGCGAGGGGCCGTCGGGCCCGCTGCGGGCCGGGCCCGTGGAGCTCGACCCGGTGAGCCGCACGTGTCGTCGCGATGGGCAGGAGGTGGAGCTGACCCGGCTGGAGTTCGACCTGCTGGCGGAGCTCGCGGCCCACCCCAACGTGGTGTTCACGCGCGAGCGCCTGCTGGAGCGCGTGTGGGGCTACCAGTCGGGTGTGGGCGGCAAGACGGTGGACGTGCATGTGGCCAACCTGCGCCGCAAGCTGGGCAAGGACCTCCCCATCGTCGCGGTGCGCGGCGTGGGGTACCGGCTCGATCCCGCGGGGCCATGAGCGGCGACGCCCCCGGCCGCGGGTGGTCGCGGCTGCTGCCGCAGTCGTTCCGCGGCCGGATTGCCCTTGCCATCGTCGCGGCACTGGTGGTGGCGGTGGTGGGAACCCAGCTTCTGCTCGCCCTGTTCGTCGGCACACGGGTGCAGCGTGAGGTGGAGGCCCAGCTGCAGCAGCAGGGCGCGCAGATCGCGCAGGTGGCGCGGACGGACGGCTACGCGGGGATCGCCGAGGCCCGGCGGTACCTGCCCGGCACCCGGGTGGTGGTGCGCCAGGGCGGCCAGGTCGTGTACTGGAGCGATCCGGTGCAGGTGCTGGAGGCCCGCGCGGTGGTGGCCGATGGCGACATCGAGGTGACGATGGAGCGCCAGGCGGATGCCGGGGTGTGGGGCGAGTGGGCCGTGCCCGTGGTGACCGGCGGCGCCGTCCTCGTGATCGGCGCGGTGGCGTGGTGGCTGGCAGGCCTTGCCAGCCGTCGGCTCCGACGTGACGCCCAGGCGCTCGCGGGGCAGGCCGAGCGCGTGGCATCCGGCGACCTCGATGCCCGCGTGGACCTGGACGACGGGGAACTCGCGCGCGTCGCGGCGTCGCTGAACGCCATGACGGCGCAGTTGGCGGCAACCGATCGCCGGCAGCGGGAGTTCCTCGCGGATGTCGCGCACGAGCTCCGCACGCCCATCACGGCGATCGACGGGTTCGCCTCCGCGCTGGTAGATGGCGCAGCGCGCACCGACGACGACCGGCGCGAGGCGGCCGAGATCATCAAGGGTGAGTCCGGGCGGCTGTGCGACCTGGTGGCCGATCTCCAGGCCCTGACCCTCGCCGACCTCGACCAGGAGGTCGTGCGCGAGCCCACCGACCTCGTGGAGTGCTGCCGCGAGGTGGTGGAGCGGCTTGAGCACGCCGCAGGGGAACGCGGCGTGCTGCTGCGTGGCCCGCGCGCCGGGCAGGACCCGGTTGTCGCCGTCACGAATGCCGCACACGTGCAGACGATCGCCTCCAACCTGGTGACCAACGCGATCCGGGCGACCCCGCCCGGTGGCAGCGTGCGGGTGAGCGCCATTCACGAGGGCGGCAGCGCCGTGGTGGAGGTTGCCGATACCGGCGTGGGCATCGCTCCCGAGCACCTGCCCCACATCTTCGACCGTCTGTACCGGGCCGATAGCGCACGCGACCGGGCGTCCGGCGGCACCGGGCTGGGGCTCGCCATCGTCAAGGGCCTCGCCGACGCCCTGGGCGCGGAGGTGCAGGTGCAGAGCACCCCCGGTGAGGGCAGCACCTTCCGCGTGGTCATCCCGATGGCGGGGGTCGCTGCGTGATGCGCGCCGTCGCGGCGGGGGCCCTCGCGATGGCGATGCTGCTGGCCCCGGGTGGCGTGGCCACCGCGCAGGCCGGCCCGTCACTGCGCATCACCTCGTTCCGCGTGCTGAAGGCCGACGGCCGGACCCCGGCGAAGCAGCCCCTCGCGCGCGGCGTGAAGTACGTGTACCGGCTGGACTACCGCATCGGTGGGCGGCGGGTGGTGCGGCTGCGCCGGGCGGGCACGGTGTGGTCGCCCTACCGCGACAAGCTGGTGCTCATCCGCCCCCGTGCCCAGACCGCGGACCCGGGGCGGTACTACGCGTCCGACTCCGTCCGCGTGCCGCGCGGTGACAGCCCCGGCGAGTACCGCATCACCTACGCCATCAACGCGCGCGATCGCACCGGGTCCACCACCCGCAGGTCGACGCTCCGCATGCGCTTCAGGTAGCCCGTAGCATTCCGGGCGACGCCGACCGCAAGGAGTTTCCCGTGCCCCAGCACCGTTACATGCTCCCGGAGGACCGGATCCCGGACCGCTGGTACAACATCGCGGCCGATCTGCCGACGATGCCGCCGCCGCCGCTCAACCCGGGCACCGGTGAGCCCATCGGCCCCGAGGCCCTCGCCGCCATCTTCCCCATGGCGCTGATCGAGCAGGAGGTCTCGACCGAGCGGTACATCCCCATCCCGGATCCCGTGCGCGAGATCTACGCCATGTGGCGGCCCACGCCGCTGTACCGCGCCGTGGGGCTGGAGCAGGCCCTCGGCACGAACTGCAAGATCTTCTACAAGTACGAGGGCGTCTCGCCCGCGGGCAGCCACAAGCCCAACACCTCGGTGCCGCAGGCCTTCTACAATAAGGAGGCCGGCGTCGCGCGGCTCAGCACCGAGACCGGCGCGGGCCAGTGGGGGTCGTCGCTGTCGTTCGCCTGCCAGCGGTTCGGGCTGGAGTGCGACGTCTTCATGGTGCGGGTGTCGTACGACTCCAAGCCGTACCGGCGCCTGATGATGGAGACCTGGGGCGGCACGTGCATCGCCAGCCCGTCCAACCAGACGAACGCGGGGCGGGCCATCCTGGCCGACAACCCCGACTCCTCAGGCAGCCTGGGCATCGCCATCAGCGAGGCCGTCGAGGTGGCCGCCACCCACGACGACACCAACTATGCGCTGGGCTCGGTGCTGAACCACGTCCTGCTGCACCAGACGGTGGTGGGCCAGGAGGCCAAGGAGCAGCTCGAGATGGCCGGTGCCTACCCGGACGTCGTCATCGGTTGCGTCGGTGGCGGCTCCAACTTCGCCGGCATCTCGTTCCCGTTCCTCAAGGACAGGATCGAGGGACGCGACATCCGCATCGTCGCCGTCGAGCCGTCCTCGTGCCCCACGCTCACCCGTGGCACGTACGGGTACGACTTCGGCGACACCGCCCAGATGACCCCGCTGCTGCCCATGCACTCGCTGGGCCACGGCTTCATCCCGCCGTCGATCCACTCGGGTGGGCTGCGCTACCACGGCATGGCGCCGCTGGTCAGCCATGTCGTGCATGAGGGCCTCGTCGAGGCCACGGCCTACAGCCAGATCGAGTGCTTCACGGAGGCCGTGCGCTTCGCCCGCGCCGAGGGCATCATCCCGGCGCCCGAGCCGTCGCACGCCATCCGGCATGTGGTCGCCGAGGTCGAGCGGGCGAAGGAGGAGGGCGTGGAGAAGACGATCCTCTTCAACCTGTGCGGCCACGGCCACTTCGACATGGCCGCCTACGCCGACTTCCTCCACGGCGACATGCAGGACCTGGACGTGGACGAGACCGAGCTCGCCCGCGCGACGGAGGCGCTCGCCGCACTCCCCGGCATCGTCTGACCCGCACCCCGTTGCCCGGCGCGTAACCGTTCCGATGAACGGTTACGTGCCCGGCAACGGGGGCGGCGAACTAGTCGGCCGGGGGCGGCGGGACGGCCTCGTCGTCCAAGGCCTCCGCCTCCTCCTGCGCCTTCTTCGCGGCGGACTTCTGCAGGCGCCAGGCGCCGTAGCAGAGCAACAGGCCGATCACGAGGTAGGGCAGCCCGAACAGCAGGTTGTTGTCCCCCAGGAACAGCAGGAAGACGACTCCCCCCACCACGAAGATCAGGCCGAGCAGCCAGGTGAAGAAGACACCGCTGGCGGTGTTCACGCGTCCCCGTCCGCGAAGTGCTCCCCGATGGCCTCCACGACCTTGGGACCGAGGTCGGACCAGTCGGCGCCGTCGGTCTTCGTGACGCTCACGAAGTTCGCGGTGGCGAACACGTTGGTCACCTCCCCGAGGGCGAAGATGCGCGCGCCCAGCGGCGAGGCAGCGGGGTCGGATCCCTCCCGGAACGTCTGCGCGCCGCCGTCGGTCGATGGACGGTCCAGCGTGAACTTGATCGCGTTCGGGTTGGGAGTGGGCTCTGGTGAGACCTGCACCGCATGCACCTTCCGGGGTTGCCTACCCGCGGAAGACTAGGCGGGTCGGCGCCCATGGTCATTGGTACGGTGCCCGCCGATGAGCAACGACACCGAACGCCACCGCCTGGGCGCCCTGCTGGCCGAGCGCGCCCTGTTCCGCGAGTCGGTCGTGCTGGCCTCCGGCCGCCGGTCCGACTACTACCTCGACGTGCGGCAGGTGCTGCTCGACCCCGAGGGCGCGCATCTCGCGGGGCGCCTCGCGTACCCGCTGCTCGCGGCGGCGGATCCCCGCGCGGTGGGTGGGCTCACGCTGGGTGCCGACCCGCTCGTGTGCGCCGTGAGCGCGGCTGCCTATGCCGACGGCACGCACTGGACCGGGTTCTTCGTGCGCAAGGAGGCCAAGAAGCACGGCCTGCAGCACTGGATCGAGGGTCCCTTCGTGGAGGAGGGCACCCCCGTCGCCATCGTGGACGACGTCCTGACCAGCGGCGGCTCCATGCTGACGGCCCTCGAGCGCGCCCGTGCGGCCGGCGCGGAGGTGGTCGCGTCGCTGGTGGTGGTGGATCGCGAGGAGGACGGCGGCCGCGCGGCCGTGGAGGCCGAGCTCGGCGGGGCCCCACTCCACGCCCTGTTCACCGCGCAGGAGTTGCTCGCCCTCTGACGCGGAATGCGCCCCTCGTGCTGCGCGTGGCCGGTCCGCTTGCCGAGGTGGACGACGGCGGCGTGACGCGCGAGGTGCGGGTGGCACCGCGCCTCCCCGGTGGGCCGCCCGTGGCGGGCGACCACGTGACGGTGGATGACTCGGGGACGCAGGGGATCATCCGCGGTATCAGCCCGCGCCGCACGGTGCTGGAGCGGGTGGGCAGCGGTGGCCGCGTGCGCGCGGTGGTGGCCAATGCCGACCTCCTGGTGGTCGTCGCCGCCGTTGCGGAGCCGCCCCTGGTGCCCCGTCTGATCGACCGCTATGCAGTGGCGGCCGTGGCAGGTGGACTCGACCTCGCGGTCGTGCTGACCAAGGCCGATCGGCCGCACGATGCGCACGCCGTGGCCGAGGTCGCCAGCCGCCAGCGCGCGGCAGGACACCGCGTCGTGATCGGCTCGGCCCTCGACCCCGGGCTCGTGGGCGAGGTGCGCGGGCTGATCGGCGATCGCCTGGCGGTGCTGGCCGGGCACTCGGGCGTGGGCAAGTCCACGCTCACCACCGCGCTCACGGGGGTGCAGCGTGCGACCGGGGCGGTGTCGGCACGCCTTCGCAGCGGTCGGCATACCACCACTGACCCGCGGCTCATCCCCATGCCCGGCGGCGGCGCCGTCATCGATACCGCGGGCGTCCGGTCGTTCTGGCTGCCGCCCATGACCCCCCACGACATCGCGGCGGGCTTCCCCGACATCGCGTCCGCCGCCGCGGCCTGCAGGTTTCCTGACTGCCGGCACATGGGCGACGCCGGATGCGCGGTGGATGACTCCGTGGACACCGAGCGCCTGGCCTCGTACCGCGCGCTGGTGGAGGCAGCGGACTCCGCGGCGCGATTTGCGCGCGGGCGCGATTAGTTACGTATGATGCAAAGCGTCGCCCGCCCGGGCACGCATCGTCCCCGACCACGACGCCGCGCAGAGGTACGAGATGAGCACCAAGAAGACCGGCTGGGAAGCCCTCGAGAACTGGGTCGGCGACTCCGCCGGCGCGGCGAAGGATGTGGGCTCCGCCACGGTGACCGCCGGCAAGACCGGCTGGGAGGCCCTGGACAAGTGGGTTGGCGATGGCGCCAGCGCCACGAAGACCGCGGGCAAGACCGGTTGGGAGGCCCTCGACAAGTGGGTCGGCGACTCCGCCGGCGCGGCGAAGGACGTGGGCTCGGCCACGGTGACCGCCGGCAAGACCGGCTGGGAGGCCCTCGACAAGTGGGTCGGCGACGGCGCCAGCGCCGCGAAGACCGCCGGCAAGACCGGCTGGGAGGACCTCGACAAGTGGGTGTCCAAGGACGCCCCGACGTCGTCTGCCGCCGAGTCGGCTGCCGCCGAGACGTCCTCCGGTGGCGGCTTCATGGGCTGGCTGAAGCGCCTCTTCGGGGGCAAGTAGCCCCCCTGCCATGCCGGTAGCATCTCTGGTGCAAGCCACCAGGGAGTTACCGCATGGCGTCCGGCGACGCATCACTCACGCGCATCGAGGAGATCCTCGGCAAGGACGCCAAGGGTCTCCTCGACCATCGCTGCAAGACCATCCCGGCATCGCGGCTGAGCAAGCCGGGCCCTGACTTCGTCGACCGCGTCGCGGCGGCCAGCGACCGCTCCATCCCCGTGCTGCGGTCCCTGCAGCAGATGTACGACCACGGGCGCCTGGGCGGCACGGGGTACCTCTCCATCCTCCCGGTGGACCAGGGCATCGAGCATTCGGCGGGCGCGTCGTTCGCCAAGAACCCCGCGTACTTCGACCCGGCCAACATCGTCGAGCTGGCCATCGAGGGCGGGTGCAATGCGGTGGCGACCACCCTGGGCGTGCTGGGGTCGGTTGCGCGGCGGTACGCGCACAGGATCCCGTTCATGCTGAAGCTCAACCACAACGAGTTCCTCACTTACCCCAACGGGTACGACCAGATCATGTTCGCGTCGGTCGAGCAGGCGCGGGACATGGGGTGCGTGGCCGTGGGCGCCACCATCTACTTCGGGTCGGATGAGAGCAAGCGGCAGATCCAGGAGGTGGCCCAGGCGTTCGAGATGGCGCACGACCTGGGCATGGCCACCGTGCTGTGGTGCTACCTGCGCAACTCCGCATTCACGACCGCGGACGAGGACTTCCACACGGCCGCCGACCTCACGGGCCAGGCCAACCACCTGGGCGTCACCATCGAGGCCGACATCATCAAGCAGAAGGCCCCCGGGACCGCGGCGCCTGGCTTCGACACCCTGAAGTTCGGGAAGACCGACCCGCGGATGTACGGCAAGCTCATGACCGAGCACCCGATCGACATGACCCGCTACCAGGTGGCGCACTGCTACATGGGCCGCATCCCGCTCATCAACTCGGGCGGCGCATCGGGCGACAACGACCTGCACGACGCCGTCTACACCGCGGTGGTCAACAAGCGCGCAGGCGGGGCGGGGCTGATCAGCGGACGCAAGTCGTTCCAGCGTCCCATGAAGGAGGGCGTGGCCCTGCTCAACGCCATCCAGGACGTCTACCTGTGCGATGGGATCGGCCTTGCCTGATGCCCGCGGGGGCCCGGGCGCATGTCGCCGCCCGGGCCCCGGGGCAATCCGGGGCCCCCGGCCCTTTGAGACGGCCGATCGCCCGGGTATCGTCGCCCCATGGCACGGGTGAGGCATGAGCGATCGGCGGGTGGCGTACTGCTCGTGCCCGTGGGCGATCACATCCTGGTGCCGCTGATCACCGTGCCCGAGTCCGAAGTGGTGGGACTTCCCAAGGGCCGCATCGAGGATGGTGAGGGCGCCGCCGAGGCCGCCGTGCGCGAGATGCGCGAGGAGGCCGGCCTCACCGGCCTGGTGCTCGAGCCCCTCGGAACGATCTCGTACCGCTTCTGGGCCCGCGCCGAGCGCAGCCGCATCAACAAGAGCGTGGACTTCTTCCTCATGCTGTACCGGGCGGGGTCGCCCGCGCGCTTCGAGCAGGCCGAGGTGGACAACGTGCAGCTGGTCCCCCTGGGCGAGGCCGAGTCGCTCATCACGCACGATGGCGAGAAGGCCATTATCCGGGCGGCCAAGCGCCGCGTGCGCGACCTCAGTGCCGATGGCTTCCTGGCGGTGCGCGATCCGGGCGCGCGCGACCGACTCATCGCGGCGGTGGCGTAGCCCGCATGTACGCGCTCAACTTCTATTCGCCCCTGTTCATCGAGCAACTGCGCAAGGGGCGCAAGACCGCCACCATCCGGCTGGGCGACAAGCGCGGCAAGTACGACCGCGGCCAGCTGGTGTGGGTGACCGTGGGGCATCGCCACGGGCCGCGCCAGCGGCTGTTCACGGCGATCATCGACGAGGTCACGTTCAAGCGCGTGGGCGACCTGACGCAGCGCGAGATCGAGCGCGACAATCCGGAGTTCCGCCTGGTCGAGGACATCATCCAGTTCCTCACCCACATCTACTCGCGCGACATCACCGAGGACGACCAGGTGACCATCGTGCACTTCAGCGAGGTCATCGAGTACCCGCCGCTCGACTGACCCGGATCGTCCTGCATGCCGACTGGAGCATGCGACCGGGGCGGCGCCGCGTGGTGGTGGCGCGCGACGACGGCGGGGGATGGCATGTGCAGGCGCCGCGCCCGTGGGACGACGCGGAGCACATGGCCCTGCTGCGCGATCCCGCGGACGCACGCGTGGTGGCGGGGCTGGATGTGCCCTTGGGCGTGCCCCGGGCATGGGCGCACGCGGCTGGGGCCACCGCATTCCGGCAGGTGCTCGCGGGCATGCGCGATGGCAGGTGGCCCCGGTTCGCCGATCCTGCTCCCACGGCCGCGGACATCGCCACCGGCCGGCCGTTCTACCCCCGGGCGCCGGGCGGCACGTCCCGTGCCGACCTGGTGACGGGCCTGGGGCTGGCGGGCCCCGATGATCTCCTGCGCGCCTGCGACCGGGCGATTCCCGGCCGGGCGCCGGCGGCGGCTCCGCTGTTCTGGTTGGTGGGGGCCCAGCAGGTGGGGCGCGCGGCGCTGTCGGCGTGGGATGAGGTGGTGGCACCCGCGCTCGCGCACGACCACGTGCGCATGTGGCCCATGGACGGGCGCCTGCCCGCGCTCGCGTGCCCGGGCCGCGTGGTGCTGTCCGAGTGCTACCCACGGGCGGCGTACGAGTGGCCGCTCGGCCTGCCGCGCACCGGATGGAGCAAGCGGCGCCAAGATGACCGCCGGGCGCGCGCGCAGCAGGCGCTGGATTGGGCCGCGCAGCACCTGCCGTCCGTGCACCCCTCCCCGGCGCTGCGGGATGCGGTGGAGGGCGGCTTCGGCGCGGGGCCGGATGGCGAGGACGGCTTCGACGCCCTTGTGGGCGCCCTGCAGATGGTGGCCGTGATGGACGGCCTGCTGCCCGACATGCCCGGCGGCATCGACCCCGCGCATCTGGCCGTGGAGGGCTGGATACTGGGGCGGCCCGCCGCGTAGGCGTCCGCTACTGGGCGATGCCGAGCGTCACCACCGACAGCGTGGGTGCGGTGGCCGTGATGGCCACCGTGCAGGGCGCGGTCTCGGCCAGCCGGAACCGCACCTGGTAGCTGCCCGCGGGCAGGTCCACCGGGCCGCCGATGTCGCTGATGATGCCCGTGAGGGTCATGAGGGTGGGCACCAGGGGGGCGGTCATGGCGGCACCGGTGTCGATGGCGCCCATCGTGCCCCCGCCGCTCAGCAGGTCGACGCTCAACTGCATGTC
>CALIKX010000060.1 GCA_938017905.1 uncultured Thermoleophilia bacterium | reverse complement strand
CCCGGGGAGCCGCCCGCGCCTCCGCCGCCGCCCGTGCCGCGGGCCACCGGATCGTGGCCCGCGGGTCGACGCACGCCCCTCACCCGCCTGCAGCGGACGATCGCCCGTCGGATGGAGCAGGCCACGGCCATCCCCGAGTTTGTCCTCGAGCGCGACGTCGACACCACCGCGCTGGCCGCGGCCCGCGCCGACCTGCGGGTGGCGCTGCCCGAGGCCAACCGGCCGAGCGTCAACGACTTCGTCATCCGCGCGGTGGCGATGGCCGTGCGCGAGCGCCCGGACATGGCATCGCAACTCGATGGTGACGACCTGGTGGTGCCGTCGTCGGTGGACGTGGGCGTCGCGGTGTCGGTGCCGGGGGGACTGATCGTGCCGGTGATCCGGGACGCCGACGCCAAGGGCGTGCCCGAGATCGCCGCCGAGGTGCGTGACCTGGCCGGGCGGGGCCGGGCCGGGGGCCTCCGGCCCGACGAGCTGGAGGGGTCGGTCATCTCGGTGAGCAACCTGGGCATGTTCGGCATCGACCGGTTCCACGCCGTCATCAACCCCGGCGAGGCGGCGATCCTCGCGGTGGGCCGGGCTGTCGCGCGTCCCGTCGTGGTGGACGGCCACGTGGTGGTGCGCGACGTCATGACCCTGTCGCTGTCAGTGGACCACCGCATCGCGTACGGCGCGGAGGCGGCCACGTTCCTCGGCCGCGTGGCGGAACTACTGGAGCACCCCGCCGCGCTGCTGGTATGACCCGGCCAGCCCAGGTGCGCCGCACCGGGCGCATCGGCTACCACGAGGCCTGGCAGGAGCAACGGGTGATGGCCGACCGCGTGGGCGACGGCACGTCGCCCGCCGTGCTCTGGCTCCTCGAGCACGACCCGGTGTACACCTACGGGCGCCACGGCACGCGGGACGACCTGTGGATCGACGACGCAGCCCTGGCCGCGCTCGGCGCATCGTGCGTGGCCACCGACCGGGGCGGGCAGATGACCTGGCACGGACCGGGCCAGGTGACGGGCTACGTGCTCATGGACCTCCGCCGCGGCCCCGGCGTGCGGCGCTTCGTGCAGGCCCTCGTCGATTCCATGACCGATGCCTGCCACGCCTGCGGCGTGCCGGGCGCCGTGAGTGATCACGACGCGATGGGCACCTACGTGGACGGCCGGAAGGTGGGCAGCGTGGGCATCCGCGTGCGCGAGGGCGTGAGCATGCACGGCGTGGGGCTGAACGCCGACCCCGACCCGGCATGGTTCGCGCGGATGAGCGCATGCGGGGCACCGGAGGTGGCGACCACCTCGATCGCGGCCGAGGGCGGCGACGGTGCGCGGACCGCGGTGGAGGACGCCCTGGCGCAGGCGCTGGCCGCGCGGCTCGACCTGGTGGTGGCCGGGGCCCGCTAGGGCAGCATGCGCTCCCACTCGACCACCGCGCGGCCCACCAGCGCGGCATCCGCCGGGTCCCCACCCGCCGCACGCACCAGGTCATCGAGCTCCTCGGGCGGGAGGTCGGCGGGCTCGGCGGCCGGACGGGCCGCGCGCAGCGCGTCCGCCAGGGCGACGGGATCGGTGATCACGGCACCAGGTTGACCGCGGCGGCGAACGCCAGCACCACCAGCAGCGCCCCGTAGCCGGTGTAATCGGTGGCGAGGAGCACGATGGCCACCACCATGAGGATTGCCGACAGGCCGGCCCAGGCCCCGCCGGGGATGCCCGCGGCGCCAAAGCCCCAGCCCCCGACGGGAGGACCCGACGGCCGGCGACGGCGTGTGCGCTCTGGACCTGCCACGGGTCCTACCCTACCGTCGGGTTCCGCCGGAATGCGGCGCGCGGGTAGCCCGTGGCGCATGGGTCGCGCCGAGGAGTACCTGCTCGTGCAGTGCTGCAGACCCAGGCACGCACCCCGCAGGATGTCCACGGAACTCGCAGGGCCTAGGGCAGGCCCGAGATACCCGCGGCGCCGATCACGATGAGCATGGCGGCGAAGGCGCCCGCCGGAAGCACGGTGCGCCACTCCTCCGGGTGCCCGGCGGATGAGCGGATCGCCTTGAACGTCGTGACGCCCGCCATGTAGAAGCCGAACACGAGGAAGCACGCGGCGTACACGCCGAGCCCCCACGAGAGGGCCACGGCGAGCACCGCCAGCAGCCCCCAGGCGAGGTTCGCGAGCCCCACCTCGATCTGGAAGGGGTTGGTGGTGCCGCTGTCCCAGCCCATGCGCGCGGCATCGCCGCGGTGCATCAGCGCGTGGCGTACGAAGGACAGCAGGCCGGCGAGGCCCACCGCGAACAGGCACGCCCACCGCAGATCCGGCGTGGACGAGAACGCGGTGGAAAAGCCGATTGCAAGCCCCAGCGCGCCAACCGCATAGGTGAGCGCCATGGTGACGCCCGCGGCCTTCTGCTGATTCATGGACGACATGGGGGGTCCATTCGTTATCGGGGGGTTCCGCCGTTCCGGTTCCACGCGACATCGGCACTTCCCTGCCTGTGTCCGCCGCGGGGCCGGTACTGTGGCGGCAGTTCCCCACCCGCACGCGAATCAGCAGGAGACACGACATGGCTCTCGAGGTCGGCAGCGAGGCTCCGGACTTCACCCTGGTGGACAGCAACGGCGATGAGGTCACCCTCTCGCAGTTCCGCGGCACCCCCGTGTACCTCAACTTCTTCCCTGCAGCATTTTCCGGCGTCTGCACGCCGTGGTTCACCTCGATCGTCAATAACGCGGACTCTGTTGAGGGGGCAGTCGTGATCGGAGTCAGCGTTGACAACAAGGCGTCCCTCAAGGCATTCAGGGAGTCTCTCGGGGCGGAGGGCGTGCACTTTCTCGCTGATTTCCACCCCAAGGGCGCAGTTGCCCAGGCGTACGACTGCTACCTGGACCAAGCCGGTGTCGCAGGCCGTTGCACCTACGTGATCGACGGCGCCGGCATGATTATTGATGTCGATCAGGTTGTTCCCCTCGAGACGCCTGACGCCGACCGGCTGCTGGCATCCCTTGCTACCTGCAAGGTCTGACGGGCGATGTTCCTGCTGCTCGGCCGCTACCTGAAGCCCGTGGACGAGGTGGAGGTGCACCTCGAGGCCCACCGGGGATGGGTACGCGCAAATGCCGAGGCCGGGCGCATCATCGCCGCCGGCCGCGAGGAGCCCCTCCGCGGAGGGGTCCTCGTGGCGACGGGCGTCACCCGTGAACAGGTGGACGAGATGATCGCCGCCGATCCCTACGTGACCGAGGGTGTCGCCGAGTACGACGTGCGCGAGTACCACGTGGTCCTGGCCGCCCCGGGCGCGGAGGCCCTGCAGGCCTGATCCACGGCGCATGAGCGCTGAAGGGTGGGTCCGGTATCGCGGTGGCGGGGATCGCAGCCGGGGATCCTGCACGTGCGGGCCCCGCACGTGCCGATCCCGTTTCGGCGAGTGCCCGCCACCGCGATACCGGACCCACCCTGCGCCCCGCGCCGTGGCTCAGGCCGGCGTGTTGGCCAACTGACCGCACGCGGCGGCGATGTCCGCGCCACGCGAGCGACGGAACGAGGGGTGCAGGCCCGCCGCCTGGAGTTCCTCGGAGAACCGCCGGGCGCGCTCGGGAGGCGACCCGCGATACGCACCACCGGTGGCGTTGTACTCGATGAGGTTCACGTGGAAGCGGCCGTCGCGCAACTGGGATGCCAGGCGGCGGGCATCGGCCGCGGAGTCGTTCACGCCGTCAAGCAGGAGGTACTCGATGAACACACGTCGTCCCGTCCGGTCGGCGTAGCGACGGCAGGCGGCCAGCACGTTGGCGACCGGCCAGCGGTTGTTGATGGGCATGAGGGCCGAGCGGGTGTCGTCATCCGCGGCGTGCAGCGACAGCGCGAGACGCACGGGCACCTCGAACGACACCATCTCCTCGATTCCGGGAACCCACCCGGCCGTGGAGACGGCGATGGACCGGGCCGAGAGGCCGAGGCCCGTCGGCGCGTGGATCTCGCGGATGGCATCGAACACCGCACCGGTGTTCTGCAGGGGCTCGCCCATCCCCATGAACACGATGTTGCCCAGGCGGGCCTCCGCCTCCCGGGCCACTGCGGCGGCCAGCAGTGCCTGATCGGCGATCTCACGCGCGGTGAGGTCGCGGCCCGGCCCCATGGCACCCGTGGCGCAAAAGCGGCACCCCAGCGCGCACCCGGCCTGGCTGGACACGCACAGCGTGCGGCGGCCGCGTGCATGGGCGATGAGCACGCTCTCGATGGCCAGCCCATCGGCGGTGCGCAGGCGCCACTTCAGGGTTCCGTCGCGGCTCTCGGCCATGGCGTCGGGCACCACGCTCCAGAGGGGCACGACCTCCTCCAGCCGTTCACGCAGCGACAGCGGCAGCGTCGTGACCTCGGCCCACTCGCGGGCACCGGCCCGGCGGGCGTCCTCCACCTGGCGCAGGCGGTAGGCGGGCTCGCCCCAGCCCTTCAGTATCGATGCGACCTGATCACTCATGAGGCCGGGGAACCTATCGTGACGCGCTCCACATAGGGGATGACCCGGGGGAACAGGCGGCGGCCCACCAGCACGATCCATGCCGCCAGCACGCACGCGATGGAGCTGAACACGATCAGCGCGTTGGTCAACCCGACCGCCTGCGACAGGTACCCGAGGCCCACCGTGGGAACCGTGCCGGCATACGCGCACATGTAGAGGGCCGACATCAGCTTGCCGCGTTCCTCCAGCGGCACGATGGTGCCGCAGATGACCGTGCCGCCCTGCAGGATCATGCCGTTCACGAAGCCGAGGATGCCGGCGGCCGCCACGACCATGGCGGCGCTGCCCACGAAGGCCGCCCCGGCGATGAGCCAGGTCACGAGCGCCGAGATGACCACGCCGATCATCACGGCGCGGCGCGGGTCGACGTTGCGGGTGACGATGGGCGTCATCCCCCCGAGGCCCAGCACCAGGAACCCGCACAGCCCGGCGATCGCCACGTTCGTGGCGCCAAGGGTGTTGTAGAGGAACAGAGGCACCAGCGACAGCACCGTGCCCTCCATGAACGACATCGTGAAGGCGGCGGGCCCGATGAAGCCGGCGAACCCGATGCCCTGGCCCGGGGGCATGCCCACGCGCATCTCGAACCGGTACGGCCGGCGGCGCACGGTCTCGCGCGCCACCAGCACGCAGGCCAGCCCCACCATCATCAGCACCACGTGGATCTCGAAGGGCCGGTGCAGCGGATTGCCCCAGTACTGGGCCACGATTCCCGCGAACAGGGGCCCGAGGCCGAAGCCGATGCGGAACGCAGCCCCGGCGGTCATCGACGCGAGTGCCTTGGCACCCGGCAGCGCGTGATCGATGACGAACGCCGTGCCCACGCCCAGGTACATGCCGATCGCGAGGCCCTGCAGCACGCGGCCCACGAACAGCAGCGGCACGGCATCGGTGAACGAGAACACCAGCGACGCGCTGGTCATCACGAGCATCGCGGGGATGGCCAGGCGCTTCCGGCCCAGGCGGTCGGAGGCGTTCCCCGCCAGCAGCATCGTGGGCACCACCGTGGCGGTGTAGGTGGCGAACAGCAGCATCAGCACGCCGTTCGACAGCGCGTACTCCTGCTGGTAGAGCGGGATGAGCGGGGTGATGATGCTCGTGCCCATCGTGAAGACCAGCAGCGCGATCAGCGCCAGGTACGAGCCACGGGTCACCGCGAGCGGCCCCCGGTGCCCTGCACCTGCGCAACGATGGTGGCGCCGGGCCCGATCACCCGCGGCGAGCGGAATGCCGCGATGGCCCCCAGCACCAGGATGCCCGCGGCCACGAGCAGCGCATTGCGCATTCCGGTGGCCACCTGCGCCCGGAAGGGCTCCGCCACCAGGCCGTCCTGCGCCGTCACGGCGACCGGGACGGACATGGCCAGCACGGTGCTGAGCAGCGCCCCACCCAGCGCACCACCGGCGTACCGCGACACGTTCGGGAGCGACGACGCCACGCCCAGCCGGTCCTCGGGCACCTCATGGATCACCGTGCTGGTGATGGGCGCGGTGGAGGCCGCGAGGCCGAGGGCCATCACCACCATGCCCGGCACCACCATTCCGTACGACTGCGTGCCGAACCCGGCCGCCAGGATCACCGCGCCCGCGATGGCGGTGCACAGCGCCACGCGCATCATCCGGTCGCTGCCCACGCGCGTGAGCAGGCGCCCCGACGTGGGCGAGCCGACCATGAACGACAGCGCAATCGGCGTGATGGCCAGCGACAGGGTGAGGGCGCTGTAGCCCAGCACCGCCGTGAAGTAGAAGGGCAGCAGGAGCAGGGTGCCGAACATCGCGGCCCCCACGCAGAACCCCGCGATGTTGGGGTTGCTCACGGTGCGCAGGCGGAACAGGCCCAGGTCGAGCATGGGATCCGCGGCGCGCGACTCCCGCCAGGCGAACAGCAGGAGGCCCGCGGCTCCCGCGGCCAGCAGGCCGAGCGTGCGGGGCGATGCCCACCCCCAGGAGGCCGCGCCGGTGAGCGCGGTGAGGATGGGGAACAGCCCCAGGGCGGCCAGGGCGGCGCCCAGCAGGTCGAAGGGGCGCGGCGGCCCCGGGGGGCGGCGGTGCATCACCAGGGCAGCGCCCGCCAGCACGAATGCGCCCATGACCGGCGTGAACCAGAACACGCTGCGCCACCCCCAGATCCCCACCAGCACGCCGGCGATGTTCAGCGACACCACCGGGGCCACCGTGATGATGGCCGTGAGGATGCCGATGGCGAGGCCCCGCTGGCGGGGCGGGAAGAGGATGGCGGTGTAGGCGTAGGCCGTGGGGGCCATGGCCGACGCGCCCACCCCCTGGAGAATGCGGAACACCACGAGCGACGGCTCGTCCCACGCCACCGCGCACAGCGCCGACGCGACCACCATCACCAGCACGCCAAGCACGAAGATGCGGCGTCGGCCGTAGAGGTCACCGGCCCGGCCGGCGATGGGCAGCAGCACCGCCTGGGTCACGAGGAACCCCGTCACCACCCACCCCGCCCCGGACACGCTGGCATCGAAGTCCCGCGAGATGTCCGGGAGCGCGATGTTGACGATGCTGATGTTCAGCACCGACAGCATCATCCCGCCCGCCACCACGGTCATGGCCATCCAGCGCCACCGCGGGCTCGCCCGCAGGCGGGCGCGGATCGCGCGAAGGCGCGCGGGGAGCAGGGTCTCCTTCACCGCCCCACGGTATACCCCGCGGCAGTGCCGGGCGGGCTAGCCTTCCCCGCCGTGGCCAGGAAGAGGCGCCAGAAGCCCGTCCAGGTGCGCATCGGCGCGCGCGACCTGCTGTGGGATTACGCCCGCCTCGCCCGGATGTACTCGGTGGAGATCATCGTGGTGGCGCTGCTGCTCGTGGTGGTCTCGGTGGTGCTCGAGGCCACCTCGGAGGACGGCTGGACATGGACCTGGCTGGGTGCCCTCGTGGGCATCACCGGACTGACCGGCCTGGTGTTCTTCCCCCTGCTGCGCGTGTGGCTGCGCAAGGGCGGGCTGCCGTCGCTCCGGCTCCCGGATGCCCAGCCCGCCGAGGGGAGTCGCATGCTCGCGGCCGCCCCGTCGGACTGGCGGAGGTTCGCTGCCCTCAGCGGCGTGCTGCTGTTCATCTCGGCCTTCGCGACCATGCTGTTCCTCGTCGCGGTGCTCGGCCGCGGGGGAACGGCCGAGGGCGTGGTAATCGGCGTGCTGCTGGCGTGGGGCCTGGTGACCCTCGAGGACGGCCGGCTGATCCAGCGCACGCAGGCGGATGAGAAGCGCACTTACTGGGCCGCCGGGCGCAGGCCCTGGGGTGCCGGAAACCGGCTCGTCTTCACCATCAGCCGTTCCTGATAGTCTTCCACCGTATACCGGAGGGGGGTATCGGTGGCGGACGTGAACGAGGTCATCATCATCGGCAGCGGCCCGGCAGGGTTGACCGCGGCCATCTATGCCGCGCGCGCGGGGCTCGACCCCCTGGTCATTGAGGGCTACGGCGCCGGCGGGCAGCTGATGATCACGACCGACGTCGAGAACTACCCGGGCTTCCCGGAGGGCGTCGAGGGCCCGGAGATGATGCAGCTCTTCCGCCGCCAAGCCGAGCGCTTCGGAACGCGCTTCATCACCGCCGACGTGAGCCGGGTGGACTTCTCCGCACGGCCATTCCGCGCGTGGGTGGGCGACGACGAGCACCAGGGGGCGGCGGTCATCGTCTCCACGGGCGCATCGGCGAAGTGGTTGGGGATCGACGGCGAGCAGCGGATGATGGGCCGCGGCGTCAGCGCCTGCGCCACCTGCGACGGCTTCTTCTTCAAGGACAAGCCCGTCGTGGTCGTGGGCGGCGGCGACACCGCCATGGAGGAGGCCCTGTTCCTCACGCGGATGTGCGAGAGCGTCACCATCGTGCACCGGCGCGATGAGTTCCGGGCGTCGGCCATCATGGCCACGCGGGTGCTCGAGAACCCGAAGATCACCGTGCGGTGGGACTCCGTGGTGGAGGACGTCGAGGGCGATCAGGTGGTCACCGGGGTGCGCGTGCGCAACGTGGAGTCGGGTGCGGAGGAGGTCATCCCAGCCGCCGCGATGTTCGTGGCGATCGGCCACCAGCCCAACACGGCACTGTTCGAGGGGCTGCTCGAGATGGACGCCGACGGCTACCTGCGCACTGCCGATGGCAGCACCTACACGAACATCGAGGGCGTCTTCGCATGCGGGGACGTCCAGGACACCGTCTACCGCCAGGCCGTGACCGCCGCAGGCAGCGGCTGCATGGCGGCGATCGACGCCGAGAGGTGGCTGGAGGCCGGCACGGCCGGGGCCACGGACCACGCGGGCGCGAGCGCGTCCGCCGACTGAGGAGACGACAGCATGGCGGACGTCATCGACATCACCGCGGACACCTTCCAGGGGCTGGTGCTGGAGAGCGAGAAGCCGGTCCTGGTGGATTTCTGGGCGCCCTGGTGCGGCCCATGCCGCATGATCGCACCGGTCATCGAGGAGATCGCGGGTGCCCGCGAGGACATCGTGGTGGGCAAGCTGAACGTGGACGAGGCCCCGGCCATCGCCCAGGCCTACGGCATCCAGGGCATCCCGTTCATCGGCCTGTTCCAGGACGGGCAGCTGGTGCGGAACGCCGTGGGCGCCATGCCGCGCGCGGGCATCGAGCAGGCCCTCGGCCTGAGCTGACCGGTGCCCACCTACGACCTCCGGTGCCCGGGCTGCGGGCACGACTTCGAAGTATTCCGGCAGGGGTTCCTGCGCGACGAGGACCGGCCGTGCCCGTCGTGCGGCACCCCTGCCGATCAGCGCATCACGGGGTTCGTTGCCTGCCGGTCCGCCAGCCAGGTCGCGGCCGGGGCGGCGGTGCCGTCATCGGGCGGCCATGCGCACGGTGGCGGATGCGGCTGCGGGGCGCACTAGCCGCCATGGCCACCACGGCGTCAGGGCCACCCACCCACGAGCAGATCATGAAGCGGCTGCGGCGCGCGGAGGGACAGTTGCGCGGGGTGCAGCGCATGCTGGACGAGGACGCGCCCTGCGACGACGTACTCGTGCAACTGGCAGCCGTCACCGCGGCCCTCGATCAGGTGGGCCTGCATCTCATCGGCCGGAGGCTGCGGCAGTGCCAGCAGGCCGACGGCACCATGTGCGCCGCCGAACTCGAGCAGGGGCTCGCCACCCTACTACGGCACACCCGACTGGCCCGATAGACGCGCGGGCAGCAGGGCCGGCAGGGCATCGGGCCGGATCAGGCGCTCCACCGCGATGACGGCCAGGCACGAGATCGTGCCGGTGACGCCGATGACCCCCACGTGTCCCTGCAGGGGGCCCTCGAAGTGCAGCATGAAGGCACCATAGAGGGCACCCGCGAAGCCCAGCCATGCCGCCGAGGGCAGGCGCCGCAGTGAGGTGCCGCCCACGAAGGTCCCCCCGAACCACGCCGTGGCCAGGACGGTGCCGGTGGCGCCCATGTCCGCCATGGCCACCACACCGCAGACGAGCAGCGACGGGAGCCCCGAGGCCAGGTTGAAGCCCCACGCCGCCCGGTTCATGAGCGTCCAGGTGATGAGCGCGGCGAACGCACCAATCGGGATCACCGCGGCGTGCGCCATGCCGTTGACGGCGGGCAGCAGCACGGCGTTGTGCTCCTCGCCGCTGAGGGAGGCCACCGCGTAGATGGCCGACGATGCCATGAAGCCCACGACGCCCATGCGTCCGCCCACGCCGTCCATCACGGCCGGGCCGATGAGGGTCCACAGCAGGCCCGCCAGGCTGCCCGCCACCAGCACCCAGTACCAGGACAGGGTGATCGCCGGCGTCAGGAGGCCCACGAACGAACCCGCGTACCCGGCGCCCGCGGCGATGACATCAAGTGGTCCGCCCGGCAGCGCCATCACGCCCAGGCTGGTGGCCACGAACGCCGCGGCCACCAGCTGGGGTATCTCCATCTCGCGTGCCATGAACAGGGTGATCGCCGTGGCCCCCAGCGCCACCACGACCTCACGCACACGGGGGCGCGGCACCGGCAGTGAGGTGCGCAGCGTGATCACGGCGCCGAATACGGCGAACACCGCGACCGCGAACACCGCTGCCAGCGGCAGGGGCTCGGCGCCCAGCACGAAGGCCAGCAGGTACATGGCGGCCATCGTCGCGACGACGACGGCGCCGAGGAGGTAGGTGGTGCGCGTGGGGGTCATGGGGTGATGCCCGTCGCCACCTGATCGAGGGAGTGGACGACATCGGGGCCGCGCAGCGTACCCGTGCGGTCCAGCAGCACGGCCCGCATGCCGGCCGCGCGCGCGCCCTCGTAGTCCTCGCGGCGCCGGTCGCCGACGTGCAGCACCGCGGCCGGGTCCACGTCCATTGCCCGGGCTGCCTGCAGGAATATCTCCGGGTCCGGCTTGGCGGCGCCCACCGCGGCGCTTGCCAGCACGACGGCAAGGCGGTCAGCCACACCCAGGCGGTGCAGGTGGCCCGCGAGCGCGGCGTCCCAGTTGCTCACCACCGCCATGCGCACCCCCCGGGCCTCCAGCGCATCCAGCAGGCCCGGTACGTCGTGGTGCAGCCGGAAGCGCAGCGACCGCAGCAGCATCTGCGTGGCGGTGGCCGGGTCGGGGCCCGCCGGCCCGAGCGCGTCTGCCAGCACGGCACCGCACTCGGCCCGAAGTTCCTCCACGCCTGCCGCATCTGCCCCGATGTGCATGCGCGCCCGGTAGTGGGCGATCTCCCGGCGCAGGGCGTCCTCGACCACATCCGCGGGAATCGCGTAGCCGTCGTCGGCGAGCGCCGCGCTCAGCAGGGGCGCGGGGGGATCCATGGCGATGAGCGTGCCGAAGGCATCCAGGGTCACCGCGCGAGTGGGCATGGCCGTCATGGCCGTGCAGGGTAAGCGGCAACCGGCGCGAACGGTCCGGTGCGGGGGCGCTCCTATACTCGGCAGCCGTGCCCGCGCCTGCCGCAATGACGACCCACGACGCCCCACGCACCCGCCGCATTCCCGGGCCCGCCGTCGCCGCCATGATCACGGGCGGCGCCATCGTCGCATTCTGGGCACCGTCCTTCGCGGCCACCGCCTACGCTGAGCGGCCGGCGTCCGACTACCTGGCCAACCCCGCCGCGGGCTGGGGGTTCCTGTGGGAGGCCGCGGTTGCATCGCGCAATCCACGCCTCGGGACCGCCGATGCCGCCTGGCAGCAGGCCTCCCAGGCATGGGCCGGCGCACCGGCCGTGGCCTCGGACGTATCGCTGCGGGCGATCCCCGATGACTGGACCGTCCCGGTGCCCACCGGCGGCACCGGGCCGTTGCCGGCACGGCGCGCGGTGCAGGTGGACGATGAGCTCAACTGGGTGGTCACCGGACGCGTGAATGGCGGGCCGCCGCAGGTGATCGGCCTGCTCGACTACCGCACGGGCCGCGTGGCCTGGGACATCCGGCCCGTCGCGGGCGGGGCACGATGAAGATCGACCGCATGCGTCGACGCCGCGAGGGCCGCGCGCGCCATGGGCGCATCGGCGCCGGCAGGGTGATCCTGATGGCGCTGATCGTGCTGGGCACCGTGCTGGGGGTCGGCTTTGCCACCGGCTATCAGCGGGTGGTGAACGACCTCCCCGAGATCGACGACCTCCAGCCCGTGGGGCTCGGCCAGAACACGCGGATCTATGACCGCAACGGCAAGCTGCTCGGGTACATCGCCGGCATCACCAACCGCACCGAGCTGCCCCTGTCGCGCATGCCCATCTCCCTGCGCGAGGCCACCATCGCCATCGAGGACAAGCGG
This sequence comes from uncultured Thermoleophilia bacterium, assembly GCA_938017905.1. Lineage (GTDB taxonomy): Bacteria > Actinomycetota > Thermoleophilia > Miltoncostaeales > Miltoncostaeaceae > SYFI01. The sequence goes on along the minus strand of CALIKX010000060.1, from coordinate 1,863 downwards.
TTCTACGAGCATGACGGGGTCGACTGGGTGCGCGTGGTGGGTGCGGCAGCGCGGAATGCGCTCAGCAACGACGGGCTGCGGCAGGGTGGCAGCACCATCACCATGCAGTTGGTGAAGAACCTCTACGACCCCGACGCACCGCGTGACATCCCGCAGAAGATCAAGGAAGCCCACCTCGCGCAGGAGGTGGAGCAGCGCTTCACCAAGGAGCAGATCCTCGCCAAGTACCTGAACGGCGTCTTCTACGGACAGAACGCCGTTGGGGTGCAGGCGGCATCGCTCACGTACTTCGACAAGCCCGTGTGGGCGATCAGCCTCCCCCAGGCGGCGCTCCTCGCGGGCCTGCCCCAGGCACCTTCCGCCTACAACCCGTTCGTGAACCCCAACGACGCACGGGCGCGCCGCAACACCGTGCTGCAGGAGATGGCCAACCAGGGGTACATCACGCAGGCCGAGGCCGACGAGGCCAAGGCGTCGGACCTCCAGCTGAAGCGCGGCCGTACGTACGAGCGCAAGAGGGAGGGCTACTTCTTCGACTACGTGCGCCAGGAACTGATTGACGAGTACGGCGACGAGCGCGTGCAGCAGGGCGGCCTCAAGGTGCGCACCACCATCGACCCGAAGCTGCAGCGTGCCGCCGAGCGGGCCATCGCCGGCAACCTCGGGCGGCCCGGTGACCCCGCGGCGGCAGTGGTGCTGCTGGATGCCCGGACCGGGTACATCCGCGCCATGGCAACCAGCACCGAGTACGGCAAGGACAGCCAGTTCAATTACGCCGCCCAGGCGCGCCGCCAGCCCGGCTCCACCTTCAAGACCTTCGTGCTCACACGGGCGATCGCCGACGGCATCAACCCGTACTCGACCATCTACGACAGCAAGCCCATCGACATCGACGACCCGAAGTGGGGACCGATCGAGGTGGCCACGTATTCCAAGTCCTACCGCGGGGCCACTCCCATCGCGCGGGCCACACTGTCGTCGGACAACTCGGTGTACATCCAGATGACGCTCGACGTGGGGCCCGACCGCGTGGTCAACATGGCGCGGCGGATGGGCGTGGAGAGCACGTTGCCGGTGGTGCCGTCCATCGGGCTCGGATCCGGCGAGGTGACGCCGCTCGAGATGGCCGCGGCCTACGCGCCGCTGGCCAACGGCGGGTACCGCGTGAAGCCGGTCGCGATGACCGACCTGGGCGAGGGCATCCCCAAGGGCGACCTGGCGAAGCCGAAGCGCACCCGCGTGTTCCCCGACGGGGTGGCATATGAGGTCACGCGCATCCTGCGCAGCAACGTGACGGGCGGCACCGGCACCGCGGCCAACATCGGCGGGGCCGTGGCCGGCAAGACCGGCACGACGGACGACTACACCGACGCATGGTTCGTCGGCTACACGCCCAAGTACGTGTGCGCCGTGTGGGTGGGCTATCCGAATGACGACGGGGTGCGGCGCAGCATGACCAGCGTGCACGGCATCACCGTGGCCGGCGGCACGTTCCCGGCGCGCATCTGGGGCGACTTCATGCGCACGGTCACGGCGAAGGACGACAACATCAACTGGCCGCTGCCCAAGAACGCCGTCGAGTGGTCGGCGTTCTCATCCGACTTCACCGAATCGGCCGGCTCGTACGTGGTGAGCTCGGCGAAGAGCACCAGCACCGCGGATACGACCACGAAGACAAAGCCCGGCACCACGACGACCGCGCCCGGCACCACGACGCCGACCGCGCCCACGGCGCCCCCTGCGCCCACGGCACCGGCGCCTGCTCCTGCACCTGCTCCCGCGCCGGCCCCGGCGCCTGCTCCGGCCCCTGCCCCTGCGCCTGCCCCGGCCCCTGCCCCTGCGCCTGCTCCGGCGCCTGCGCCT
>CALIKX010000059.1 GCA_938017905.1 uncultured Thermoleophilia bacterium | reverse complement strand
CAGGCCGTAGCGCTGGTTCACCACGATCGCGCCGGCGTACCGGAACTTCGGGCGGTTGTTCTGCACGTACCACTTGGACTGGCCGTAGTCGTTGATGACCGAGTCCACCTTGGCGTCCAGCAGCGCGCGGTAGGCGCCCTGCATGGCGGGGTATTGGCGCACGCGGGAGCCCCGCACGCTCTTGGCCACCGCGACGGCGGTGGAGCCCTGCAGCACGCCGATGGTCGATCCGATCAGGTCGGCCTTGCGGTACACGCCTGTGGTGCCCGAGCGGGTGACGATGCCCATGCTGGCCCGCAGGTACGGGGCCCCGAAGGTCACCAGCCGCGCGCGCCGGCTGGTGATGGTGATGGACGCCGCTCCCATCATGGCCTCGCCGGCCTCGATGCTGTTGAGCAGGTCATCGAAGTCCACCACGCGCCACTGCACGGTGCGGACCCCGGCGAGGCGCGCGGCCTGCTCCACCAGCTGGATGTCGAAGCCGGTCAACTTGCCGCTCCGCCGGATGTCGAACGGTCCGTTGCCGCTGATGGTGAGCGCAGTGACCGTGCGCGGCACGGCCGCCTGGGCGCCGGAGGCACCGGCCAGCACCACGGTGCCGGCCACGGCGGTTGCGAGTGCGGCGATGCGGCGCATGGGAGTCCTCCGCGAGCTCATTGGATCAGGCCTGAGCGTACGCCTCGATGGGCAGGCACGAACACGTGAGGTTGCGGTCGCCGTACACCGAGTCGATGCGGCCGACGGGCGGCCAGTACTTCGACCCCTCCATGCCCGGCAGCGGGTAGGCGGCCAGGTCGCGCGGGTACGGACGGTCCCAGGAATCGGTGGCCACGTCCTCCGAGGTGTGCGGCGCGTGGCGCAGCGGGCTGTCCTCAGGCGACCACTCGCCGGCCTCGACCCGGGCGATCTCCTCACGGATGCTGATCATGGCGTCGCAGAAGCGGTCGAGTTCGGCCAGCGACTCGCTCTCGGTGGGCTCCACCATCAGCGTCCCCGCCACCGGGAACGACATGGTGGGGGCGTGGAAGCCGTGATCCATCAGGCGCTTCGCGACGTCGTCCACGGTGACGCCCGAGGAGTCCTTGATCGGGCGTAGGTCGAGGATGCACTCGTGCGCCACGCGCCCATTGGACCCCGTGTGCAGCACCGGGTAATGCGGGGCCAGGCGCGCGGCGATGTAGTTGGCGCCGAGGATGGCCATTCGCGTGGCGTCGGTCAGTCCCTCGCCGCCCATCATGGTGATGTAGGCCCACGGGATGGGCAGGATGCCTGCCGATCCCCACGGCGCGGCCGAGATGGGGCCCACGCCTGTGGCCGGACCGGCGTCGGGTCGCAGCGGGTGGTTGGGCAGGTGCGGCGCCAGGTGCGCGCGCACCGCCACGGGGCCGACGCCCGGCCCGCCGCCGCCGTGCGGGATGCAGAAGGTCTTGTGCAGGTTCAGGTGGGACACGTCGGCGCCGAACGCGCCGGGCTTCGCGAGGCCCACCAGCGCGTTCAGGTTGGCGCCATCCACGTACACCTGGCCGCCGTGCTCATGCACGATGGCGCAGATCTCACCCACGGCCTCCTCGAATACCCCGTGGGTGGAGGGGTAGGTGATCATGATGGCGGCCAGCCGGTCGCCGGCCTCCTCCGCCTTCGCGCGGAGGTCGTCGAGATCCACGTTGCCGTCCGCGTCGCACGCCACGACGCCCACGGACATGCCGGCCATCACGGCAGATGCCGCGTTGGTGCCATGGGCCGATGATGGGATGAGGCATACCGTGCGCTGGTCGTCGCCGTTCGCGCGGTGGAACGCGCGGATGGCCAGCAGCCCCGCGAGCTCGCCCTGCGAGCCGGCATTGGGCTGCAGCGACACCGCGTCGTACCCCGTGCACTCGCACAGCGCGGCCTCGAGCTCGCTGATCATCTGCGCATAGCCCTGCGTCTGGTCGGCGGGGGCGAACGGGTGCATGTCGGCGAACTCCGGCCACGTGACCGCCTGCATCTCGGTGGTGGCGTTCAGCTTCATGGTGCACGACCCCAGCGGGATCATGGTGCGGTCGAGCGCCAGGTCGCGGTCGGACAGGCGACGGATGTACCGCAGCATCTCGTGCTCGGTCCGGTGGCGGTGGAACACGGGGTGATCCAGGATCACATCGTCGCGGCGCAGCGCGGGCGGGATGCCCTCCGGGGCCTGCGCGTCCAGGTCCTCCACCGATGCGGTGACGCCGACGGCGCCCCACACGTCCTGCACCGTCTCGCGGGTGGAGACCTCGTCCAGAGTGACCCCGACGTGGTCGGCGTCCACCTCGCGCAGGTTGATGCCGGCGGCCCGGGCGGCCGCATGTACCTGATCGGCGCGGCCCGGCACCCGCACCACGATGGTGTCGAACCAGGTGTCGTTCACCACCTCGATGCCGCCGCCGCGCAGCCCCTGGGCCAGGATGCCGGTGAGCCGCTCCACGCGCTCGGCGATGCGCCGCAGCCCCTCGGGCCCGTGCCACGAGGCGTACATGGCGTTGACGATGGCCAGCAGTGCCTGCGCGGTGCACACGTTGCTGGTGGCCTTCTCGCGCCGGATGTGCTGCTCGCGGGTCTGCAGGGCCAGACGCAGCGCGGGGCGACCGGCGACGTCGATGGACACCCCCACCAGGCGGCCGGGCAGCGCCCGTGCGTACTCGTCGCGCGTGGCGATGTAGCCGGCGTGGGGCCCGCCGAAGCCCATGGGCGTGCCGAAGCGCTGCATCGACCCCACGGCGATGTCCGCGCCCATGGCACCCGGCGACTCGATCAGCACCATCGACAGCGGGTCGGCCACCACCACGGCGAGGCCGCCGGCCTCATGCACGCGGGCAATGATCGGTGCCAGGTCGCGCACCTCACCCGAGGCCCCCGGGCTCGCCAGCACGGCCCCGAACATCTCGCCGGGAAGGTCCGTGGCGGGGTCACCCACCACCACGTCGATGCCGATTGGCTCGGCGCGGGTGGCGATGACCGCGATGGTCTGGGGGTTGCAGTCGGCGTCGACGAAGAACACCGTGGAGTCGCCCTTCACGGCCCGGCGGGCCATGGTCATGGCCTCGGCGGCGGCGGTGCCCTCATCCAGCAGCGAGGCATTGGCCAGCGGAAGCCCCGTGAGGTCGGACACCAGCGTCTGGAAGTTCAGCAGGGCCTCCAGCCGCCCCTGCGAGATCTCGGGCTGGTACGGCGTGTACGACGTGTACCAGGCGGGGTTCTCGAGGATGTTGCGGAGCACCACCGGCGGCGTGATGGTGCCGTGGTAGCCCAGGCCGATGAGCGACTGCATCACGGTGTTGCGGGAGGCGATATCCGCCAGGCGGCGCAGGGTGTCGCGCTCGGTCACCGCGCCGGGCAGGGCAAGCGGGGCGTCCAGGCGGATGGAGTCGGGCACCGTCTCGGCGATGAGGGCATCCAGTGACGCGGCGCCCACCACGTCGAGCATCCGTTCGGTGTCGCCCGCGTCCGGGCCGATGTGCCGGTGGGTGAACTCATCCGCGCCCTCGAGGTCGCGGAGGGATGCGCGGTTGCCGGTGGTGGTCGCCATGGTGCTCCTCGCTCGCCTGCGATTGGAGCCCCCGCTGTCCGTGTGCCTGAGAGATGCACCTCCTCGTGGAGGCTTTCCCCGTCGGCGGGGTGCTCATGCACCCTCTCTCCAGCGTCACCGCGCCTGCCACGGTCCGTGTGCCTGAGAGATTCCGGGGCGGTTGCTCCTTCGGCGCCGGCTCGAAGCCGGCTCTCCCACGGCGGGCGATCGGTCCAGGCACCGTATCAGCACTATCCGGACGCGCCGGGGCCATGCGTAAGGTGCCGCGCATGATCTTCCTCTACATCATCTCGATCATCGTCTACATCGCGTTGATCTTCATCACCATGAGCATCGCGGGCTCGAAGAACCGCAGCCAGCTGGGGTTCGGCCTGTTCGCCGTGTTCCTCCCGATCATCGCGTTCATCGTCGTGCTCATCATCGGCCCGGGCCAGCCCGCGCCGCCCGCGGCAGGAAGCGACTAGCGCCGGGCGCCTCCGGCGCTCACGCGGCGGGCCGCGCAGCGGGGCGCACCGGCAGCGGCAGGCCGCAGTCGTCGGGCGGTGTGCCGCCCCGGAAGACCTGATCCATCCACTGCACGGCCGACGGCCCCACGGTGATGGCGGTCTGCTGGTGCGACACGTCCGATATCCACACGGTGCTGATGCGCGAACCCCGCGCGCACCAGTCGCGTACCAGCGCCGAGGTGGTGGCGGGAAGCACCACCTGGTCGGTGGTGCTCTGCCCGATGAACAGCGGCAGCGATGCCGGCAGGGGCGCGGGCGTGTTCTGCGCGATCCGCTCCTGCCATGCGGGCACGCGCCATGGGCTGATGCGGAAGAAGTCCTGGTGCAGCACCTCCTGCCGGAACAGCGCGGTGTAGGCGGCGCGCGTGAGGCAGGCCTGCAGCAGCTGCTCCCAGTGGTTCTCGCCGTTCGCGGTGAGCACCTGCGCGCGGTCCAGCCCCGGGTAGAACTCGGGCCACGTGCCCGCCACGTCGCTGCCGATCACCCATGCGTTGGCCGAGTTCCACTCGAGCTCCATGAGCATCGGCAGTTCCGCCGCCGGGGCCGCAGCCGCCACGCCCAGCAGCGTGAGGTCCGGTGCGTACGTGGGCACCAATGCCGCGGACGCCAGGGCGGCGTGCCCGCCCTGCGAGTGCCCCCATGAGATCCACCGCGCGCCCGCGTCCGACCCCGGCAGGTCGCGCACCGCGCGCACGGAGTTGATGACGTCGCGTGCCTCCTCCGCGGCGATCAGGTAGCCCGAGGGCCCCGGGGTGCCGAGGCCCGCGTAGTCGGTGGCCGTGACCACCCATCCCAGGGCCATCATCTGCTCCACCCAGGGGATCTTGGGCAGCGGGTCGGCCTGGCGCGAGGGCGCGCACTGGTCGCCCAGCCCGATGGTGCCGTGGTCCCAGGCCACCACCCGCCGTCCGCCGGACGGCGCCGGCCGGTCGGGGATAAAGGCCATGCCGCTGGCCACCCGGGGCTTGCCGTCGCCTGTCTGCGACATGTACAGCATGCGCACAGCGCGCCCACCGGTAACGGCGACGCCGAGGGGCTCGCTGCGCAGCACGGTGCCTGGTGGCACGTCCGGAAGGGGCGAGGGTGGCTGGTAGAAGGGGGCGAGTGCGTCCTGGCGCTCGTCCTCGCGGTGGTCGGCAGCCGCGGTGAGGACGATCCACGCGAGGATGGCGGTGAGCACGGTGATGAGCACCAGCACCAGAAGCGGCCGGCGGGCGGGGGGGAGATTCATGCCGCCATTATCCATTCCGCTACGGTCGCACGTATGAGCAATCATCACGCACCCGGCCACGCGGCCGTGGACCCGGA
>CALIKX010000058.1 GCA_938017905.1 uncultured Thermoleophilia bacterium | reverse complement strand
GGGCACCGCGAACTCCAGCCCTCCCACCATGAGAGCGCCTCCACCAGGGCGTGCTCGGGGTCCGGCCCGGCGGGGGCGGGCAGGTGCGAGTCGTGGTGGTTCAGGGTCATGCCGATCCGCTCCCCGGCGTGCACGGTGAACCGCGCGACCATGTCGCCTTCCACGCGGCCGTGGTGCACGGGTGACACCAGGCGGAGGGCCTCCGGACCCGAGATGAGATCCGCGCCCTCGGGCAGGTGCCGCACCCACGGCCGCGTGCGGCCGTACTCGAAGCGCGCGGACACCACCGACTCCATGGGCACGTCGCCCTCCACGCCCTCCACGATCCGCACGATGCACGGTCCGGTCGGCTCGGGCGACATGAAGTCGATCACCCGCACGGTGCCCTGGTCGCCCACCAGCGTGGTCTCAAGCACCAGCGTCTCGCCCACGTACCGGCGTGTGGATTCACGCACGCCGGAGTGCGGCGCCATGCGCCACTCCCCGTTGTCCGGGCCGCCCAGCAGCGAGCAGAAGACGGCCGGGCCGTCGAACCGCGGGGTGCAGAACCAGTCGATCGTGCCGTCACGGGCCACCAGTGCGCAGGTGCGCTTGTCGCCGATGAGCGCGTGGTCCTCGATGGCCCGGGCGGGGTTCACGGCCGCCACTATCCCAGATGGGGCGGCGCATGCGGCACCATTCAGGTCATGGATGTCACCTTCGCCCCGTCACCCGACGACATGCTCACGTGGATCGCCTCCGATCCCGGCTTCATGCAGCGCGCCTCGCACGCGCTGGTGGCCGGCTCCGGCACGTGGCTGGTGGATCCGGTGGACCACCCCCGGGTGCGCGACCGGCTGGCCGCGCTGCCCCCGGTCGCGGGCGTGGTGCAGTTGCTCGACCGCCATGGGCGCGACTGCGCGGCGATGGCCGCCGATCTGGGCGTGCCCCTGGTGATTACCCCGCGTGAGGAGGTGCCCGGGGCGCCGTTCCGCGTGATGGTGGTGCGCGACTCCCGCGGCTGGCATGAATCTGCGTTGTGGTGGGATGACCGCCGGGCACTGGTCGTGGCCGAGGCGGTCGGCACCGCGCCCTACTTCCGCTCCCGAACCGGCCAGGTGATCGGTCCGCACCCGATGATGCGCGTGTCGCCGCCCCAGGTGCTCGTGGGGTCGGGCGCGCGGCATGTGCTGATGGGCCATGGGCACCCCGTGCACCGGGATGATGCGGGTGCCATGGTGGATGCCGCCGTCACCGGTGCGCGCGGGTCCACCCCCCGCTGGCTGCTGTCACTCGTGACGGGCTCGGTGCGGCGGCACGACCGGCGCTCGCCTAACGTCACCCGCTGATGAACGGACAGCCGGCTCCGCCGCCGGCGCCCGCGTCCGCAACGGACGGCCCCGGGCGCGGCCGCCCCCGATGGGTCCAGCGCCTCACCTCCATGCCGTGGTGGGCGTGGATCGGTGTACCCCTGGTGGCGTGGCTCGCCAGCCGCCTGTTCGTGACGGCCCTCGGCGTGATCGCCAGCACCACGCTCGGACGCGCCGAGATCGGCCTGGACCAGGCCGTGCCGCGGGCGCTCAACCTGCTCGGCTCGTGGGACACCACCTGGTACCTCGACATCGCCCGACGCGGGTACGCCTTCGACGTGGGCCAGGTGGGGGAGGTCTTCACCAACGTCGCGTTCTTCCCGCTCATGCCCATCGTCATGTGGGCGGCGCTTGCAGTGGGCCTCAACCCGTTCTGGGTGGCCCTGCTGGTCTCCAATGCGATGTTCCTGGTGGCGCTGGTGGCGCTGTACCACCTGACGCGGGAGCGCTTCGGCCAGGCAATGGCCGTGCGTGCCACCTGGGTGCTGGCGCTGGCACCACCCGCGGTGGCGGCATCCATGGCCTACACGGAGGGGCTGGCGCTCGGCCTCGCGGTGCTGGCGGGATACCTGGCGTGGAAGGGGCGCTTCGGGTGGGCGGGGTCCGTGGCTGCCATCGCGGTGCTCACCCGCCCCACGGGCGTGCTGGCCGTGGTGCCGGTGGTGATGCTGGCCTGGTACGCCACCGGGCCCGGCCGCCGTGAGCGGCTGCTGAAGGCCATGGTGCCCGCTGGCGTGGTGATGGTGGCATTCCTGGGCTACATGCAGTTCCGTCAGGGCGCGTGGAGCCTTCCGCTGCAGGCACAGGCCGCATGGGGCCGTGGCCAGTTGGGTGTGGGGCTGCTGTCGCTGCTGCCGCACGACGTGGGGCAGGCCCTCGGCGGCCTGCTCGGCGGTGACCTCATCGGCTCGCGCGACCTTCTGGGCAAGGAGACCATTGCGGAGCTCTCGGGCCTGTCGGTGGGCGACTGGTCGTCCGTGCTCCGGGATGTCCTGTTCGGGGTGCTGTACGTGTTCCTGTTCGCGCGCCTCTGGCGCCACGAGGGCGGCCTGCGCTCGCCCTGGGTGATGTACGCCTTCCTGGTGCTGGTTGTGCCGCTCTCGAGCGGGTCGGTCACCTCCCTGGCGCGCCTGGGCCTGCTGGCCTACCCGCTGGCGTGGCCCATGGCGGAGTGGCTGGGCGATGGCGGCCCGGCACGGCGGCGCTGGACTGCCGTGGCCGCGCTGGTGGTCATCGCCCTCATGGTGGCCCAACTGGCCACGCAGTCGCCGTAGCGGTCTAGCGCTCTTGCTGCATCATCAGCGTGGGGCGCCCGACGATCAGCGGGTCCAGCGCCCCGATGCGGTCGATGTCCTTGCCCCGGTAGGGCAGCCGGTGCAGCACGTACCGCATGGCGTTCAGGCGCGCGCGCTTCTTGCAGTCCGACTTGATGACGATCCACGGGGCGTCCTCGGTGTCGGTGTGCTGGAACATCGCCTCCTTGGCGGCGGTGTAGCCATTCCACTTGTCCAGTGACGCCAGGTCGATGGGCGAGAGCTTCCACTGCTTCAGCGGATGCCGCTCGCGCTCGGCGAACCTGCGCTGCTGCTCCTCCTGGCTCACCGAGAACCAGAACTTGATGAGGTGGATTCCGCTGTGCACCAGTTGGCGCTCGAACTCCGGCGCCTGGCGCATGAACTCGGCGTACTCCTCATCGGTGCAGAAGCCCATCACGTGCTCCACGCCCGCGCGGTTGTACCAGGAGCGGTCGAACAGCACGATCTCCCCGCGCGTGGGCAGGTGCTCGATGTAGCGCTGGAAGTACCACTGGCCGGCCTCGATCTCGGTGGGCTTCTCCAGTGCCACCACGCGCGCGCCGCGCGGGTTCAGGTGCTCCATGAAGCGCTTGATGGTGCCGCCCTTGCCCGCGGCGTCGCGGCCCTCGAACACGATCACCACGCGCTGGCCGGTGTCCTTCACCCATGACTGCAGCTTCAGCAGCTCCACCTGCAGCCGGTACTTCTGCTTCTCGTACGCCTTGCGGCGCATGAGATTGCGGTATGGGTACACCGCGGTGCGCCAGTCGTCCACCAGTTCGTCGTCGCCGTGCACGGGCGGCGTGCCGAACACCGGCTCGTCCTGCTCCAGCAGCGCCTCGCCCAGCGCCACCAGGTCGTCGGGGGCGGTGCCCTCCGACACCGCCAGCAGCCACTCCGCGACGGCCTGCACGTCGTCGTGCGATGCCCCCTGCACCACATCGCGCACGGCGTTCACCAGCTGGCCCCGGGCGCCGGCGATGCCCTCGTCCACCTCGAACCGCTCGATGGCGGCGGCGTCCAGCGCGGGTGCCCGGTGCCCCTTTCGCGCGTGGCGTGCCATGCCCCGAACCTACTCCGCGATCGCCTCGATCACGTAGTCCAGGCAGGCGATGAGACGACGGACGTCATCGGGGGTGACCGCCGGGAACGTGGCCACGCGGATCTGGTTGCGCCCCAGCTTGCGGTAGGCGTCGGTGTCCACCACCCCGTTGGCGCGGAGCACGGCGCAGAGCGCCGTGGCATCCACGCGCGCGTCCAGGTCGATGGTGACCACTACGGGGCTGCGCATGGCCGGGTCGGCCACGAACGGCGTGGCGAGCTCGTGGGCGTCGGCCCAGTCATACAGCACGCCCGACGACTCCCCGGTGCGCGCCGCGGCCCACTCCAGGCCGCCCTGTCCCAGGATCCACTCCACCTGGTCCACCAGCAGGAAGATGGTCGCGAGCGCCGGCGTGTTGTACGTCTGGTTCTTCACGGAGTTGTCGCGGGCGATCAGCAGGTCCAGCGACGCCGGGCACCAGCGGTCCGCCAGGTCGTCGATGCGCGCGAGTGCACGGGGCGAGCAGGCAGCGAGCCACAGCCCGCCGTCGCTCGCGAGCGCCTTCTGCGGCGACAGGTAGTACACGTCGAACTCCGCGGGGTCCACGTGCATGCCACCCGCGCCGGAGGTGGCGTCCACCAGCACGAGTGCGTCGGGGTCAGCGCCCGTGGGGCGCGCCACGGGCATGCAGACGCCGGTGGAGGTCTCGTTCTGGGTCAGCGCGTAGGCGTCTGCGCCCGCCACGGCGGTGAGCACCGGGTGTGTGCCGGGGGCGGACTCATCGGTGGTCACCGTCGCGATGTGCGGCGCCTGCTCCAGCGCCTGCGCGAACTTCGATGAGAACTCCCCGAACACCGCGTGGTGGCTGTGGTCCCGGACCAGCCGGAACCCCGCGACGTCCCAGAATGCCGTGGCGCCGCCGTTGCCCAGCAGCACCTCGTAGCCGTCCGGCAGGCCCAGCATCTCGGCCATGCCGCGCCGGGCGCGTGCCACCACGTCCTTCACCGTCTTCTGGCGGTGCGAGGTCCCCATGTACGAGGTGCCCGTCTCGGCGAGGGCGCGGAGCGACTCCACGCGCACCTTCGACGGGCCGCTGCCGAACCGGCCATCGGCGGGCAGCAATTCGAGCGGGATGCGGATATCGGCGGTCTGGTCGGTCATGGCGCGGAACATACATGGGCAGGGGCGGCGCGCGGTGCCGGAGAATATGTGTCACTACTCGGGGCAGGCGGGCGAGGGGCGGAGGTCACCATGCGCATGAGGATCACCCTGGCGGGAGCCGCGGCCACCGCCCTGCTGGTCATCCCCGCGACCGCCCTGTCGGCCAACGAGGACGTGGCCTTCACCTCGGCCGGCGTCACGCGCCACGCCATCATCAGCCCGCCCGCGTCGGGTGGCGCCCGGCCGCCCGTGGTGATGGTGTTCCCCCGCGAGGGCACCACGGCCCAGGACGCACTCGACCGCTTCGGGTACTCCGTCAACCGCGCGGGCGCGGTGGCCGTGGCGCTGGACGCCCTGCCGTGTGCGGCGCTGGCCGACCAGCCGTGCTGGTACCCCATGCAGGCCGACCGGCGTGCCGCAGACGCCACCGCGGTCACCGACCTCATGAACATCCTGGACCGGCGCACCGATATGGACAGCACCCGGCTGGTCACCCTGGGCGAGTCCAGCGGCGCGGCGTTCGCCGTGGCCATGACCCGCAGCCTGCCCAGCCGCATCGACGGCGCCCTCGGCATCTCGGCGTTCGATCCCACCCGCCGGGTGATGCTCGACCCGGCCACCCAGCAGGTGCTCATCCCGGTCACGCTCGGCGACAACTCGCGCATCAGGAAGCAGCGCTACCGCGAGCACATCACGCTCATGCGCGGATCATCCGACGCCGTGGTGCCGCCGAAGCTCACCATGCAGTTGCGCGACCGCCTCGCGCGTGCCGGGTGGACCAGCGACTACCTCACGCTCATCACGGTGCCGAAGGCCGCGCACGGCTCGGCGGCGCTCGCGGCCCCGCGGCGCATCACACCGGCGCTCCGTGACCTCATCCGCCACACGCTCGACCTGGATGTCGAGGCCGGTCAGGTGAAGCGCCTGGCCGGTCTTGGGTACCTGCCCAAGAAGGCCACGCCGTCGAACACCTCCGACTACGCCCTGTCACAGGCGATCATGGCCTTTCAGGGGTGGAACGGGCTCAAGCGCACCGGTAAGGCCGACGCCGCGACGCAGAGGCGCCTGTCCACCGCCGGCCGTCCGACAGCCCGACGCAAGGGCGGCGGCAAGTGGCTGGAGGGGTACATCGGCAAGCAGGTGGTGCTGCTGGTGAACCGGGGCCGCGTGGTCCGGGCTATCCATTTCTCCAGCGGGTTCGCGGGCAATACCCCGCGCGGCACCTACAGCGTCTACCGCAAGGAACTCATGAGCTGGTCCATCCCGTTCAGCTCATGGATGCCCTACGCGTCGTACTTCACCGGCGGCTTTGCCTTCCATGAGTACCCCGACGTGCCGGGCTACCCGGCATCGCACGGGTGCGTGCGCATCGCATCGCCGTTCGCGCCGTACCTGTATGAGTTCGCCTCGTACGGCACGCCCGTCCACATGTACTAGGTGCCGTCGCGCGGGCGGTTGCCCGGGATCCTGAGCGACGCCAGCAGCCCCAGAAACACGAAGCCGGCGGCAGTCCAGCCCACCACCTGAACCGCGTCGGCAAACGACTGGTCGAGTGCTGGTGCCAGCGGGGCGGTGTCGGGTGCCGATGAAAGCTTTGGGATCGCCGTGCCGGCCGATGCCTTCACGGCCGTGGCGATCTGCTCGGCCTGTGGCGCGGGCACGCCCTCGGCCTCGACCGACGCCGTCACCTGCGATGTCACGGCCAGCGCGAGGGCGACGCCCAGCACGGCCGTGCCGAGTGCCGACCCCACCTGCCGCAGCGTGGACTGCATGGCGCTCGCCTGGCCCGATTCGGCTACCGGCACGTCCTGCAGCGCCACGTTGGTCAGCTGCGCCGTGGCGAACCCCACGCCCAGCCCGTACACCGCCAGCGGCGCCACGAACACCCACGGCGATACGCCGGGCGCCACGACGAATGCGAACCACAGGATGCCTGCGATCTCCAGCACCATCCCCAGTTGCACGATTCGGTGCCCGCCCAGCTTCCGGGATACCGGCGCGGCCACCCCGCCCGACACCATCGCACCTGCCGCAAGGGCCAGGACCACCAGGCCGGCCCCCAGTGCGCTCATGCCCAGCACGTTCTGCAGGAAGAGCGGGATCACGAAGATCACCCCGAACTCCCCCAGCGACACGATGAGGATGGTCACCCCGCCCCACCGGAACGTGGGAAGCCGGAACAGCCCCAGGTCGATGAGGGTGGCCTTGCCGCGTCTGTTGCGCGCCCCGGTCCAGCCCACGAACGCCAGCAGCAGTACCACGCCCAGCGCCAGCGCCCACGGCACCGGCGAGCCCGGCAGGGCCCACCAGCCGGGGGCCTCGGCCGTGGCCGACCACCAGCCGTAGGTCTCGCCCTCGATCAGGCCGAACACCACCAGCGCCAGGCCGCCCGAGATCAGCAGCACGCCGAACCAGTCGCGCAGGCCCGGCGCGCCGGGCTCCTTCGACTCGGGCACCAGCAGCAGCGCGCCCACGATCACCAGCAGGGCCAGCGGCGGGTTGATCCAGAAGATGAGCCGCCACGAGAAGTCGGTGGTGAGCCAGCCGCCCAGAACCGGTCCCACCGCGGCCATGCCCGCGATGGTGGCGCCCCATATGCCGAACGCCGCGGCACGGTCACGGCCGTGGAAGTTGGCGTT
>CALIKX010000057.1 GCA_938017905.1 uncultured Thermoleophilia bacterium | reverse complement strand
TCGTACTTCTCGTGGAAGCGGTCGGGCAGGCTCACGCCGCACCGCCGCGGCCGTTAGAAGCTTCAGCCTGCTTCCTGAACTGTTGACGCCCTGTTGACAGGGAGCCTGTCGGGGAGGGGTGCTGAAGTGGCGCTAATCCCTCATCAGCACTGAAGAAGCGGGTGAGCGGAATCGAACCGCCATCGTGAGCTTGGAAGGCTCCTGCTCTACCGTTGAGCTACACCCGCGGAGTTCCCACAGTTTAGTTGGCAAAGCGGAAGCGCCTTCGCGCCTCCGAGGCCGTGCTTGGCGCCTCCGGTTCCGGGACCCCACAGGAAATGACTGCCGAGAGCACGTCCTCGCAGGGTCCGTGACGTGGCTGGCCATGTCGGCGGTCCCGGCCGCAGCTGTGACGGCGATGTTCCCGATGTTCGCGTCCTTCGCGGCCTGGTCGCGCCGGAGAGGGCATCTCCGGATTTGGTACCTTCACAACTCGCCAAGCGGAGTTGAATGACGCAGAGCGGTGACCAACCAGAGCAGGTGCACGAGTCGCCCGCCGTGACGCTCCCGGCAGCGGCCCTCACTGCCGCGTTCGCTTCGCTCCCCGTGGGAATGGCAGTCATTGGCGACGACGGGCGCATCGTCGTGATGAACGAGGCTCTGGAGGCCATTTGTGGCGTGGAGAGGGGGGTTCCCCGGCCCACGCGTGCCGGGGAGCTCGCCGCGTTTGTGGACATCCGCGATGCCGACGGTGCACCGTTGCCAAAAGGTCAGTCGCCCATCGAGATCGCGGGCGACGGGGGCACCCTTCTAGAGACCCCGATGATCGTGCGGGTGGCGGGATCGGCGCAGGCGCGGTCCATGCTCTGCGCGGTCACACCCATCGGCGACGGTGACAGCTGGGGCGCTGCCCTCATGACCGTGCGCGAGCGGCTTGCCGTGACGGACGATCGGTCGGCCCTTGAGAACTCCCGGGCGGCGCTGCGCGTGCTGGTGGCCGATCGGGAGCGCGTGCAGGCGGATGAGCGGCGCAGGATCGCCCGGGACCTGCACGACGACCTGCAGCAGTCGCTGTCGGCGCTGAACATGCGCCTGGGCATGGCGGAGGATGCCCTCGCGCACGACCCCGACGAGGCCCGCCGGTGGCTCGCGGAGTCGCAGCGCAACGTGATCGAGGCCGCCGCCGCCACGCGCCGAATCATCGAGGACCTTCGGCCGCAGGGGCTCTATCACCGTCCCCTGGTCGGCGCGCTGCGTGATCTGGTCGATGCCTTCATCGCCCGGACGGGGGTGGACTGCGAGTTCTTTGCAGCCCCCGATGTCATGCTTGAGCCGCCAGAAGAGGTGGCCGACTGCATCTACCGCATCGCTCAGGAGTCGCTCACGAATGTCGCGAAGCACGCGGAGGCGACCTTGGTCCACATGCGACTCGAGCGCAGCGCCACAGGTGCGATCCAGCTCACGGTGGTCGACAACGGCAATGGCCTCGACGTGCCCACCGCCCGCTTACGGGAGGGCTCCTACGGGCTCCTCGGCATGTCGGAGCGCGCACGTGCGCTCAACGGCGAGATGCGGGTGACGG
This sequence comes from uncultured Thermoleophilia bacterium, assembly GCA_938017905.1. GTDB lineage: Bacteria > Actinomycetota > Thermoleophilia > Miltoncostaeales > Miltoncostaeaceae > SYFI01. Next base: position 5,086 of record CALIKX010000057.1, on the reverse strand, counting down.
GGAGCCCCGGGAATGGCACCACCGTGGAGGTGGCGATTCCCCTGGTTGGCGCGGTCGGCGACCTCTTTTGACCTCCATCCTCGTCGCGGAAGACGACGCAGCGGTTCGCTCCATGCTTCAGGCCGTGCTGGTGCGCGCCGGCTATGCCGTGGAGGGCGTGGGCAGCGGGCTCGAGTGCCTCGAGGTCCTGACCGCCGCGGCGGCGGACCTTGTGGTGCTCGATGTCGAGATGCCCCAACTCGATGGCTGGGACACCCTCAGTGCCATCCGCGCGACGAGCACGGTGCCGGTGGTGCTGCTCACCGCGCTCTCGGGCGATGAACACCGTGCGCGCAGCGTCGAGCGCGGTGCGAATGCGTTCCTGAGTAAGCCCTTCCTGAACAGCGATCTGCTGCAGGTGATTCGCGACGTTCTCGGTATTCCCGCGGACGCGTCCTAGCTGATCAGCCCGTCGCGTATCGCGTGGTGGGCCGCCTCGGTGCGGTTGCACACGCCCATCTTGCGGTAGATGTTGCTCAGGTGGAACTTCACCGTCTGCTCAGTGATGAACAGCGCTTGGCCGATCTCGGCGTTCGACTTCCCGCAGGCGGCCTGCGTCAGCACTGCTGCCTCACGCTCGGTGAGGCAGGGATCCGCGGATCGGTTCTTGCCCGAGGGCTGCACCATCGATCCGGTCATCACGAGGCGGAGGAGTGTGGGCAGGTCGGCTGCGCTGGTGTCCTTGCCCACGTAGCCGTCCGCGCCGCTGGCGATCGCCCGCTTCACGTGGCCGGCGTCAGAGGCGCCGGAGAGAGCGATGATGACAATCGCGGGGTGACTTTTGCTGATGCGGCTGATGGTGTCGAGCCCATCGCCCGTCGGACCCCAGGGATCGATGAGCAGCACATCGGCGGGAATCTTGTTGATCGCGTGCACGAGCTGCTCGGCGGTGGTGGCACGCACGACCACTTCGAAGTCGGCGGACGTGTTCAGTGAGTTCGACACGCCGTCTACGCACAACTGGTGGTAATCGCAGATCGCCGCGCGCAGCCGCGCGTGGCCGGCGCTGCCCTCCCCATCCTGCATAGGTCGCGCCTGCTGCTTGTCCTGGCCCCTCACGATCATTGTCGCCATGATCTCCCCCAATCCGGGGCGGCGTTTCCTCGCCGCCGTGATGGCCCGCTGTCGCCGGCTTGGGAGGTTTTGTAGAGCCTGTGGATCTCCGGTCCGTAACGTCCATGTTTCGCGACTGTCTCGGCGCGCGAGAGTTCTCCGACTTCTTACAAGGACCTAGTCATTCGGGCGGGCTACGGAGGGGCCATCGCGTTGCGGCACTAGGCGGAACCCAACGCCGCGCACGGTCTCGATGACGCTCGGCTGTTCGCTGTCGCCCGCGAGCTTGCGGCGAAGGCGCGACATGTGGACGTCCACGGAATGCTCGCCTCCTTCCCAATCCGGGCCATGGGACTCGTCGAGCAGCTGGCGCCGCGTCACCACATGCGTCGGCCTCTCGAGCAGCGCGGCCAGCAGCTCGAACTCCGCCTTCGTGAGGTCGACTTCCGCTCCGTAGCGCGTCACCTGGCGGCGCGTGAGGTTCACTTCGAGTGGCCCCCACTCGAGGACGGTGGGCGACTCCGGGCGGGCGATGAGGGCCCCGGCCCGGCGCGCAGCCACGCCGACCCGTGCGAGCAGGGTGCTTGCGCCGAACGGCTTGGTGATGTAGTCGTCCGCCCCGTGCTCGAGAGCCCGCACGATGTCGGATTCCCCGTGGTGCGCGCTGACCACGATAATCGCTGGGAGAGGGCCATCCCGGCGTAGCGCGTCGAGCACCTGCCAGCCGTCGAGGTCGGGCATTGAAAGGTCGAGCAGGATCACGTCGGGATCTGCCGCCCGGGCCACCACGAGGCCGTCGCTTCCGCCGGCCGCACTCGAGACGTCGTACCCGGCGTTCGTGAGCACGCTGGTCAGCAGCCCTCTAAAGACGCTGTCATCTTCAACGACGAGGACGGACGTCAATACCGACCGACATCTGCATGCGACCACCCCTGAGCGACGATGCGAAGGCCTCTCAATCGAAGATGATTTGGAGGTTAGCAGGGGTACCCCCCGAGAAGATCGCGGGGAAGGCATCCATTTCGGTGCTCGTGACCATGGGCCTCGACTGCACGCAGACCGTCCCCGTCACCCCGCCGCCGGGCTCCACCCCCATCGAGGGCTTCGCCATAATCTTGGCAGGCGCCCTCGGCTCGACGGTCCTCAAGAAGGCCCGGCCCAGAGGGTCGCCCCACGAGAGCACTCCGGCCTTCCCCGGAGAGCAGGGCTGGCAGGGCACGCTTACCTTGCTCCTGCAACTGGACAACGGCTAGGAGCGAAGCGCTAGGCCCTCCTCGTGCAGGCGCCGGGCGCGCTGCATGTTGTCCGAATCGGGGCCCTCACCCGAGCCGGGCACCTCGAGGATCACCGGCAGTCCCTGCAGGGCGGGGTGCCCCAGGATGCGCCGGAACCCGTCCTCGCCGATCAGCCCGTCGCCCAGGTTCTCGTGGCGGTCGCGGTTGCTGCCGAACTCGGTCTTGCTGTCGTTCAGGTGCAGGCACTTGAGCCGGTCGAGCCCCACCACGTCGTCAAAGTCCGCCAGCACCCGGTCGATGCCGCCGTCCTCGTGGATGGGGAAGCCCGAGGCGAACATGTGCTGGGTGTCCAGGCAGAAGCCCACGCGGTCCGGGTGCCCGGCGGCGTCGGCCACCGCGCGCAGTTGCTCGAAGGTGCGCCCGATGGTGTCGCCGGCCCCCGCGGTGTTCTCCAGGTAGATGCCGCAGGTGCCGGGCACGGCATCCAGGGCCTCGGCGATGCCGGCGCCGATGCGCGTGATGGCCTCGTCGGTGGTGCTGCCCTTGCTCGATCCCACGTGCAGCACGATCCCCTCGAGGCCGAGCGCCTCACCGATCTCCAGGTGCTGCGTGAGGCTCTCGATGGACGACCGGTAGATGTTCCGCGTCTTGCCCTTGGCCGGCGGCCCGGTGGGCACCTCGCGGTCGGGTGCCCCCAGGTTCATCAGGTAGAGGCCGTGGCTCACCAGCGGGCCCATGCCGGCATCGGCGGCCTTCTCGCGGAACGCCGCGATCTCCTCCGGCTTGTGGTTGATGGGCTTCCAGGTGCGCGGGTTGTGCGTGAACACCTGCAGGCTCTCGCAGCCGATGGCCTGGCCCCGGTCGATGGCGTTGCTGATGCCGCCGCTGCTGGATACATGCGCTCCGAATCTCATGACGACCATCCTATGCGCACGCACCGGGGAGGCCGGCGGCTGCGGCTATCCTGCCGCCCGTGCATCACATGGATACCGCCGATGACCGCCCGCTGCGCGTGCGATTTGCGCCCAGCCCGACCGGATCGCTCCACGTGGGGGGCGCGCGCACCGCGCTCTTCAACTGGCTCGAGGCCCGCCACGCCGGGGGTGCGTTCATCCTGCGGCTGGAGGACACCGACCGCGAGCGCTCCACGGCCGAGAGCGAGGCCGAGATCCTGCGCGTGCTCACGTGGATGGGCCTCGACTGGGACGAGGGCCCGTTCCGCCAGAGCGAGCGGGATGATATCTACCGCGAGTGCATCGACCGGCTGAAGGAAGCGGGCGCCGTGTACGCGGCGTGGGAGACCGCCGAAGAGCTCGATGCCATGCGCGCCGAGGCCCGCGCCAACAAGCGGGCGCCGGTGGTGCGCGGCCGGCGCGACCACACCCCGGAGGAGATCGCCGCGTTCGAGGCCGAGGGGCGCGCGCCGGTGTGGCGCTTCGCCGTGCCGCTGCCGGGCGCGACCGTCATCGACGACATGATCCGTGGTGAGGTCACCTTCGACCACGCGCAGATCGAGGACTTCGTGGTGGCGCGCAGCGACGGGTCGCCCACGTACAACCTGGCCGCCGCCGTGGACGACATGGTCATGGGCGTCACCCGCGTGATCCGCGGAGAGGACCACATCAGCAACACGCCCAAGCAGATGCTGGTGATCCGGGCACTCGGTGGGGAGCCGCCGCAGTACGCGCATGTGCCGCTCATTCTGGGCACCGACCGCAAGCGCCTGAGCAAGCGCCACGGGGCGGCGTCGGTGGAGGAACTGGAGGCCGACGGCTTCCTGCCGCAGCCGGTGCGGAACGCCCTGGTGCTGCTGGGCTGGAGCTACGACGACAAGACCACCACCTTCACGCTGGATGAGCTGGTGGAGAAGTTCGACACCTCGCGCGTCAGCAAGAGCCCCGCGGTGTTCGACCTGAAGAAGCTCGAGGTCATGAGCGGCCGCTACCTGCGGGCCATGGACCCGGGCGAGTTCGCCGACGTTCTCGTGGGCTACCTGGAGGGCACCGGGTACTTCGACAGCAAGGCTGCCGATGCGCCCGACCTGGCCCGCCGCACGGCGCCCCTGGTGCAGCGCAAGATGAGCCGCCTGTCGGAATACGACCGCCTTGCCGGATGGCTGTACCGCCCGGTGGAGTTCGAGCCGGAGGCGCTCGCCGCGCTGCAGGAGGACGTGAAGACCAGCATCCAGTGCATCGGCGGCGGCCTCGGCCGCATCGAGGTGCTGGACGACTTCACGGTGGACAACATCAAGGACGCCCTGTCGGATCAGCTGCACATCCAGGGCCTGACGGCACGGGAGTTCCTGGAGCCCCAGCGCATCGCCGTCACCGGGCAGTCGATCTCCACCGGCATCTATGAGAGCCTGGCGCTGCTGGGCCGCGAGGAATCGGTGGCGCGCTACCGCGCCGCGCTGGCGCTGCTGGCCGAGTCGTGGCAGGGCGGCGACTGATGGTGCGCCGCCTGCTGGCCGGGGGCCTCACCCGCGCCATCGTCATCCTGGGCGTGGCCTTCTTCGCGGTGTACGCCATCGTGGCGCTCATCCTGGCGCGCACCGGGCTTGCCAACGCCGAGGGCGTGGCCGCGGGCATCATGGCCTACCTCTTCATCATGGTGGTGCTGCTGCTGTGGCTGGCCGAGCGCCGTCGGCGCACGCGCCCCGGGCCGGTGGCCGAGGAGTTCCTCACGAACAATCCGGGTGTGCGCGAGATGATCGGCGCACCGGTCACCGTCACCATCCCGCAGCCCCCGCCGGCCGGGAA
>CALIKX010000056.1 GCA_938017905.1 uncultured Thermoleophilia bacterium | reverse complement strand
ACGCGACCCTGTTTTACGCGAACCTGACCTACGCCAACCTGACCGACGCGAACCTGAGCGGGGCGAACCTGACCGGCGCGAACCTGAACGGCGTCACTTGGTACTACACCGTCTGCCCCAACGGCACCGTGACCAACACCGGCTGCTGACCTAGCGGACCTGCGGGACGGGGTTCGGGGGGATTGGGCCGGGCGGGCCCCCAGGAGGGAACCGAACGTGCCGATCCAGACTCGATGCCAGTATGGTGCGTCAATCATGCAATCTCACCACGGGAGCTATTTTCAAATGATCTTTTTTGTCGAGGAGGAAATTGAGAACTACGAGCGTTTTTGCGCCTGGTTCAACTCTGAGGCAGTCCCGCAGATCGAAGCAGCCGGAGGCTCGGTACTTGTGCAGGGCGTGGAGCGGGACAACCCGCGGCACCTGCGCCTTGTTATGCAGCTTCCCGACCAAGCGACGCTCGAGGGCTTCCTGGGTAGCCCCGCTTTCACCGCCGCCCGTCAAAACGCGGGCGTGAAGGTTGAGACCTCGGTCCTCACTTTCCTCGCAGACTGAGGACTATCCGGAATCAGGTCCCCACCAGCGCCTGGAACGCTTGTGCTCGACAAGGTCCGTGAGGCCGATTCCGCCTCCTGAGTAGTTGACGTGCCGGCTTGACGTGCATTCAGGGTTGCTGTGGCCCGCGACTTGCCGTTCAGGAGCCGCCCACGGCCTATCTGGTGGCTGACACCATCCCGGCCAGTCGCGCGCGTTCCTCCTCGATGGGCTTGATGTAGCGGTCGCGGGTAAACGACGCGGAGGTGTGCCCCGCGCGTTCGGCCCGCCCGGCCCCCGGGCTACGCTCATTCCATGATCTCCCGCCTTCTCGCTCTGACCACCACCGCAACCGTCGCTCTCGGGGTGGCGGGGAGCGCGAGCAGTCAAGCGGTCGTCGAGAAGTGGGATCCGGCGACAGGCACGTGGCTCAGTGTGAGCACGTCGCCCTCAAGAGGGCGGCGGTAGCATCATCGAACACTCGAGACAGGAGGGGATCATGGCAGCGCCCGAAGCGACCAACTTTGCGGACGCAACAGATATCCGAGAGTTTCCTCACGGCCGTGCAGAAATCGTCGAACTCGGTGGAGGAGAGATTGCACGGCTAACCCTGGCCCCGGGCTGGAAGTGGTCGGAGCACGTGAAGCCGATGGCTGAAACCGACTCATGCCAGGTGGCGCACTTCCAGTACATCGTCTCAGGACGGGTGGTCGTGGAGATGGACGACGGGGCGCAGGTCGAATTTGGGCCCGGGGACGTGGGTTTGGTTCCGCCTGGACACGACGCCTGGGTCGTAGGTGAGGAAGAGTGCGTGGCGATCGACTGGGGGGGCATACACACCTGACGGGGGCGGGCTTTCTTAGCCCAGGCGCATGCCAACTGATGAAGCCGTCCTATGACGCGGGAATCGACCTCAAGGTGGCCGACAGGACTTGGGCTCTGCGCGGGGCGCTCCACGACCCCGACCACGTCGTACACGACGATCAACGGCAACCGGTACCAGATCGCCACGGCGCTGTGCCCCATCATGACGGGGCGCACCCTGTATCACGCGATCCTGCAGGGGACCGGGGTGCGGCCGGCGGGCGAGGACACCATCTGGTCGAGCTTCGGCACGCCGGAGGCCTTCCCGCAGTACGTCGATGGCGTGTGGACCATGGCGCCGAGCGAGCGCCGCACCTTCACCTCCACCGCGGAGCACGGCGGCGGGATGTCGAACTTCTTCGGCTACCCGTGCACCATCGCGGAGCCGATCATGGTCGACGGGGAGAGCTGGCCCTTCGCCGAGTGCGCCGGGCCGATGAACGAGGACACGCTCAACCGGCCCGTGCCGGTGGGAGCGGAGGTCACGGTCGAGGGCCCCGAGGGCACCTTCAACCCCGTCGGTGACATCGCGCCCAGCCAGCGGAAGGTCCTGGCCGATGCGTCGTAGCCGCTCCTCCGAGACCTGATCCGACTAGCCGCTGCCCGCGAGCACGATGACGTTGATGACAAGGGCGATGCCGAAGAGCCTCGCGATGAGGGCCTATCGGCGCCACGCGGGGTTCCCGGCCCTTCGGATGACCTCGGCACGGATCGCGTAGCCCGCGCAGAGCACCACCAGGATTGCCACGATGAAGGACTGCAGCCAACTCATGCGGCGACGCTACGGCACCCGCCGTCCGGCTGCCGGCCGGCCTGACAACGGCCCCGCGCACGACCGAACCCGCTTGGATGGGCCGGGGATTCCGTGCAGGCTTCTGTAATGGCAGGCGAGGACGGCTTCCACACCGCGCGCGACCGGGCCCGCCCGGAGCTCCTGTGGTTCATGCGCAACGAGGACGTGCTGGAGCGCTGGCCCGTGATCGCCGAGCCATGGGCGCGGCGCGTGGAGGATCGGCGCCAGGCGGAGGTCAACCCGCCCGACCGCGACATCACCTACCTCCACGGTGCCGGCAGGTAGGCCGGGGGCGCCGCCCTACCGGAAGAAGACCAGCAGGATCCCCGCCGCGATGGACCCGGCAACCGAGACCAGCACGATGGCAGCCGCGAGCGCCCATCCGAGCAGCGCACGGCCAGGCGTGAGCCCGTCGTCCGGCTCCGCGGAGAGCGGCGTGCTCACGTGAGGTGCACCAGGTCGCGTGCGGGGTCGATCCCCCACCGGCCGGCAACCTCGACGAGGTCGTCCTCCATGGGCCAGGAGTCGGGCATCGGGTCGCCGGAGTGCCCCGGCGTGCCGCCCTTCAAGGCCATGCATCCATGGTTGTCGCCCAGGCGGTCGATCTCGGCCAGGTCGTCTGGAGTCAGGACGATCTCCACCGGAGTGGTGGCGAGCTCGCGGCGCTGGTCCTCCACCGTCTTGTGGTTCTCCCCCGCCTCTTGGATGAAGGTGGGGACCACCGAGTGCACGCCCTGCTGGGCGAGTGTCCACTGGGCTGCCAACTGCAGCGGCGTGAGCCCATGGCGCTCGGCGATGGGCGCGATCTGGGCGAGGCGGCGGCGGCCCTCGGCCACCCACCCCGCGGGCCGGTAGGCGCGATGGTCGCCCGGCATGAGGGCGTCCTCATCGGGCAGGTCGCCATGGAAGATGCCGCCGTAGTCCACCACGCGCGCCAGCGCCTTCACCCCCTTCGCGTCCAGAGCCGGGAGCGCCATCTTCCCCGGCCACGGCTCGAACGGGTTGAGGATGATCATGGCCCAGTCCATCTCGTCGCCGTACATCTCGACGCACCCGATGAGGTCGAGCGTGAAGCCGTTGGCCGGTCCGGGGGCAACTCCGATCATCCGGGCAAGCCCCTCGGCACGGAGATCGCACATCGCGCGCCAGACGGTCTCGTTCGTGTACCCGATGCGATCCGGGTTGTGGAGCATCACCAGATCCACATGATCGGTGCCCAGCCTCTCCAGGCTGGCCTCCATTGCACGGCGCAGGTAGGCGCGGTAATCGTCCTCCCCGCGCAGGCCGGGGTCGGTGAAGCGCGGGTATCCGCTCGACCCCCGGCGCACGCCGTCCACGAAGTCGTGGCCGATGGCGCTGGCGATGCAGAACTGATCGCGCGGCAGGCCACGAATGGCGCGCCCCACAATGCGGTCGGCCTCCCCTTCCGCGTACACATCCGCCGTCACGACGGTCCGGATGTCCGCGCCCGGGCGGATGAGGGCCTCCAGGCGCGCGTCGTCGAGCGGCTCGCCGAAGTGCATGACGCGACCGCCGCTCCACGCGCCGATCGCCGTGTGTCCGATCTCAGCCATGCCCCGATTGTGGCACCGACCGTTCGGGTTGGTCGGGTCGATCGTCCCACCAGCGGGTGCGTGACGACCCGGTTAGGCCCCGCTGCCTGTGTGGACGCGGATCTGCTCACCCGCTGCAACGATCACGTCGCCCTGCCGCAACTGGCGCCCGCGGCGGTCCTCGGCCTCGCCGTTCACCGTCACGCCCTCCGCGAGGAGCGCCTTCACGTCACCGCCGCCCCCGGCGAGCCCGGCGAACTTCAGCAGTTGCCCCAGGCGGATCATGTCGCCGCGGATCGCGATGTCACGCATGGACCGGACCATACGCCCCCGGCGCGATACCGTCCCTGGCGGTGAGCCGAACGCGCTGGATCCTCATCGCCCTTGCGGGCGGCGCAATCATGGCCCTCTCCGTTGTCGTCGCCGGCATGAGCGAAGGCGCCTCGGAGTTCTGGGGCGGGTACGAGGGCGCCCTCGCGCGGGTGCAGGCTGAGGACTGGTGGAGCCTGTGGGTGCTGCCGGGCCTGCTGCTGGCACTCGTGGCGGGGCTCGGCATCGCCATCCGCCTGTCGCCCGCCTGGCAGCGCTCGCCCGGCGACAGCGCGCAGCGCAGCATGTACCTGTGGGCCGGGCTGCTCGTGCTCGCGGTGTCCCTGTGCTCGCCACTCGCGGTGATCGCCCAGGGCGGCCTGCTGTCCGCCCACATGGTGCAGCACGTCCTCATCGGTGCGCTCGCCGCGCTGCTTGTGCTCCTGGCCGTGCCACGGGCTGCACGGGGAACGCGCCGCCGCCGCCCGGTGTTGGCGGTCATCCTGCACCCCGCGGTCGCGTTCCTCCTGTGGTTGGGATCGACCATCGCGTGGCTCATCCCCGACCTGCATCACGAGGTGCTGTACCGCCCGTGGGTGTGGGTGCTGCAGCAGGCGGCCGTGTTCGTGGGAGGCATAATCCTGCTCGCGCCCGTCACCGACCGGATCGTCGATCCACCCGCGTGGTTCCGCACCGGTGCAAAGTGCGCCTACATGATTGGCGTGTGGTTCGCGGGCGTCGCGATCGCCAACGTCTACTGGTTCTCGGGCACGCCGTTCTACGAGTCGCACGAGGCGGGAGCGGCCGCATTCGGATTCTCGGCACTCCAGGACCAGGCCAACGCCGGGACGGTGATGATCCTCGCCCACTGCGCCATCACGTTCGGGGCCATCGCCATCCTGTTCTTCCGCCACGCATCCGAGCGCGGCCTGGAGCAGCGGCTGATCGAGGCCGGTATCCCGGAGGACGAGGTCCACCGGGCCACCTTCGATGGAGTCCTGCCCGAGTTGGCTGCGCAAGCGGGCGTTCCGCTGCGCACCCGGACCGGTCTGGACTAGTGCGCGCCATCGTCGCCGTGGGGCTCCTGGCGGTAACCGCGGGCACGGCGCACGCGGGTGCCCTGCCACTGCGGCCCGCTCCCGGGGAGGCATTCTTCGGCGAGGTCGTCGCCCGAGGCCCGGTGGCGGCGCGCACCGCCACCGTTTCCAGCCGCGGGGTGACCCGGCGCGTGGACGCCCGCCGGGGCGTCGCGCGCGCGCGGGTGTCGGGGCCCGTCGGCCTGCGTGGCGTGTCGGTGGTGATGCGGCGCGCCGACGGCAGCACGGCGGCCGTGCGGCGGTCCACCGGCGCGTTCCTGCTACCCGCATCGGCCGCGGTCGCGGTGCCCGGACGGCATCGGCTCCCGTCGCTTGACCGCCAGCTGGCGCGCATTGCGGCGCGCCACGAAGGCACCACCGCGATCTGGGTGCAGTACGTGCGTACGGGACGCGTGGCATCCTGGAACGCGGACGCGGAGTTCCCCGCCGCAAGTCTGGTCAAGCTCCCGCTTGCGGCCGGAGCGGTCATGCGGATGGGGTCGCGGCCATGGCTGCACGCCTCATGGCCGGACCTGGTGGCGGTACTGCGCCGCAGCGACGACCACGCCGCCAATCGCCTGGTCGATGCCGTCGGCTCCGGCTGCGGAAGCAGTCCTGACGCCGCGGCGGCCGAGGGTCTCCGGCGGCTGGGTGCGCATCAGAGCACCTATCCGGGCTGCTACCTGACGGAGGGCGAATTGCAGCCCCGCCTGCCCTCCGGGGGCTCCTCGGCAACGCCCGTGTGGTCCACCCGGCATACCACTGCCCGCGACATGGGCCGGATGCTGTTCGCGCTGCACGCCGCGGCCGTGCCCACGCGGGCCGGCACCCGCCAGACCGGCATCGCGCCCCTGCGTGCGCGGATGCTGCTCGGCCTCATGCTCACGTCGGAGCAGGTCGGCGCGAATGCCAGCCTGTTCTCGGCGGGCCTGCCCCGGGGCACTCCCATCGCGGGCAAGAACGGCTGGCGGGAGGGCGAGCAGCACGGATCGGGAATCGCCTACACGCGGTCGGGGCCAGTAATCATGGTGGTCCTGACGCAGCGGGAGGGCCGGGCCAGCCTGTCGGATGCCCGCGCGATGGGCGCCGAGGTAGCCCGGGCTGCCGTGCGGGGCTGATCCATGCCCGAGGGCCACACCATCCACCGCGCCGCGCGGAAGCACGCCGACCTCCTGGCCGGCGCTGCGGTCGGCGCCGAATCCCCGCAGGGCCGGTTCATGGAGGGGGCCCGGGCGATAGACGGCTGCGTGCTGGAGGGCGTGGACGCACACGGGAAGCACCTGCTCTACCGGTTCCCCGACGACCTGACGCTGCACGTTCACCTGGGGCTGTTCGGGCGGTTCTTCACCCACCGCGGCGCCCCACCGGAGCCACGGGGCGCCATCCGCCTGCGCCTCAGCGGCCAGGACGGAGCCATTGACCTGCGCGGGCCGACGGCCTGCGAACTGATGGAGCCACCGGAGGTGGAGGCGCTTCTCGCACGGCTCGGGCCCGATCCCCTGCGCGCCGATGCCGATCCCGAGCGCGCCTGGCACCGCATCAGCCGCAGCACGCGGCCCATCGGCGCCCTGCTGATGGACCAATCCGTGCTCGCCGGCGTGGGGAACGTCTACCGGGCGGAGTCCCTGCTGGTGGAGGGCATCCACCCGGAACGGCCGGGCCGGGAGGTGACACGGGCCGAGTTCGACGCCCTGTGGGACACGCTCGCGCGCATGCTGAATGACGGGGTGCGGTCCGGCCGCATCATCACGGTGAGCGCGGAGGATGCCGGCATGCCGCGCTCCCGCATCCCCCGCGGGCAGCGCACCTACGTGTACCACCAGACGGCGTGCCGTCGCTGCGGTGGCCCCGTGCGGGACTGGCAGATGGCCGCCCGCCGAGCTTGGGCCTGCCCCACCTGCCAGTCGTGAGAAGGATTCCCCCTTCGCCGCTGCGAAGATGCCGTTGACGCATCCCCGAAGGAAGGAACCCGGTCCATGGGTACGGACTCCGCGCAGGCACTCCGGCAGTCGAGCAACAGCTTGATGTGGGCCGGCATCCTCGCCCTCATCATCGGCATCATCGCGATCGCCGTGCCGGCCGTGGCGTCGGTCAGCATCGCCATCCTCATCGGCATCCTGGTGATCGTGCTGGCCGTCACCTGGCTCTTCGCGGCAATCGGCAGCGAAACGTCCACTGGCTGGAAGATCACCGGGGTCATTCTCTCGGTGCTGCTCCTCATCGGCGGCCTGTGGATCCTCTTCAACCCGGTGGAGTCCACCATCGGCCTCACCGCAGTGATCGCCATCGTCTTCATCGTGATGGGCGTTGTGCGCGTGGTCGCCGCCATCGGGGACACCGGCGGCGAGGGAAGCCGGTGGCTTCTCGCGCTCGGCGGCGTCCTGGCCATCATCCTGGGCATCCTGATCGCCGCCGACTGGCCGTCGTCGGCTGCGTGGGCCATCGGCCTCCTGGTCGGTATCCAGTTCATTTTTGATGGGATCGGCTTGATCCTCATGTCCTCTGCCATGAAGGGCGCGCTCCGCAACTAGCCGGCGCAGCCCTACCCGTGCCCCCCGCGTGCGACGCCGGGGGCACGGGTAGGGCTGCGCGCGGGCCGGTTTCCTGCGATCGGTCCTCCAGCGTGCTTGCATGCCCGGGTCCCTCTTGGCGTCACCATCCCGGAGAAGTAGGAGCTTCATGGCAATCACCATCCAAAGCCCCCCCATCGCGGCATCCGAAGCACTGTCCCTGCTTGAGACCTCCTCCGATCGCACGAGCACGGGTCGCCGCAACCGGGCTCTGATCGCCCTCCTCTGGCGTGCAGGGCTGCGACCTGGTGAGGCGCTGTCGCTGACCGCCAGCGACATCAGCGTGGATGGGCGCGGAGCCACGGTGGCGGATCGCACGGTGGGCCTGGACGACATGGCCGCGCGCGAGGCCGCCGCATGGCAGGAGCGCCGGGTGGAACTGGGCCTGCCCAACGGCGGCCCCTTCATCTCGACCCTACGGGGCAAGCCCCTGAGCCAGGCCTACGTGCGCGAACTGCTTCCGCGCCTGGCGGAGCGGGCGGGGCTGGAGCACCGGGTCCACGCAATGGGCCTGCGGTACGCCTGCGCGGCGGAGATCGCGCGCGAGGGAGTGCCCACCGAGATCATCGAGGCGCAGCTGGGGGTGCGCCCGCAGTCACCGGTTGCGCGCTACCTGCCCACGCCGGATGACTCAGACGTGATTGCCGCCATGGCGGCACGCCCGCTCCCCCCCGACGCCTAGAGGTCGCATGGCTCGTTCGGGCGTGCGTGTCGGCGACCCGCAAGACGCCCTTGCGGCGGAAGGCATTCTCGTGGACCGGGGGCACACCGTGCACCGAGGCGAACCGCTGTCCGGGGACGCGCTGCTGGTCGTGGATGAGTGGACGCCCGAGCACGCCTCGCACGTCGAGCGCGCACGCGCGCTGGGCGTTCCGGTCACGGTCCTGGCCGAGCTCGTCCTGCAGGCGCTGCCACGCCCGCTCGTGGCCGTGACCGGAACTGCCGGCAAGACCTCGACCTGCCGGGCGCTGGCTCATCTGGCCCAGGCTGCAGCCCGAACCCCTGCGATCTCGGGCACCGCGCGCTCCGGGAACGCATGGCCGGATCACTCCCTGCGGCACCCGCCCACGGATGCCGACATGACCATCGCGGAGCTCACCTCGACGCATCTGTGCCACATGGGCGCGGTGGCGCCGGACGTGGC
>CALIKX010000055.1 GCA_938017905.1 uncultured Thermoleophilia bacterium | reverse complement strand
ACGTATTCGGCACGGGCCGCTGCTGCTTCGCCGGCCCGGGATACGACCAGGCCACCGGCCTGGGCACGGTGAACGCCACCCGCCTCGCCCAGGCGGTGGTGCGCGCCGGGGGCTGACACCGGGGGTGCCCGTAGGGTTCAGAGGCATGGATCCGCGCGTCGACAGTCCTATCGGCATCTTCGACTCCGGCGTCGGCGGGCTGACGGTGCTGGATGAGTGCCTGGCCCGCCTGCCGTCGGAGCACTTCATCTACTTCGGTGACACCGCGTGGTTTCCGTACGGGGACAGGACGGCGGATGAGCTGCGCGGGCGGGCGGAGGCCATTGCGCGATGGCTGCTGGACCAGGGCGCGAAGATGGTGGTGGTGGCCTGCAACACGGCGACGGCCGCGGCCCTGGCCCATCTGCAGACCCGCCTCGACGTGCCGGTGATCGGCGTGATGACGGCTGAGAGCCACGCCGCGGTGCAGAGCAGCCGGTCGCGGCGCATCGGGCTGCTGGCCACCGAGGCCACCGTGTCATCCGGCAGCTACCAGCGGATGATCGCCGCGCACGACGCCGGCGCCGACGTGACGGCCGTTGCGTGCCCGCGCCTTGCGCCCGCGATCCAGCGGGACAGCCCGTATGACGAGGAACTGGTGGAGATGGTGCGCGCGTACACCGCACCGCTGCGCGACGCCCGCGTGGATACCGTGATCCTGGGCTGCACCCACTACCCCATGGTGGAGCGGCTGATCCGCCGCCATGTGCCGCCGGATGCGGTGCTCATCTCAAGCGGCGAGGAGATCGCACGCGAGATCGCGGGCACCCTCGAGCGCCAGGACATGCTGCGCGCCGGGGGCGAGGGCCTGTACCGCTTCGCGTGCTCCGGTGACCCCGCGGCGTTCCGCACGGTTGGCTCGAGGTTCCTGCAGATGCCCTTCGGGGACGTCGAGCAGGTGGACCCGGGCGTGGCGCCGGAGGGCTAGGGATGGGAGTCGAGCGCGTCCTCGCCACCATTCCGGCCGTGGACGGCGAGGTGCACGACGCCCTGATGCACATTGACGAGCGCCCCACACGGGTGCGCGAGCGGGCCACCGGGCGGCGCACCGCGCTGATCCACGTGCACGGGATCATGGGGAACTTCCTGGTGGGCACGCTCCGGTTCCTGCCCGCACGCCTCGCCCGCGCAGGGTTCCCCACGCTGGTGGTGGAGACCCGCATGGGCAACGTGGGCCAGCTGTTCGGCACGGCGATCTTCGAAGATGCCGTGAAGGACATCGCCGCCGCATGGGGATGGCTGCAGGCCGAGGGCTACGACAGCGTGGTGGTGTGCGGGTACTCCAGCGGTGCCACCCTGGCCGCCCGGTACGTGGCCACCCACCCGCTGCACGCCATCCGCGGGCTGGTGTCGATCTCGGGCCCGTGGGGCCTTCCGGAGTCGCTGGAGGAACGCAGCCGGAAGTGGGATGCCGAGCCGTCATACGAGGAGATCGTCGCGCGGCTGGGCGAGGTGGTGGGGGAGGGCACGCCCGACAGCCCCGCCGACGACCGGCTGTTCGTGATCGAGCAGAGCCGTGGCCCCACCCGCCGCCCGCGGGACAGCGAGGTGTACACCTACCGCACCTGGTGGCACTCGCGGGGGCCCGAGGCCCACGCCGCGCAGGCCTACCGGCAACTGCCCCACGTGACCGTGCCCACGCTGTTCACGCAGGGCGACGCCGACGACGTGGTGTTCCCGGAGGAGGCCGTGCGCCAGGCCGCGCTGATGCGCGAGGCCGGGAATGACCGCGTGCACGTGGCGCGCATTCCCGGGGCCACCCACTTCTACAAGGGGCAGGAGATCCTGCTCGTGGACGCCATCACGGCGTTCCTGCGGGAGATCACGTGAGCCCGCCGCGTCGCGAGGTGCCACGCCTGGCCAAGCAGGCCTATCGCGTGTACCGGCGACCGGCCTTCGGCAGGGACGACCGCGAGATCACCACGCGCCTCGTCACCCTGAAGCCCGCGGATGGCCACGAGTGGGACGGCATGCTGCTCCGGCCGCGCTTCGGTGACCCCGCGTTCCGGAAGATGCTGGTGATCGTGGTGCACGGCTCGGTGGGCAACTACCTCACCGGGGTGCCGCGCCGCGTGGCGTTCGAACTCGCGGGCCACGGGTTCTCCGTGATGCCCATCAACACGCGCCTGGCCAACTACGGACCGTTCTTCGGCGGCGGGTTGTTCCATCGCACGCCGCTGGACCTGGAGGCAGCCATGCAGGTGGCCCGGGTGAACGGGTTCGATCGCGTGGTGCTGCTGGGCTACAGCATGGGGTGCACGGTGTGCGCCAACTTCCTCGCAAATCACGATGCTCCCGAGGTGGTGGGGCTGTGCACCATCGCGCACCCGATGTCGTTGCCGCAGTCGCTGCGCGAGCGCTGGCAGCGCTACGGGGCCACGCCCACCTATGACGAGGTGGCCGAGTATGCCCGGCCGATCGTGGCGGGGGATCCCGACGACCCGCCGGGCGACCGCATCTTCACCGTCATGCGTGCCAACGGGCCGCTGCCGACACCCGAGAACGGCGAGATCTGGACCTATGCCACGTGGTGGTCGTCGCGCGGCCCGGAGTCGCCGCATGCCGAGAGCCGTGAGCAGATCGGACGCGTGCATGTGCCCATCGCCATCCTGCAGGCGGGAAACGACCACCTGATCCAGGCGGGCGAGGGGTATGAACTCGCACGCATCGCGGCCGCAGCCGGCAACCATGAGGTGTTCCTCGACATGGTGCCCCAGGCCGATCATGTGTTCACCGGCTTAGTGAATGTGGTGTCAGACATGGCCGCGCGCTGGCTGGCTGAACTGGCCTGAGCGGGAGGGGTCGCTGCCCGGCGCGACCGACCGGCACGGGTTATCCACAGCCGTCCACCTCCCGAGTGCCGTTCCGCAATATCGATCGGGCGGCACGTGTATAAATCTGGTCACAACCTTGACAGGCTGAACGTAATCCTCGTCCCAGTGCAGATAATCTCGGGACGTCTTTCTTGAAATGAGGTTCCACCATGGTTGAACCTTCTGACGCGGTTCAGATCTGGCTGTGGATAGGGACGATCGGAATGGCGCTCGGCGCCCTTGCGTTCCTGTTCATGGCAGCCCGGGAAAAGCCGGGGAACCGCTGGTTCCACACCATCACCTTTTTCGTCGCTGGCATTGCTGCTGTTGCATACCTTGCGATGGCGCTCAAGCAGGGCTGGTTCCCGATCCTCAGGGAGGGCCAGGACATGGCCGAGCCCTTCTACTGGGCCCGGTATGTGGACTGGTTCTTCACGACGCCGCTGCTCCTCCTCGACCTCGCCCTGCTCGCCGGGGCGACGAAGGAGGCCATCGTCTGGCTGCTCGGCCTTGACGTGATGATGATCGCCACCGGCTTCTTCGCCGGCGTCACGGCCAGCGACATCCGCTGGGTCTGGTTCATCGTCAGCAGCGTCATCTTCATCTGGCTGCTGTGGGTGCTGCTCGCGGAGATCCTCGGCGCAGCGCGGCAGCGTCCGCCCGAAGTCCGGGCGAAGTTCAACCAACTCGCGGTGCTCCTTGCGGTTCTATGGACGGTCTATCCGATCCTCTGGCTGCTTGGAACCGAGGGCTTCAACGTCATCGGCATCACCGGCGAGGTCGCGACCTTCGCCATCATCGACCTGATTGCCAAGGTCGGGTTCGGGTTCCTGCTCCTTTCGAACCGGAAGGTGTTGGAGGCCGCACGCCCGGGCGCCGTCTAGGTCCGGTCCGATCCAGCCCGCCCGCTGCTCCTGGCAGCGGGCGGGCTAGGGTTCGGGAGTGAGCAGGCGCACGCTGCCTGGCACCGGGTGCCTTCGCGAGCAGTCGTTCCGGCTGCTCTTCATGTCGCAACTGCTGAGCGCGGTGGGCGACACCATCGCGGCCGTCGCGGTGCCCTTCGCCATCATCTCCCTCGGGGGTGGCGCCGCCGACATCGGCCTGGTGCTGGGCGCGCGGGCACTTCCGTTGGTGCTGTTCCTGCTGGTCGGTGGCGTGTGGGCAGACCGCCTATCCCGTCGCACCGTGATGATCGCGAGCGACGCGGTGCGCGCGGCGTGCCAGGCGGCGTTCGCCGCCATCCTCATCGCCGGGGTGGGTGGCGTGGCGGTGATTGCCGGGATCATGTTCGCCTACGGGGCGGCCGAGGCGTTCTTCCGCCCGGCGCTGTCTGGGGCCATCCCGCAGTCGGTGTCGGCGGAGCGCTTGCAGGAGGCCTACGGGCTCATCGCGATGACCCCGGCGGTCGGGATGATGCTCGGTGGCGTGCTCGGCGGCACCGCGGTGGCGCTCATCTCGCCCGCCGGCGCGATCGCGATCGACGCGGCCACCTTCCTGGTGGCCATTGCGTTGCTGGCGGCGGCGCGATTCCGCCCGGTGGCGCTTGCGGCTTCGGGCCGGTCGTTCCTGGGTGACCTGCGTGACGGCTGGGATGCCTTCCGGCGCCGCTCGTGGCTGGTGGTGGCCGTCATCGGTGAGTCGTTCTACGCCCTGCTTGTGATGCCCGCCATCTTCGTGGCGGGCCCGCTGGTGGCCGAGCAGTACCTCGGTGGTGCATCGGCGTGGGCCGTGGTGGTGTCGTGCTTCGGGGTGGGGTTCGTCACCGGTGGCCTGATCGTGGCCCGCCTGCGGCCCCGGCATCCGCTGGTGCTGGCCTACGCCATCACCGTGCCGTTCATCGGCGTGTTCGTGGCGATGGCCTTCCCGGCGCCGCTCGCGGTGATCGCCGTGGCCGCCTGGGTGGGCGGCAGCGTCATCGTCGTCTCCGGCAGCCTGCTCGAGACCACCATCACGCGGCAGGTGGCGCCGGCGCTGCGGGCGCGGGTGGGGTCGTTCCGCGCGCTGGGCAGCCAGGTGTGCCAGCCCATCGGCTATGCGCTGGTTGGTGGGCTCATCGCGGGAATCGGGCTGGGGGGAATGATGTGGCTCGCGGCCGCGGCCGTGCTTGCCAACGTGGCCCTGGTGCTCGGCACCCCGAGCGTGCGGGCCATGGATGACGCGGCACCGGGGCTGGCCGGGGCCGCCTAGCGCGAGGTCTCTACGAAAGGGCGTCCAGCACCGATTGCATGGTGGGCCCGGCCTTCTCGTGGATGCGCACCGTGCACCGGTGGTCGTAGTCGGTCTCGCTCTCGGTGAGGATGGCCAGGCGGCCACCACGCGACAGCACGACCGCGGGCAGTTGGCTCACCGGCGTGACCTGCAGGCTCGACCCGATCACCAGCATCACATCGGCGCGCTCGGCGGCGTCGTATGCGGCCTCGATGGCCTCCACGGGCATCTGCTCGCCGAACAGCACCACCCCACTCTTCATCTGGAAGCCGCACGTGCACCGGGGCACGCCGTCCTCGGCGCTGTCAGCCCGCGCACATAGCTCGTCCACGCTCACGGCGGTGCTGCACCGCAGGCAGTACCCCCGGTCGAGTGAACCGTGGACCTCGATCACCGGGTCCGACCCCGCCCGTGAGTGCAGGCGGTCGATGTTCTGGGTGATCAGGGCCTTGACGATCCCCCGCTGCTGCAACGCGGCCACGGCCCTGTGCGCGGCGTTCGGCTCCACTGACCCGAGCATGTCGATCCGCGGCCGGTGGAAGCGCCAGAACAGCGATGGGTCGTCCATGAAGGTGTTC
>CALIKX010000054.1 GCA_938017905.1 uncultured Thermoleophilia bacterium | reverse complement strand
GGCTGCGGAACGCAGCGGCAAGCGTGAGCCCGGCCGCGCCGGCCACCGGCAGCAGCAGGGTGCCGAAGGTGCCCGGGTGGGTGACGAGGGTGGCCACCGCGCCCAGCGCCAGCCCCAGGGTGAGGCCGGCGGCGAGAGCAGCCGCGCTCGCGGCCCTGCCGCCCGGAGGGCGATGCGCGGTGGTGCCCCTGCGCGGCATGGCGTGCCGGGCCCGGGCGGGTGCCCCGTCGTCGATGGCGGGGACGAGCGTGAGATGGGTTCGCGTGTTCATGCGAACAAATGTACGACCCCCCTCGGACGGAACATGTGTTCTCACCGCACTCTGCGTTGCAGCGTGCCGCCCGGGGGTGAACGACCCGTTGCGAGGCGTGCCTGGGTGGGTCGGTGGGGTGAAGTGAGAACAGATTGGGGAAATTGGGTTGCATTGTGGGGAGAGCGGGGGTAGGTTGCCGCGTGTGGCACCCCGTCTGCTCAGTGGCACGTATGAGTGCAGCCTCGATGACCGGTCGCGGGTGGCGATCCCGGCCCGCCTTCGCGAGCCCTTCGCAGACGGCACCGTCACCGCGTGGTGGCTGGATGACTGCCTCGTCGTGGTGCCGCGCTTCGAGTGGCCGGGCTTCATCGAGGGGACGTTCGGGCGCATGAGCGTGCTGGACGACGACCAGCGCGAGATCAGCCGCTTCCTGCTGGCGGGCGCCTTCGAGCAGGAGGGCCTGGACAAGCAGGGCCGCCTGCTGGTGCCGGCCGAGCTGCGCGAGCACGCCGCGCTGGACGGCAAGGTGAAGGTGGTGGGCGCCGGGTCCTACCTGGAGCTGTGGAACCCCGATCGGCTGCAGGAGCGCTTCGACCGCCTGCGCACGGACGGCGTGGCGCAGCGCGCCGCGCGCCTTGCGCAACGGATGGACGGGGGCCGGGGATGACGGCCGCGGCGTCGCGCATCGAGGCCGTTCCCACGGCCGCGGGCGGCGCCCCCCACGTGCCGGTGCTCCTCGAGCAGGTGCTGGCGCTCACGGCACCCGAGCCCGGCGAGGTGGTGGTCGACTGCACGTTCGGCGCGGGAGGGCACGCGGCGGCGCTGGCCGCCCGCCTGGGCCCCACCGGTGAGATGATCGGGATCGATCGTGACCCCGAGGCCGCACGGCACTTCGATGCCCTGCGGGCGTCCATGCCCTGCCCGGCGCGCCTCGAGCGGACCGATTTCGCCACCGGCCTGGCGTCCCTGGCCACGCAGGGCACCCGGGCCGACGTGGTGCTCATGGACCTGGGACTCTCGTCCATGCAGGTGGACACCGCCGAGCGCGGGTTCTCGTACTCGCGCCAGGCGCCGCTGGACATGCGCATGGACCCGGCGCTACCGGTGAGCGCAGCGGATCTGGTGAACGGCGCCGACGAGGCCGATCTCGCGCGGTGGTTCCGCGAGTACGGCGACGAGCGCCACGCACGCCAGATCGCGCGGGCCATTGCCCGCCGCCGGGCCGAGCAGCCCATCGCGACCACCGGGGACCTGGTGGAGATCATCCGCGGCGCGGTGCCCACGCCGGCCCTGTTCGCCGGAGGGCATCCGGCCAAGCGGGTGTTCCAGGCCCTGCGCATCCAGGTGAACGATGAGCTGGGCATCCTCGAGCGGGCGCTGCCCGAGGCCTTCGGCCTGCTGCGCCCCGGCGGGCGCCTTGCGGTGATCGCGTTCCAGTCGCTCGAGGACCGCATGGTCAAGCGCTTCATGCGCGACCGCACGCGCGGCTGCATCTGCCCACCCGACCTCCCCGTGTGCGGGTGCGGGCAGTCGCCCGAGGGCCGCATGCTCACGCCCAAGGCGGTGAAGGCCGTGACCGCCGAGATCGCCGCCAATCCGCGGGCGCACTCGGCGCGCCTCCGGGTGATCCGCAAGGCGGACGCATGAGCACTCGCACGGGGGCAGCACGGGCCGTCCCGGCCCCGGCGCCCCGGCCCGGCAGCGCCCCGGGCGATCCGCGCCGCTCCGGCGCCGGGCAGCCACTGCGGCGCACCCGCCCGCGGGTGGTCCATTCGCGCCGGCCCAGCCTGCTGGAGCGCCTGCACCTCGATGGCATCCGCCTTGCCTGGGTGCTCATCCCGCTCATCGCCCTGCTGCTGGGGGGCGTGGTGTTCGTGAACGTGCAGCGGCTCAACCTCACCACCCAGACCGGTCGCACGGTGGACATGTACAACCAGGCGCAGGCCGACATCCTGCGCCTGCGGGCCGTGCTGGCGCAGAAGGACGGCCAGGTGGTGGAGCAGGCCGTGCAGCGGCTGGGCATGGTGCAGGCGCCGGGCAGCGGACTGACCTACGTGAGCGTGCCGAAGGAGGCCCGCATTGGGCCGGGACAGGCGCCCCGCACGCGCTGACCGCCCGCGCGGCGGCCAGCGGAGGGGTGATGCCGAGCGGCGTGCCGGGCGGCGCATCCGCCTGATCGCCATGGCCACGGTGGCCGTGCTGGGCGTCATGGCGCTGCGCGCGGGGTGGCTCGCCACCGTCGAGGCCGGCGACCTTTCGAAGAAGGCGCAGGACCAGCACGAGAGCACCATCCGGCTGCCGGCCCCGCGCGGGCCCGTGCTGTCGGCCGACGGCCGCGAGTTGGCGGTGGACAAGCACGCGGTTGCGGTGACCGCCACGCCGTACCTGATCGAGAACCCGCGCGCCACGGCCGAGAAGATCGCCACGGCGGTGGGGCTGCCGGTGGCCGAGGTGGAGAAGCGCATCTCCGGCAAGGGCGGCTACGCCATGCTCAACACCGGGGTGGACCAGCAGCGCGAGCGCTACCTGCGCGAGCTGGACCTGCCCGGCATCACCCTCCAGGACACCCAGAAGCGCCTGTACCCGCTGGGCCCGGTGGCGGCGCAGCTGGTGGGCATGACCGACGACTGGGGTGTGGGGCTCACCGGGCTCGAGAAGACCATGGAGTCGGAGCTCAAGGGCACCGAGGGCATGCGCGAGGAGGCCCGCGATCCGGACGGCAAGTCGCTCAGGATCATCAAGGATCGCGCGCCCACGCCCGGCACGCCCATCACCCTCACGCTGAACAGCGCCATCCAGCAGAAGACCGAGGCGGTGCTGGCGGAGACGCTCAGCACCCATGACGCCACCGCGGCGTCGGCCATCGTGATGCGGCCGGACACCGGTGAGGTGCTGGCCATGGCCACCGTGCCGGGCTTCGATCCCAACGACCGCGACACGTTCAAGCCCGAGACCGAGCGCGTGCGCTCGATCACCGATGCCTACGAGCCGGGGTCCACCTTCAAGGTGGTTGCGATCGCCGGTGCGATCGAGGACGGCGTGGTGGATCGCACCACCGTCGTCAACGTTCCCGAGACGCTCACCCTCTACGACCGCACGCTGAAGGAGGCGCACTACCGCCCGGCCGTGTCGTGGAGCGTGCAGGAGATTCTTCAGAACTCCAGCAACGTCGGCACGGTGCTGGTCTCGCAGAAGCTCGGGCAGCGCAAGACGCATGAGTGGATCCAGAAGTTCGGGTTCGGTGCCAAGACCGGGTTCGACTACCCCGGTGAGGTGTCGGGGTCGCTCCCGGCCTTCGAGGACTGGTCCGGCGTGTCCATCCTCAACATCCCCATCGGCCAGGGCGTGTCGGTGACCCTGGCGCAGATCGCCGAGGCCTACGGCGCCATCGCCAACCGCGGGCGCATGGTGCCGCCGCACGTGGTGAAGAAAGTGGGCGACCGCGTGCTTCCCCACCCGCGCGGCCAGCAGATCCTGAAGCCCCGCACCGCCGAGCAGATGAACATCATGCTGCAGAAGGTGGTGAGCGATGACGGCACCGGCAAGGAGGCCAAGATCGAGGGCTACACCGTGGGCGGCAAGACGGGTACGGCCAACAAGATCGACCCCAATACCGGCCAGTACACCGAGAACTACATCGCGTCGTTCGTCGGATACGCGCCCGCCACCAAGCCCGGCATCGTGGTGGCCGTGATGGTGGACGAGCCCAAGGCCGGGGCCTTCTACGGGGGCGACGTGGCCGCGCCGGCCTTCGAGCAGATCACCGAATTCGCCCTGCGGCAACTGCGAATCACCCCATAGGGTCGCCGCCGGGGGCACTGGTATCGTGGCCACCCGGATGAGGCTCACGGACCTGACCGGCGGCGTGCCCGGAACGCGGCTCGTCGCCGAGGCGGAGGACACCCCCGGAACCCCCGACATCACGGCCATCCGGTACCGGTCGGACGAGGTGTTGCCGGGCGACCTGTTCGCGTGCCTGCCGGGCAGCCGGGCCGACGGCCACGACTTCGCGCCCGACGCCGTCGCGCGCGGCGCCGCGGCCCTCCTGGTGCAGCGCCCGCTCGACCTCCCCGTGCCGCAGGTGGTGGCGCGCGACCCGCGCGCCGCGATGGCCATCATGGCGGCGCGGCTGGCCGGCGATCCATCGTCGGCGATGACCGTGGTGGGCATCACCGGCACCAACGGCAAGACCACCTGTGCCTACCTGGCGCAGTCGGTGCTGCAGGCCGCGGGAATGCCCTGCGGGCTCATCGGCACCGTGGAGGTGCGCGTGGGCGGCCAGTCGTCGGTGCCCACTCACACCACGCCCGAGAGCGTGGAGATCCAGGCGCTGCTCGCGGCGATGCGCGCGGCAGGCGATACCGCGTGCGCCATGGAGGTGTCGTCCCACGCCCTGCACCAGGGCCGGGTGGCGGGCCTGGCCTTCGCGGGCGCGCTGTTCACCAACCTCACGCGCGATCACCTGGACTACCACGGCGATGAGGAGG
Source organism: uncultured Thermoleophilia bacterium (assembly GCA_938017905.1). Taxonomy (GTDB): domain Bacteria; phylum Actinomycetota; class Thermoleophilia; order Miltoncostaeales; family Miltoncostaeaceae; genus SYFI01. The sequence goes on along the minus strand of CALIKX010000054.1, from coordinate 7,765 downwards.
CCTACTTCGCCGCGAAGCGCCTGCTGTTCGCGCGGCCCGAGGGCCACGGCGACGATCCCCCCGCTGCCGTCAACGTGGACGATCCGCGCGGGCGGGAACTGGCGGCGTCGCTCGACCACGTGGTGCGGTACGGCATCGACGCCGCCGATGCGGATGTCGCGGCCGAGGCGCTCGACATGGGTGCCCACGGATTCACGGCCACGGTGCGCACGCCGCGTGGTCCCCTGCAGGTGTGCAGTTCCCTGCGCGGGCGCTTCAACGTGTCGAACGTGCTCGGCGTCGTGGCGCTGGGCGAGGCCATGCAAGTGGACCAGGGCGCGGTGGCACGCGGTATCGCCGCGGTCGCGGGCGTGCCCGGTCGCTTGGAGCCCATCGAGGCCGGGCAGCCCTTCCAGGTGCTCGTGGACTACGCCCACACGCCGGATTCCCTCGAGAACGTGCTGCGTGCCACCCGTGACCTGGCGGCGGGCGGCAGGCTGATCGTGCTGTTCGGGTGCGGGGGTGACCGCGACACAGGCAAGAGGCCGCAGATGGGCGCCATCGGTCGCGCCCTGTCGGACGTGTGCATCGTCACCTCCGACAACCCGCGCAGCGAGGACCCCGACGCCATCATCGGCGACATCGTCGCCGGTGCCACCGGTGGCTCCGCTGAGTTGCACGTGCAGGCGGATCGCCGCAGGGCAATCGCGCAGGCCATCGCCATGGCAGGCCCCGGGGACGTTGTGCTGATCGCCGGCAAGGGGCATGAGTCCGGCCAGGAGGTGAACGGCGTGGTGACGCCGTTCGACGACCGCACGGTGGCGCATGAGGTGCTGGGGCAGGCACGCGCCGCATGAGGTTCTCGGCCACCGACATGGTGCTGTGGGCCAGCGCGTCGCAGGTGGCGGGCCCGGACGACGTGGTGTGCGAGGGCGCCACGGCCGACAGCCGCGACGTGCAGGCCGGTCAGCTGTTCGTGGGCGTGCCGGGCGAGAACGTGGACGGTGGGCTGCACGCGCCGGAGGCCATCGCCGCCGGGGCCGCGGCGGTGCTGGTGTCGGAGGAGGCGTGGGGCGAGATCGTGGATGAACTGCGCGACTCCGGCGCGGCCATCCTGGCCCACCACGACCCGGTGCAGGCCCTCGGCCTGATCGGCCGTGGCGTGCTGCAGGGCCTCGGCGCCCGGGTGGTGGGCGTCACCGGCTCGTATGGCAAGACCTCCACGAAGGATTCGGTGGTGGCCGTGCTGCGCGCCGCGGGGGCACGTGCCGAGGGCACACCGGGCAACCGCAACACCGAGGTGGGCGTGCCGCTGAGCATCCTGGGCCTCTCGGATGACACCCAGGTGGCGGTGATCGAGATGGGCATGCGGGGGGCCGGGCAGATCGCCGAACTCGCCGCGCTGGCGCCCCCGGACGTGGCGGTCATCACCTCGGTGGGCCCGGTGCACCTGGAGTTGCTGGGCACCGTGCAGGCAATTGCCGCCGCGAAGGCGGAGATCCTGGCTGCGCTGCCCGACGGCGGCGTGGCCGTGGTGCCTGCCGACGAGCCACTGCTGGACCCCCACGTGGCGCGTCTGCCGCCCGCCATCCAGGTGCGGCGGTTCGGTGATGAGCCCGACATCCCGCTGGACCTGGGCGACATGAAGGCATGGGAGCGCCGGAACATGGCGGCGGCCGTGCAGGCGGCCCTGGCGCTGGGCCTCGCGCCCGCGCCCGGCACGCACGTGGTGCTCGAGCGGTCGGCCATGCGCGGTGCCGAGCACGCGCTGCCCGGCGGCGGGGTGCTGGTGGAGGACTGCTACAACGCCAACCCGCCGGCGATGGACGCCGCCCTTGCCGACCTGTGCCGACGCCCCGGGCGCCATGTGGCGGTGCTGGCCGACATGCTGGAACTCGGCCCCGACGAGGCCGCCTTCCACCGCGCCGTGGGCGCCTGCGCCCGCGACCTGGGCGTGGACCTCCTCGTTGCCGTCGGCCCCCGGGCGGCCGCGTACCCGCAGGGCGCTGAGGGCGTGGACAGCGTGGTGTTCGCCGACACCGACGCTGCGGTGGCGGGCGTGCCGGCGCTCATCGCTCCCGGCGATGCCGTGCTGGTGAAGGGCTCGCGTGGGATGGCGATGGAGCGGGTGGCATCGGCCATCCTGGGGCGGGGGTAGGCGCGTGCCACGCGTGCTCATCGCTGCCATCGGGTCGGTCATGCTGCTGCTGTTCCTGGGCCCGCGCGTCATCCGCTGGCTGCGCGACCACGACGTGGGGCAGTTCGTCCGTCCCCAGGGGGAGATCCCTCAGGGGCATGCCGAGAAGCAGGGCACCCCCACGATGGGCGGGCTGCTCATCCTGCTGGCCATGGCCATCCCGTTCCTCATCCTGTCGTCGCACAGCACCGCCTCGATGCTGGTGCTGTTCACCACGCTCGCCTGCGGCACCATCGGCTTCGTGGACGACTGGATGAAGATCGTCAAGAAGCGATCGCTCGGCCTGTCGGGACGCTGGAAGATGCTGGGGCTGGTGGTGATCGCCGTGGTGCTGGCGGTGATCTCCGTGCAGGTGGTGGGCGTGCCCACCACGATCGACTTCCACGTGGTCAGCTACTCGCTGGAGATCGGCCCCATCGCCTTCGGGGTGATGGTGTTCCTGGTGCTCGCGGGAGCCACCAACGCCGTCAACCTCACCGATGGCCTGGACGGCCTGGCGGCGGGCACCATGGCCATCGCGCTGCTGGCGTACGTGGGGATGACCTACGTGGTCACCGGGCAGCGCGACCTGGCGATCCTCGCCGCATGCCTCATGGGCGCGTGCGTCGGGTTCCTCTGGTTCAACTCCTACCCGGCGTCGGTGTTCATGGGCGACACCGGGTCGTTCGCGCTGGGCGGCGCCATTGCGGCCATGGCCGTGATGACCAAGACGGAGATCCTGCTCATCTTCATCGGCGGCATGTTCGTGATCGAGGCGCTGTCGGTGATGATCCAGGTGGTGGTGTTCAAGCGCACGGGGCGGCGGGTGTTCCTGATGGCGCCCGTGCACCACCACTTCGAGATGGCCGGGTGGAGCGAGACCAAGATCATCGTGCGGTTCTGGCTCATTGCGCTGATGTTCGCCGGCATCGGCTTCACGCTGTTCTTCCGCACGCTGCCCGCGTGAGCGGCCTTCCCGCGCCGGGACGCGCCCTGGTCGTGGGCCTGGCCCGCTCCGGGCGTGCTGCCGCGATCTTGCTTCGCGATCTGGGCTGGCAGGTGGTGGCCGTGGACCGCGATGCCGTGCCCGCGGACGACCTGCGCGCCGCAGGTGTGGAGGTGCGGGCACCCAGCGAGGACCCGGTGCCGGCGGATCTGGTGATCCGCAGTCCCGGGGTGCCGCGCGAGGCGCCCCCGCTCGCCGCGGCGTACGCGGCGGGCACGCCGGTGTGGAGCGAGATCGAACTGGCATCCCGGGCCATGCCCAACCCGGTCATGGCCATCACCGGCACCAACGGCAAGACGACCACCACCGAGCTGCTGGCGCACCTGCTGCGGTCTGCCGGCCTCGATGCGGTGGCGTGCGGCAACGTGGGCACGCCCATGGCGTCGCTGGTGGGGCAGGTGGCGGGGGACTGCTGGCTGGTGGTCGAGTGCTCGTCGTTCCAGCTGGAGGACACGCCGTCGTTCCATCCGCACGCCGCGGTGCTGCTGAACGTGACGCCCGACCACCTGGACCGCTACTCGGACTTCGCGGCGTACCGGCAGGCCAAGCTGAACGTGTTCACGCACCAGCGCGCAGACGACCTGGCCATCCTGCCCGTGGGCATGGCCTGCCCGGGGTCGGCGGCTGCCCGCCATGTGTCCGACGGGGCGGACGAGGGCCCTGACACGGTGTCATGGGACCGGGGCGGGCTGCACGTGCGGGGCCTCGGACGGGTGGCGGCGTGGGATGAGATTCCCCTGCGTGGAGCGCATAACCGGCAGAACGTGATGGCCGCGGCCGCCATGGCGGCCCATGCGGGACTGGGGGCCGCGGAGATCGCGGCGGGATTCGCCACATTCCCGGGCGTACCGCATCGGCTGGAGGTGGTGGGCACCGCGGACGGCGTGACGTTCGTGAACGACTCGAAGGCCACCAACCCCGCCGCGGCAATCGCGGCGCTCGACGCCTATCCCGCGGGGGTGCGCCTGATCGCCGGGGGCAGCAGCAAGGGCACTCCCTTCGGCGATCTGGCGGCGGCCGCGGCGGGCGTCGTGGTGCACGCCTACCTGATCGGTGAAACCGGCCCGGAGATGGCCGCGGCGCTCGGCGCGGTGGGGGTGGCGTCCACGCTGGCGGGCGGCCTTCCGGAGGCGGTGTCACAGGCTGCGCGTGACGCCGTGCCGGGCGAGGTGGTGCTGCTTGCCCCGGCATGCGCATCGTTCGATCAGTTCACGGGATACGAGCACCGCGGAGACGTGTTCCGCGAGGCCGCGCGCGGGGTGGGCGCCGGGTAGGGAACGGCCCGCGCGCGGCGAACACCGTGTCGTGCGCACCGCGGCCCCTGACAGAGCCCGTCGCCCCTCCCGCCGTCCGCGGCGTGGGGCGGGCGACGTCGCACCCGAGGCCGTGCTGTCGATCTCCCTGCTGGTCCTGGTGTGCATCGGCGTGGTGATGGTGTACTCGGCGTCCAGCGCGAGTGCGCTCCTCTCGGATGAGAACCCCTCGGGCACGCTGATGCGCCAGGGGCTCTTCGCGCTGATCGCGCTGATCGCCTTCGGGGTCTGCGCACGCGTGGACCCCGGACTCATCCTCCGGCTGGGCCGCCCCGCGATTCTGGTCTCTCTGGCCCTGTTGGTGGTGGTGCTGGTGCCGGGTTTCGGCATCGAGGCCAACGGCGCCCGCAGCTGGCTCGGTGCCGGGCCGGTGCAGGTGCAGCCGTCTGAGATCGCCAAGTTGGCGCTCATCGTGTGGCTGGCCGCCTACCTGGCCCGCAATGCCCATCGCCTCGATTCGTTCGATGCGCTGAAGAAGCCCATCGGAATCATGGCCGCCATGGGGCTCCTGCTCTTCCTCGAGCCCGATGTGGGCACCATGCTGGTGCTCCTGTCGGCCGCGTTCGTCATGTTGGTGATGTCCGGGGTGCCGGCCCGCATTCTCGGACTGCTGGCGGCCACCGCCGCGGTGCTGACCACGGCGGCGATCATCGCCGCCCCCTACCGCATGGCGCGGTTCACGTCGTTCATCGACCCGTGGTCCGACCCCGAGGGCCGGGGCTTCCAGGTGACGCAGGCCCAGCTCGCACTGGGCAGCGGCGGGGTGAGTGGCGTGGGGCTGGGCAACGGCCTGCAGAAGGTGAACTACCTGCCCGAGGCCCATACCGACATGATCGTCGCCACCATCGGCGAGGAGTTGGGCCTCGTGGGCGTTCTGGGGGTGATCGCCCTGCTCGGGGCCGTCATCTGGAGCGGCTACCGTATCGCCATGGCGGCACCCGACCTGCGGCTGCGTCTGATGGCCGGGGGGCTCGTGTCGCTCATCAGCATTCAGGCGATCGTCAACCTTGGGGCGGTGCTGGGAGTCCTTCCGGTCACCGGCGTGCCACTGCCCTTCGTGAGCTATGGGGGAAGCAGCCTCGTCGTCCTCACCGCAGCATCCGGGATCCTCGTCGGGATCAGCCGGCGATCGCGCACACGGCGGCTCGCCGTCGTCCCCGGGCGATCCGCTGCGCGTGGTGATCGCAGCGGGCGGGACCGCCGGGCACATCATGCCGGCGCTCGCGCTGGCTGAGGAGCTCCGCGCGCGGGGGATGGAGGTGAGCTTCGTGGGCGTGGGCGGCCGCGCGGGCTCGGGGATCCCCGAGCGCCATGGCTACCCCGAGGACCACGTGCCCCTGCGCGGCTTCGACCGCCGCGTGTCACTGCGCAACCTGTGGTCGGTGGTGCTTGCCGCGCTGGCGGTGCCGCGCATGATGCGCGTGCTGCGGCGCAGGCGGGCGGATGTGGTGGTGGGCGGTGGCGGCTACATGTCCGGGCCCGCCGCCATCGCGGGAAGGCTCACGCGCCGTCGCGTGGTGCTGATGGAGGCCGACTCCCGCCTGGGCCTGGCCAACCGGCTGGCGGCCCCCTTTGCGAAGCGGGTGGCCCTGGCCTTCCCCGTCGCCGGGCGCCGTGGGCGCAAGTACGTGGTGACCGGGCGCCCGGTGGGCCGGGCGGTGCGCGAGGCCACTCGGGAGGAGGGCCGCCGTCGCCTGGGCATCGATCCATCCGGCACCTGCATCCTGGTGGCCGGGGGCAGCCAGGGCGCGCAGTCCATCAACGACGCCGCCATCGGCGCGTTCTGTCCCACGCCGCCGTTCCAGGTGGTGCACGTGGCGGGCGAGCGGAACGCCGATGAGGTGCGCGCACGCGTCGAGGACGCCGGATGCGGCCCCCGGTACCACGTGCATGGCTTCCTCGATGACTTCCCGCAGGCCATCGCGGCGGCCGACCTTGTCATCTCGCGGTCCGGTGGGTCGGTGTTCGAACTCGCCGCGGTCGGCAGGCCGGCGATCCTGGTGCCGTATCCGCACGCCACGGCCGACCACCAGACCGGCAACGCCCGGTGGCTGGCGGAGGCCGGTGCCGCCCTGATGATCGCCGACGACCAGCTGAGTGCCGAGCGCCTGCGCGAGGTGGTGGGGGCGCTGCTGGCCGAGCCCGAGCGCCTGGCGGTGATGGCCGCAGCGGCCCGTGCCGCGGCGCGTCCCGACGCCGCCGAGCGGATCGCCGACATCGTCGAGGCCGTGGCCCGCCGGTGAGCGGGCACCGGGTGCACCTGGTGGGCGCGGGCGGGGCGGGCATGAGCGCCCTCGGCCTGCTGGCCCTGCGCTCAGGGTGGACGGTGTCGGGGACCGATCGCGAGGAGGGGCCGGCGCTCGTGGCGCTCCGCGAGGCGGGCGCCGATGTGCGCGCGGGGCACTGCGCCGACGCGCTGCCGGCCGATGTGGACGAGGTGTTCGCCTCCACGGCGATCCCCGGGGACAACCCCGAGATCCAGGCCGCGCGGGCCCGGGGCCTGCCGGTGCGGCACCGCTCGGACCTGCTGGCCCTGTTGATGGAGGGGCACCGCGGACTGGCGGTGGCCGGAGCGCACGGCAAGTCCACCACCACGGCCATGCTGGCGCTTGCGCTGGGCGGGGCCACCGTGTGCGTGGGCGCCGAGGTGCCGTGGGGAGAGGGCACCGGCGCTGCGTGGGGCGAGGGCCCGTGGTTCTGCGCCGAGGCCGACGAGAGCGACCGCTCGCTGCTGCGCCTGGCGCCGGAGGCGGCGATCCTGCTGAACATCGACCACGACCACCACTCCGAGTACGCCACCATCGCCGACGTGGAGGATGTGTTCCGCGCGTTCGTCGGGGCGCTGCCCTCCGATGGGCTGCTGGTCGTGGGGCCGGACGCCCGTGCACGCGATGTGGCCGAGGCGGCCCCATGCCCGGTGCGACTGCTGGGCGATGTGCCGGGTGCGTGGGGCCGCGTGGAGGGCGACGCGCTGATGCGGGCGGACGGCGCGCCCGTGCCGCTGACGCTGGCGGCGCCGGGCGCGCACAACCGGTGGAACGCCGCCTGCGCCATCGCGCTGGCCGACTGGTGCGGCGTGGACCCCGCTGATGCCGCGGCGCGCATTGCGCCCTTTGCCGGGGTGGGGCGTCGCTTCGAGCACAAGGGCATGGCTGCGGGCGTGAGCGTGGTGGACGACTACGCGCACCACCCCGTGGAGGTGGCCGCCACGCTGCAGGCAGCGCGCGGGATGCACCCGGGGCGCGTGGTGGCGGTGTTCCAGCCGCACCTGTACTCACGCACCCGGGAGCT
>CALIKX010000053.1 GCA_938017905.1 uncultured Thermoleophilia bacterium | reverse complement strand
GCGACCGCGGCCGCCACGGCCTCCGGAGAGGAGTCGCGCTCGTCGTAGACGATCACGATGCTCTCGTCGCCCCGCACCAGATACGTGCTCTCGCCGAAGTCCGTATAGCGGGTGGCGCCGATGCCGATTAGCGCGTGGTCCGGGCGACCCGCGGCGTCCAGGTATCGGCCCACGGGCTCGAGCGGCGTGTCGTCGGCGCCCTCCTGATTGCGCAGCCGGTCGATCATCCAGTCGATGAGTGCCGTGCCCGCATAGGAGTACCCACGCGCAGGGCTGTCCACCCCGTACGCATGCGCACGCCCATCACGGCGCATGAACGACGCGATGCGCAGGGGCGCGAGGGCGCCACCGGCGTCGATGTCGTGCACGGCAAACCCATGGGCGGCCGCGCCCTTGGACGCGGGGCCCCAGTTCTTCTTGTGGCTGATCTTCCGCGCGCCCTCGCGACGGATGCTGCAGTCGTTCCAGGCCACGACGGCCTCGGGCGCGACGGCGCTGACCCACCCGGAAGCGTCATAGGACAACCGCGCGAGCACGCCGGCCTCCGGCTCGATCTGCAGGCTCACGCCGGGCTCGTCGGGCAGGCGCAGCAGGTCGTGCGTCACCGGGAACACCCCGAGGAAGTCGTCGCGGCCGGGCACGTACCAGGGGAAGATCCCCTTGGGAGCCTCGGCGGCCGTGGGGACCACGTTGGCGAAGTCCACCGCCTCGCCCGCCTGCTCGAGGTGCCCGGCGAAGTTCCCGGCCACGCCGATCCCTGCCACAGAGCGCAGGCCGGAGAGATTCACGACGATCATCGACTACGAGCGTATCCCCTGCGGGTACGGAGCCGCATCCCGAGGGCTGATGCGCCGCCGACACCCGAACGCCCAGACGTTCCGTCACACGGTGATACTTTCTCTCGTAATGCCCGTTGCGACGGCGGGATATGAGCCGCGCTTACAAGCGCAGCAAAGGCCAGACCGACGTTCAATTTAGGAGTGACTTATGAAGGGTGATGATCAGCCGCGGCAGGTGCTCCCCATCCCCGACCTCCCCAAACCGGGGCTGACCACATTCGATGCAAAGCATCCGGACTCCACATACCCCCCAATCACGCCGATTCGGCCGCCCGAGGGCGCCCCGAACGTCCTGGTCATACTGCTTGATGACGTTGGCTATGGTGCGCCAAGCGTTTTCGGGGGCCCAGCGCACACCCCTACGGCGGAGCGCCTTGCCAGTGGCGGGCTTTCCTACAACCGCTTTCACACCACCGCCCTTTGTGCCCCGACCCGCGCCGCTTTGCTCACCGGCCGCAACCACCACTCCGTTGGCTTCGGTTGCATCACCGAAATGGCCACCTCTGCGCCAGGCAATAACGCGATCATCCCGAAGTCCAAAGCGCCACTCGCAAAAACGCTCAAGTACAACGGCTACTCGACCGCCCAGTTCGGTAAGTGCCACGAGGTCGCCCCATACCTCACGAGCCCAATGGGCCCCTTCGACGCCTGGCCTGCCGGTGGCGGCGGATTCGAATACTTCTATGGCTTCATCGCGGGCGAAGCGAACCAATATGACCCGGCGCTATACGAGGGACTGACGCCCATCGATCCACCGAAGTCGCCGGAGGAGGGCTATCACCTCACTGAGGACTTGGCCGACAAGGCCATCGGGTGGATTGAGCAGCAGAAGGCGCTGATGGCCGACAAGCCCTTCTTCATCTACTTCGCCCCCGGGGCGACCCATGCGCCACACCATGTGCCAGAGGCGTGGCGTGATCGCTACGCGGGCCAGTTCGATGCGGGCTGGGACGCGATCCGCGAGCAGACCTTCGCGCGCCAAAAGGAGCTCGGGATCATTCCCGAGCACGCTGAGTTGACCGCACGTCCCGAAGAAATCCCGGCTTGGGATGACATGCCCGACGAAATGAAGCCCGTCCTCGCGCGCCAGATGGAGATCTACGCTGCCTTCCTTGAGCACACTGACCATCAGGTCGGCCGCGTCATCAACCACATCGATGAAATCGGCGCTCTTGAAAACACGCTGATCTACTACATCATCGGGGACAACGGAGCGTCCGCTGAGGGCACGATGAATGGCTCTTTCAATGAGATGGCCAACTTCAACGGAATGGCAGCCGTCGAGACGCCCGAGTTTATGCAGACGGTGATCGACCAGTTCGGTGGACCCGACTCATACAACCACTACTCAACGGGTTGGGCGCACGCCATGTGCACCCCGTACCAGTGGACGAAGCAGATCGCCTCGCACTGGGGAGGAACGCGAAACGCGACGATCGTCCACTGGCCTGACGGGATCGCTGCGAAGGGCGAGATACGCGATCAATTCGCACACGTCATCGACGTTGCGCCGACAATCCTGGAGGCGGCGGGCATTCCTGAGCCGCAGTTCGTCGACGGAATCATGCAAAGCCCCATGGAGGGCACAAGCATGAACTACACCTTCTCCGAGCCAGAGGCCGTCGAGCGGCACGACCTCCAGTACTTCGAGATGGTTGGCAACCGTGGCATCTACCACAGGGGATGGTCCGCGGTGACTATTCACGAAGTGCCATGGAAGTTGACGGGCGATACCCCTGCGCTCGATGACGACACGTGGGAGCTCTACGACGGCAGCGTTGATTTCTCGCAGGCGAAAGACCTCGCGGCTGAGAATCCTGAGAAGCTTGCTGAACTACAGCGGCTCTTCCTCATCGAGGCGACGAAGTACAACGTCCTGCCGATCGACGACCGGAAAGCCGAACGCTTGATTCCCGAAGCCGCCGGTCGGCCAACCCTGGTCCACGGCGACCGGCAGATGTTCTTCCCGAGCATGGGGCGGCTCTCGGAGCATTCCGTTGTCGACACCAAGAACAAGAGCTGGAGCCTTGAGGCTCACATCACACTCGACAAGCAGGACGCAAGCGGGGTCATCATGGCCCAGGGCGGTAAGTTCGGGGGATGGTCTGTGTACCTCACGAGTGGTCGGCTGGGTTTCGTCTACAACACGCTTGGGATCCACTTCTACGAGACGCTTGCTGACCACGCCATGGGGGCCGGCGAACACCAGGTTCTTTTCCAGTTTGACTACGACGGCGGTGGCCTCGGAAAAGGTGGCGACGTCACACTCCAGGTCGACGGGGAGGAGGTCGGCCGAGGCAGGGTTGAGATGACCCACCCGATGATCTGGTCCGCAGAGGAGACCGCCAACGTCGGCCGCGACGCTGGCACCCCTGTCGGGTCGTACTCCATCGCCGAAAGCGTCCTTACCGATGCAACCATCAAATACGTCGAGATCGCTGTAGGTGATGACGCAAAGGACCATGACGTCGACCCGCTGGAGCGTTTCCGGCTTGCGATGAAGATTCAGTAGATCCGCCTTGCGCGTGACGCCCGGCATCAACCCGGGCGTCACGCGCCTAGCGGCGACAGATGCGAAAACCGATATGGGAGGTCGAGGCGGCTACCTCCTGCGGAGACCGGGCTGCTGGTCGGTAACGAAGGCAGTACTGCGGTGAGCACAGGTGAGATCCGCCCTTTATTACCTTGAGGTCCCCGTCATGCGCCGGCGCGCCCGAGCAGCACGGCCCCTCACCGGGCGACCCCGCCCACACTGTTCGCGTCCACTCCCAGACATTTCCCGTCACGTCTGCCAGGCCGTATCCATTCGGGGGAAACTCACCCACCGGTGAGGTGCCTCGCCACCCATGTGCCCCATGGTTATCAAACGGAAAATCCCCTTGCCACGTATTGGCATGGAGGCGCTCGTAGCGATTGGGCTCCTCCCCCCACGCGTACGTTGCGCCCACCAGCCCACCACGCGCTGCCCATTCCCACTCGGCCTCGGTGGGAAGATCTCCCTCACTCCACCGGGCATAGGCAAGGGCATCGGAGTATGCGATGTGAACTACGGGGTGGTTCTCGCGCCCGTCCATGGTGGTTCCTGGCCCCTCAGGAGCCCGCCACGATGCCCCCGGCACCCAACGCCACCACTGTCTCCACTCATCGAGTGCCACCGGGCCCGGGGTTTCCACAAAGACCAGCGACCCTGGCTCGGCGCCGTGCTCGGCGACCGTCACATAACCCGACGCACGGCAGAATTCAGCGAACTGCGCGTTCGTGACGGGTCCACGCCCGATCTGGAAGGCGCTCACCTCCACGCGCCTCTGGGGGAACTCTTCGGGGTAGAAGGTCATCGCGGAACCCATGAGCAGCTCACCCGATGGGATGTCGACAAGGTCATTCCACTGCACTGGCTGCTCTCCGGCCCCCGTCATTGCGCCCGAGTGTAGAGCCCACCAGTTCCGGTACATACGGCCCTTTTCAATCGCAGGCCACGCTGAGCAGTGCACGAGCTGCGGCCAGAGGGGGCGCGTCCCTGCTTAGAATGCCCGGTCCCCTGCAGTCCGAGACAAGGGAAGGTTCATGTCGGCATTCGACGCCGAGGTCACGCAGACCAAGGAGTACATGGGGTCTCCGCGCTTCGCGGACATCACCCGCATCTACTCCGCGCGCATGGTGGCCGAGCAGAAGGGCACCATCGACCAGGACTACACCGTGGCCCGACAGGCCGCAGAGGGCTTCTATGCCCGGCTGCGCGAGCTGTTCGCCGAGGGCAAGTCCATCACCACGTACGGGCCGTACTCGCCGGGCCAGGCGGTCGCCCAGAAGCGCGCCGGCATCGAGGGCATCTACCTGGGCGGCTGGGCCACCAGCGCCAAGGGCTCCATCAACGAGGACCCGGGGCCCGACCTCGCCTCGTACCCGCTGAGCCAGGTGCCGGACGAGGCCGCGGCCATCGTCCGCGCGCTGCTCACGGCGGACAGGAACCAGACCTACATGCGCGCCCACATGAGCGAGGCCGAGCGCGCCGCCACCCCCGAGGTCGACTTCCGCCCGTTCATCATCGCCGACGCCGACACCGGCCACGGCGGTGACGCCCACGTGCGCAACCTCATCCGGCGGTTCGCCGAGGTGGGCGTGCCCGGGTACCACATCGAGGACCAGAAGCCGGGTGCTAAGAAGTGCGGCCACCAGGGCGGCAAGGTCCTGGTGCCGAGCGACGAGCAGATCAAGCGCGCCTCGGCGGCCCGCTTCCAGCTGGACGTCATGGGCGTGCCCGGCATCATCGTGTGCCGCACCGACGCTGAGGCGGCCAACCTGCTGGACGGCTGTGGCGACGAGCGCGACCAGCCGTTCATCCTGGGCGTCAACGGCACGGCCGTGCCGGCCTACCGCGCCGCGTTCCTGGGCGTCATCAAGCAGCTGCACGACGCCGGCATCTCCGAGCTGAACGGGCACCTGCTTTACGCGGTGTCGCCCGAGGAGCAGGCAGAGGCCGACACGTGGCTCGCAGGTTCCGGCGTGGCCGCCAAGGTGGCCGAGATCGCCAAGGCCCACCTTGGCGACGCCGACGCGCTGCCCGAGGACACCCTCGACGCCGCCGCCGACGCGTTCCTGGCCGAGTGGGAGGCCGGCGCCAAGCTGTCCACGCTGGCCGAGGCCGTGGCCGACGCCATCCAGTTCCGCATCGACGAGGGTACCGACGTCGGCATGACCGTCGAGCAGTGGAACGAGTTCTCGCACCGCGCGGGCTGGTACCAGATCCGCGAGAAGGCCCGCGAGATGGGCATCGAGACCGACTGGAGCGCCGACCGCGCGAAGACGCCCGAGGGCTACTTCCAGATCCGCGGTGGCATTCCGTACGCGGTAGCCAAGTCGCTGGCCGTGGCACCCTACGCCGACATCCTCTGGATGGAGACCAAGACGGCCGACCTGGCCGACGCGAAGGAGTTCGCCGACGCCATCCACGCGGTGTTCCCGAACCAGATGCTGGCGTACAACCTGTCGCCCTCGTTCAACTGGGACACCACGGGGATGAACGACGACGAGATGCGCGCCTTCCCGGCGGAGATCGGGAAGATGGGCTTCGTGTTCAACTTCATCACCTACGGCGGCCACCAGATCGACGGCCTTGCCGCCGCGGAGTTCTCGCAGTCGCTGAAGGAGGACGGCATGCTCGCGCTGGCGCGCCTGCAGCGCCGCTTCCGGCTGCTGGAGTCGCCCTACCGCACGCCGCAGACCCTCGTGGGCGGCCCACGCGGCGACGCTGCGCTGGCGGCGGTCACCGGCCAGACGGCCACCACCAAGGCCATGGGCGCGGGTTCCACCCAGCACCAGCACCTGGTGCAGACGGAGGTCCCGCCGAAGGTGCTGGCCGAGTGGATCGGCCCGTGGAAGGAGCACAACGGCATCGCCGAGGACCTCACGGTGTCGCTGCGCCCCCACACGCCGGGTTCGCAGATCCTCGAGCTCTCCATCAAGAACGCCGAGGGCGAGAAGGTCGCGAACATCGTCTTCAACGTCATGGAGGACCGCGCCGGTCGCGTGTTCCTGTCGGTGCGTGACCAGAACACGTTCGACCTGAACCTGCGCCGCAAGCGCCTCATGACGCTGCTGCACCTGTTCCTGATCCACCGGTACAAGGCGAAGTCGATCCACTACCTCACGCCCACCGAGGACAACAAGAACGCCGCCGACGCCCTGGTGCGCCGTGGGCTGTTCACCAACGCGCATGACGAGGTCGGCGACATCATCGTGGCCGACATCAACGCCGACACGGTGGCCGACTGGGTCGCACCCGACTCGGCCGGTCGCCAGGCCCTCATCGAGGGCGGCGGCAGCAAGTAGCGCCCACGCGCATCGGCAGTGAGTGCCCGCGCCCCCGTCCCGGTCCCGCCGGGGCGGGGGCGCTACTTTTTCCGCATGCGCACCGCCCCGCGTCCCACCCCCGACGAGCGCCGCGAGGCCGGGCGGGCGCTGCGCAAGGTCATCCCTCGCTCATCCCTCGCCGGCTTCACACCGTCGCGCCGGCGGTTTGACCCGATCGGGGTGCTCGCCGCGCAGGATCGCGTGCGCATCCCCGAGCTGGTGCCCATCCGGCACGGGCGCATGGCCGCCTCGCCATTCGCATTCCTGCGCGGCGCCGCGGCGGTGATGGCGCGCGACATCGCCGGCCAGCCCTCCACCGGGATTCGCACGCAGTGCTGCGGCGACTGCCACCTGCTCAACTTCGGGGCCTACGCCACCCCCGAGCGCAACCTGGTCTTCGACGTCAACGACTTCGACGAGACCCTGCAGGCCCCGTTCGAGTGGGACACCAAGCGGCTCGCGGCCAGCATCCACGTCGCCGCACTGGGCAAGGGCATCTCCGCGGACGGTGCCCGCACCGCCGTGCTCGCCGCTATGTCGGCGTACCGGCAGGTGATGGCCCGGCTGGCGGCCATGACCGAGCTCGAGGTCTGGTACGCGCGCATCGACATCGACGCCATCGAACCGCTCATCACCAGGGCGGCCCAACGCCGGCGGTTCCGGAAGGGCGTGGAGAAGGCCCGGCGGCGCGACAACCTGCACGCGCTCGGCAAGCTCGCCACCGCCAATGCGGACGGCGATCTGCACATCGTGGACCAGCCGCCCCTCCTCACGCACGTTCCGCTGGAGGGGGACGAGCAGGAGGTGGTCGCGCGCGTGACGGAGCGCTACCGCGACACCCTGGCCGATGACCGCCGCCACCTGTTCGACCGGTACCGGTTCACCGACAGCGCGCGCAAGGTGGTGGGCGTGGGCTCCGTGGGCCTGGATGCCCGCATCGCTCTGTTCGTGGGCCGCGACGACGCCGACCCGCTGTTCCTCCAGCTGAAGGAGGCCCGCGCATCGGTGCTTGCGCCGTACGCGGGCGGCAGCCCGTACCGCCACCAGGGCCACCGGGTGGTGGAGGGCCAGCGCCTCATGCAGGCGGCCAGCGACATATTCCTGGGCTGGTCCACGGGGGGCAACCGACGCCAGTACTACGTGCGGCAGCTGCGCGACATGAAGGGCTCCGCCGATGTCGCGGCGATGGACGCGAAGTGGCTGGCCGACTACGCGCGGCTGTGCGGGGGCACCCTTGCGCACGGCCACGCGCGGGGCGGCGACGCCTGCGTGATCACCGGCTACCTGGGGTCGGGCACCCGGTTCGAGGAGGCCATGGCGGACTTCGCCCGCGACTACGCGGCGCAGTCCATCGCCGACCACGCCGCGCTGGAGCAGGCCATCCACGACGGCCGCGTCGTGGCGGAGGCAGGCGTCTAGGGCTCCGGGCGCGGGGACACAGCGGCCGCGCGATCCGGAATGACACCGAGGCACGGCACCCGTAGCCTGTCCGGGATGCAACCACGTGCGGATCGCGACCATCGCTGGCGACACCGGTTCCTCTCGCACACCTCCCGTGCCGTGTACGGGACCATCGTCGCCACAGCGATCATCGCCGGGACCGATGCGGCAATCGAGGAGTGGAACAGCGGCGACTTCCTCGTGACCCTCATCGTCACGCTGGTGGTCCTGTGGATCGCGGAGGTCTACTCGGATGTTCTCGGGGATATGGGCGACGACCCCCTGCGAACGCGCTTTCGGCGCGCTGCCGACGAGAACTGGCCCGTACTCGAGCCCATCGTCCCCCTCGGGATCCCGCTGCTACTCGGTGCGGTCGGCATCCTCAGCGAGGCCGCATCGGTGCTGCTCATGCTTCTCGTTGCCGTGGTGGCACTGGGCGTCTGGGGTGGAATCGCAGCCCGTCAGAGGGGTGGATCGCTACCCCGGACCGTCGGGGCCGTCGTCGTGAGCGCCCTGATCGGGGTCATCATCATCGTCCTCAAGACCTACCATTGATGCGCGCGCTGCCCGCGCGCGAACGGCGGCCGCGATCCCCCCGGGGGCGCGGGCGCGTGGTGGCCGAGGTGCTCGCCGAGGAGCGGCCCGTGGTGCCCGTGCCCCTCGATCACCGGAACGCCTACGAGCTGCTGGCGGCCACGATCCTCTCGGCGCAGTGCACCGACGTCATGGTGAACCGCGTCACGCCGGCGCTGTTCGCCCGCTACCCGTCACCTGCCGCGCTGGCCGCGGCGGATCCCGCCGAACTCGAGGAGATCATCCGCCCCACCGGCTTCTACCGCGCCAAGACCCGGTCGCTCATCGGTATGGCGGCGGCGGTCGAGGAGCACTTCGGTGGCCAGGTGCCCGGCACCATGGCCGAGCTGGTCACATTGCCCGGCGTGGGCCGCAAGACCGCCAGCGTCATCCTGGGGCACTGGTTCGACGAGCCCGCAATCGCCGTGGACACCCACGTGCTGCGCCTGTCGAGGCGGCTGGGCCTGAGCGAATCCGACGACCCGGTGCGCGTGGAGGCCGACCTGAAGGAGGTCTGGCCGCGGCAGATGTGGGCCGACACAGGCCTGCGCCTGATCATGCACGGCCGCGAGGTGTGCACCGCGCGGCGGCCCCGCTGCGACGAATGCCCCCTGGTGAACGCCTGCGTCAGCCGCGGCGCGTTCTGAGCGCGGCCCCCTAGACGCCCTGCGGCGGGGGCGGGTCCTGCCGCTCGCGCAGGAAGCGCTCGAGCTCCGCCACCAGCTCGTCGCCGGAGGGCAGGTCCTGCGCCTCCAGGCGGTCGTCGTCCGCCGCCTGCTCCAGTTGCTCCACCAGCTGCTGCAGGCGCGGGTCGGCGGCCACCACCTGGTCCACCTGCTCCTCGAACTCGCGCGCGTTCGCACGCACGCCGGTGGTGTCGAACGGAACGCCTGTCGCGGTGGTGACCCCCTCGAGCAGCGCGAGTTCCGCCTTGTGGTTGATCACCCCGGCGGCGTAGTGGGATGCCGGAGCCCACAGCGACACGGCCTCCATGCCGCGCTCGGCCGCCAGAAGGTGCAGCACGCCCACGATGCCGGTGGGGCCCCGGTAGCCGGGAGGACGCGTGTCCATGCCCTCCACCAGCCCCTCCTCGGTGGCCATGACGGTGAGCATCACGTCGCGGGTGTGCGGCACGTCGGCCAGGAGCGCGCCCAGGGTCACGAACCGCCGCACGCCCAGGGCCTCCACGGCGTCCAGCAGCAGGCGGCAGAACGTGGGCCACTTCATCGATGGCTCACCGCCCACCACCAGCACCAGGTCATGCGCGGAATCGGGGCACCGGATGGCCGTGATCTCCACTTCCGGCCAGGTGAGCGCGGGATCGGGTCCGGTCAGGTCGATGATCGGCCGGGTCACCTGGAAGTCGTAGAACTCCTCCGGGTCCACCGAGCCGATGCGCTCCGCGTCCCGTTGCTCCGCGATCGTGGCGATGGTGGCGGTCGCCGCGCTGGCGGCATCATTCCAGCCGCGGAAGGCCACGACCACGATGGGATCGCGCAGCGGCGGGTCGGGCGGGGTGATGGAGAGCATTCCGGCCATGACTGCATGGTGACAGGTGATCGCCCGCGCGGCCGCGCGTTCGGCACCACGGGGTAGCGTGAGCACCGTGAGCACCACGGCCCCCCACCCCGCCCGCCGCAGGGTGTTCACGCTGGCAACCGCCGCCATCGCGGTCGACACGCTGCTGTTCAGCGCAATCGTGCCCGCGCTGCCTGTGTATCAGCGCGAGATGGGCATCTCCGACACGCAGGTGGCCCTGCTGTTCGCCGCCTTCCCGATCGCACAACTCATCACCGCGCTCCTGCTGCCACGGTGGGTGGACCGCGCCGGGCGGCGCACCGCGCTGATGGCGGGGGCCCTGCTGCTGTTCGCATCGGGGGTTGCGTTCGCGTTTACCACCGAACCCATCACCCTCGCCATCGCCCGCGCCGTGCAGGGCGGCGCAGCGGCACTCACGTGGACCGGGGCCCTCGCGGCCGTCAGCGATGTGTATCCGGTAGACCAACTGGGCTTCCGGCTGGGGCTGGCCGAGACGGCCGGTGGCGGCGTCGGGCTGCTCGGACCCCTGCTCTCCGGCGTGCTGATCGATGCCATCGGCGTGCGCGAGACGTTCCTCCTCATCTCCGTCGTTCCCCTGGTGCTCGCGGCTGCCGTCGCACTGATCCCCGAGACCGCCCGGCCGTCACCCACCCCGCCCTCGGTGCTGCAGGGGCTGCGCGGGGTGGCCCGGTCGCCGGGGGCGCGCGCCGGCGGCCTCGCGCTCATCCTCCTCGCGCTGGTCGAGGCCATGCTGGAACCGCTGCTGCCGCTGGATCTCGCCGACCGGCTCGGCCTCTCGTCCGCGGGCATCGGACTGGTGCTGGCCCTCGGCACTGCGGCCGTATTCCTGGGGTCGCCCCTCGGGGGGTGGTGGTCGGACCACGCGGGGCGCCGGCGCCCCCTGCTGGTCGGGGGAGCCGTCACCGCGCTCACGCTGCCGTTCGTCGCCGTCGGTCCGCCCTGGTGGGTCACGCTGGTCCTGGCCGTGTGCCTGGGTGCCGCCGCGGTGCTGGCCGCGCCATCCGGGCCGCTCTTCACCGAGGCCGTGGACAACATGGGCCATGCCGGCTCCTACGGGCTGAGCGCGGCATCGATGGTCGCCGTGTACTCCCTGGGCTACACGATCGGCCCGCTCATCGGCGGCGGACTCCACCTGGTGCTGGACTTCCGGGGGGTGGCACTGGTGGTCGCGGGCATCGTCGCCGTCGGCACCGTGGCATGCGCCGTCATGCTCCCCCGCGACCCCGACGGACACCGCGGGCGCCGCCTCACCTAGCATCCCGCTCCGGAATCGACCGGAGGACGCCTGCACGTGGGACGCACCACCAGCACCGCTGCACGACGCGCAGGCCCTGCACGCGGAAGTTCATCATCAAGAACCGTCCGGCGGGTGCCGTCACCTTCCGGACGAAGGGCGAGGAGTGGGCATGGCGACCGTTGACCCGAAGCGCGCGGCACTGGTGAGGGCGCTCATGGAGCGCGACCTCTACGAGATGCTGGACGTCCCGCGCGACGCCGGTGACGAGGAGATCCTCGCCGCCATCGCGCGGCGCACCGAGTGGGTGGAGGAGACGCCCATGCGCCACGCCGACCGCGAGGCGGAGATGCACTGGCTGGCGTGGGCGGAGCGCGCACTGGTGCGCGACCCGGAAATCCGGGCCGAGTACGACGCCGCGCTCGAGCGCAAGGCCGCCGCCGAGGAGCGCGCCGTGGAGGCACGCCAGCGCGTGCGACGGCTGCGCGTGGCACGCGACCAACTGGCCCGGCGTGAGGCCGAGCGCTCCGTGCCGGTCGAGGCGCCGAAGAAGGCCGCCACCCCGCGGCGCTCCGCCGCCGATGACGCCCCCGCGGGCGCGGGACCCGAGGTGGTGGCCGTGGAGGTGGATGAGGTGGTCGAGGTCACCGAGACGCCCGCGGGAACGGTCATCACCGACGTCACCGAGACCGTCACCGTCACCGAGGGCGAGACCGGCGTCCAGGTCACCGACACCGTGGACGTCGTGGAGGCCGTCATCACCCCCGATGGCCACGTGGAGGCCGTCGAGGTCACCGACACCGTCACCGTCACCGGCGACGCCGACGGCGGGGTCGAGGTCACCGAGGTGGTCGAGGTGGATGCCGTCCTCGACGAGCCCGGCGAGGCGCCGCAGGCCTAGGCCTCGCAGATGCGACGGGCCGCCCAGCGGCCCGTCGCCGCAACATCCTCCATGTGCGGGCCCGCCGCCACCGCGTCGCCCGCCACGATCACCCGCGTCCACTCCGGGTTGATGGCGTCCTGGTCCAGGCGCTCCCGCGCGGTCGCGTAGCGCCAGCGCTTCACCTGCGCCCACGCGGGCGACGCCGCCGGACGCCCCAGCACCTTCGCCAGCGCGGGGAGCGCCTCCGCCAGCACCGCCCGATCCGATGCCTCCATCAGCGCCTCGCTCACGTCGGCGTCCAGGCGCACCACGAACGGCACCACGCCGTCCACCGGCGGGCGCCCCTTGGCCATCTCGTTCGTCACGTAGGCGATGGGACCGGTGAGCGGGCGGTGCGCAAACCACTCCGGGGCATCAAGGGCGACTCCCGCCAGCAGCATCACGGCGGGGTCGTAGGCGACCGCCCGCATGTCGGAGGCCCGCACCGCGCCACGGGGGCTGGCATCCAGCAGGTCGGCGGCCTGGGCACCGGGCGCGGTGATCACCACCCAGTCGAAGCCCCCCAGCGAGTTCCCCTGGTCCTGCGCCACCTCCAGTAGGTCACCGTCCTGCCGGATGCCCGCGACGCGGACGTCGGTGACAACCTCCAGGCCTTCCGCGAGGGCCTTCGGCAGCCGCGTCATCCCATTTGGCCAGGCGAGCCGTGGCGCACCATCGATGATGCGCCCGGGCGAGGGGTCACCGGGCCCCTCCACCTCGATCACGTCATCGGTGGCGAGGTCCACCACGAACTCCGCCAGGACCCCGTCACGGGGCACGTCCAGCAGGGGCAGTCCGTGGTCCACCACGGTGCCCTCCACCCGGCGGGCGGCCATGCGCCCCCCCACCCCGCGACTCTTCTCGAGCACCACCACCTCATGCCCGGCACCGCGCAGGTCGCGGGCCGCCACGAGCCCGGCGATCCCCGCGCCGATCACGGCAACCCTCATCCCCGGGCCGCCGCTGCCTCGCGCTCGCGCCCCTCCTCGCGCGCCAGGCGGCAGATGCTCCGGAGCGTGCCGCCGAACACGTACTGGTGGAAGGGCCACATGGCGTACCAGTATGCCCGCCCGAAGACCCCCGTCGGGTCGAAGAGCGCCGTCTGGTGGATCATCGATCCCGACGGCACCTCCCGTACCTCGTACTGCAGCCAGGCGCGCCCCGGCAGGGCCATCTCGGCCTTCATGCGCAGGAGGTAGCCCGGCTCCACCTCCTCCACGCGCCAGAAGTCCACGGTGTCGCCCACCGCCACGTGCTCGGGGTCCCGGCGCCCGCGGCGGGTGCCGGCGCCGCCGAAGGGCAGGTCCAGGGCACCGCGGATGTCCCATATCCAATCGGCGTGGTACCAGCCCGCATCGCCGCCGATGCGTGCGATGGGCGCGAATGCCGCCTCGGGCGGCACGGGCACGAATGCCGAGCGCGAGTCCACCAGCCGGGCGCCCTTGCGCGCGCCACCCCAGCGCATGCGCTCCTGCCCCCGCGATGAGACCGCATCCGACCACTTGGTCTCAGCGAATTCGCGGTCCTCGTTCGCCAGCGCGCGCGCGATCTGCTCGCGCATCCCCCGAGGGCGCACGCCGAACCGGCGTGCCGGGGCGTCATCGGTCACCACCGTCTCGGCCCGCAGGCCCTCCACCAGCTCCCGCCCCACGCGCGCGTACACCGGCGTCACGAGACCCAGCCACAGGCTGGACAGCCGGGGGGTCAGCACCGGCACGCGGATGAAGAACCGCCGCAGTCCCCGGGCGCGGCCGTACTCCACCAGCAGCTGCCCGTAGGAGACCCGGTCGGTGCCGCCGATCCCCACCACCTCGCTGCCGTCCAGCGGGATATCCGCTGCCTCCACCAGGTACTCGATGACATCCTCGATGCCGATGGGCTGCGTGGGGGTGTCCACCCACTTGGGCCACACCATCACCGGCAGGCGGTCCACCAGCGCACGCACCATCTCGAACGACAGGCTGCCCGAGCCGATGATGACCGACGACCGGAACTCGATCACCGGAACGGGGCCCGCCCGCAGTATCCGCCCTACCTCCTGCCGGCTCTCGAGGTGCGTGGACATATGCGGACCGTGCCCGAGCGCGCCCAGGTAGACGATGCGCCCGACGCCCGCGCGCGCCGCGGCGTCCGCGAAGTTCCGCGCGGCCGTCCGCTCGGCGCGGTGGTAGTTGCCGCTCGCGCCCATCGAGTGCACAAGGAAGTAGGCCACCTCCACGCCGCGCATGGCGTCGTCCAGCCCCTCGCCGGTGATCACGTCGCCCTTCACGATCCGCGTGGTGGGACGGCACCGCGGCTCAAGGTTGTCCGGGGTGCGCGCCAGGCAGGTGATGTCATCGCCCCGCTCCTCCAGGCGGTGCAGCAGGCGCCCCCCCACGTAGCCGGTCGCGCCGGTGATCAGCACGGCGCGGCTCATGCGGCACCCCCGGTCATCGCGGCATAGCGCGCATCAGCGTCCTTGTAGCGGGCGATCGCCTCGTGGCGGCGCACGGAGTGGTCCACCACCGGCATGGGGTAGTCCCGGCCCATCAGGCATCCCGCCTCGTCCTGGGCCCCGGCATCCATCTTCCACGGCTCGTGGATGAACCGGTCGGGCACGGACCGGAGCTCCGGTATCCATTCCCGCACGTAGGCGCCTGTGGGGTCGAAGCGCTTCGCCTGCAGCACGGGGTTGAACACGCGGAAGTAGGGGGCGGCGTCGGTGCCCGTCCCCGCCGTCCACTGCCAGCCGCCGTTGTTGTTCGCCGGGTCCCCATCCACCAGATGCCGCATGAACTCTGCCTCCCCCCATCGCCAGTCGATCAGCAGGTCCTTCACCAGCACGCTCGCGGCCACCATCCGCGCACGATTGTGCATCCACCCGGTCGCGCGCATCTGGCGCATCCCGGCATCACACAGCGGGAACCCCGTGCGCCCCTCGCACCACGCGGCGAACAGGGCCTCGTCGTCGTCCCAGGTGATGCCACGGTACGCGGGCTTGAGGGCCCGTGATGCCACGTCCGGGTACCGCGCCATGTGATGCGCGTAGAAGTCGCGCCAGGCCAGTTGCCGCCAGAAGCCCTCCCGCGCCGCATCCATTCCCCGGGAACCGGCGATGGCACGCCCCACCTGGGACGGCGACAGCACCCCCATGCGCAGGTCAGCCGACAGGTGGGAGGTCCCGTCCGCGGCGGGCAGGTCGCGGTCATCGGGGTAGCGGTCCGCGGCACCGCCGCGGATGAATTGCTCCAAGCGGGCCCGCGCCGCCGCCGGACCCGCCACGAGCGGCGGCGCACCCCCGGGCAGGGCATCCAGGCCATCGGACACGAGCGACGGGCCCGACAGCGCCGGGGGCGGGGCGATGCGCTGCGCCAGCGGCACCTGCTCCCATGCCCGCCAGAAGGGTGTGAACACCAGGTACCCGCGGCCGCTCGAGCCGGCGAGGTCCTCGGGGGCCACCCTCCACGGACCGCCCACCTCGTGCATCGTGACCCCGTCCGCGGCCAGGGCACGCGAGACCCCCGCATCGCGGCGCCGGGAGTACGGCGTCACATCCCCCGTGACGCAGACCGCATCGGCGCGTGCCTCGCGCACGACCTCGGGCACTACGTCCGCAGGCGCACCGGCGCGCACCACCAGCGGTATCCCCCGGGCGCGCAACTCGGCATCCAGGGCCTCCAGGCAGGCACGCAGGAACCGCAGGCGCAACGGGGCCCGGTGGTGCGGCGTGGCGAGGAGTGCGGGGTCCGCCACCCACAGCGCCACGACATCACCGCGTGCCGCAGCGTGCGCGAGGGCGGGATGGTCGTCCACGCGAAGGTCCCTGCGGAACCACATCACCGTGGCGGGGCGATCACTCACAAGCCCATTGTGGCCCCTATTGACCCCCGCGCGAGGGCACAACGGCAGTGCGCGCATCCCGTACGGCCACCCTCCTCCCCGGCGCTGATTCGGGGGAACGGCCGCAGGCGGGGTTCACGCCCCGTGGAGGAGGGGCCTCCCGGTGTCAGTCCGTGCTGACGTCATCCGTCAGCCGCACGGTCATCTCGACCAGCCGGGCGTCGGGCATCCGCGCCGTGAGCAGCATCTCCTTCGCGAGCCTGCCGCCGTCACGGGCGGCCTCCGCCATGGCCTGCTCCACGCCGATTGCGAATGCGGCCTCGATGCGCCGGCGCACCGGGTCCACGCGCACCGACCCCACGGGGCGCGTGCCGGGCATGGCCTGCGAGGCCTCGGCCAGGCGCGCGGTGGACCCGGCATCGAGTTCCTCGGGGTTCTCTGCCGTGAAGCGGATGAGGTACTGACTCACGCGACCAGCGTAGACGCAAGCCCGCCCCACCGGTCGGCCCACTGCCGCAGGTCCGTCGCCGTGCGCGCATCGTCCAGTTCGTCCAGCGCGCGCACGCGGTCGGCGTCGTCCACCCGCGCGCGCACCAGCCACGCCCATCCGAATCCAGACACCGGGCGCGCTGCGCCCACTGCGCTCCCGCCGGGTATCGCGCCCATCACCACCCGCGCGTCGGGCAGGGCGGGGTGTTCCGCCAAGGCCAGCATCAGCGCCCCGTCCGCATCCAGCAGATAGGGACCGGCACCGCCCGTCAGCACCACGGGCAGCACCACCTCGGCCAGCGCCAGCGGCAGGTCGGACGCATCGAGCGCGGCGAGCCACCCGCAGGCGGCCTCGGCCTCGGGCCGGGTCAGGCCGGGCAGCAGCACGCGCGTGCCGTCGTCCACGCCGTGCACCCGCGAGGGATCACCACCCGACATCGGGGCGCTGTCCACGCGCGTTGCCCGCATCCGTGCCACGCTCCCAGCATATGCGGGCAATGGTCCTCACCGCACCGGCGGGCATCCGTGCCAAGCCCCTGAGGTTCGCCACCTTCCCGGATCCGGTGGCGGGCGCGGGCGAGGTGGTCATCCGGGTCGATGCCTGCGCGGCATGCCGCACCGACCTTCAACTGTGCGAGGGCGACCTGGCGGCCCGCGTGCTGCCCATCATCCCCGGCCACCAGGTGGTGGGGCGCATCGCCAAGGTCGGGCCGGGGGTCACGGGTTGGGCGGAAGGAGACCGCGCGGGCCTCACATGGCTCGCGGGCACCTGCGGGGAATGCGCCTTCTGCACATCCGGGCGCGAGAACCTCTGCCCCCACGCGGTATTCACCGGCTGGGACCGGCACGGCGGCTTCGCCGAGTTCACGAGCGCGCGCGCCGATGTCGTCGTCCCCCTGCCCGAGGGTCCTGACGCCACCGCGCTCGCGCCGCTCCTGTGCGGGGGGATCATCGGGTTCCGCGCACTACGGGTGGCGGGCATCGCTCCCGGGGCGCGCGTGGGCCTGTACGGGTTCGGGGCATCGGCGCTGCAGGCACTGCAGGTGGCCCGCCACATGGGATGCCGCGTCGCCGTCGCCACCCGCAACGCGCAGGAGCAGGCACGGGCGCTCCAGATGGGAGCCGAGTGGGCGGGGGGGTACGACGACCCGCCCCCGTTCGCCCTCGACCTGGCCGTCACCTTCGCCCCGGTGGGCGCGGTGGTGCCACGCGCGCTCGCCGCCCTCGACCGCGGCGGCACCGTCGCCATCAACGCCATCCACCTCGACGGACTGCCCCCCATGGACTACGCCGACCTCTGGTGGGAGCGCTCCATCCGCTCCGTGGCCAACGTCACGCGGGTGGATGCCCGCGACTACCTGGCGCTCGCGGCGGAGATCCCCATCATCACCACAGTCGAGGAGCACGCCCTGGCCGACGCGAACCGGGCCCTGCAGCGCATCGCCTCGGGAGAGGTGGATGGGGCCGCGGTGATCATCCCGTAGCGGGCGCCCACCGCGGCCCCCGGGGCTCACCCGAAGCCGTCGGTCAGGTGCTTCACCGCCCCGGTCAGCGCCTTCTTCAGCGAGTTCCCCACGTCGGGTGCCCAGCCCTTGGCCGCCACCGCCACCGCGGCCACCAGCAGGGTCACCATCACCACCATCCCCACGTATTCCACCGTTCCCTGGCCGCGGGCATCACGCGCCCGCCACCAGGCCGTGGCCGCCCACGCATGCAGGCGTGCCGCCATCGCATCCATCACCTCGGTCCCCCTCTGTCTGTCGTCGTGCATCAACCGGGCAGGAGGCGTTCCAGCAGGGCCCCGGCCCCGCGCGCGAACCGCGAGATGAGCCAGTCCGCTCCCAGCCCGCCCAGATCGCGCGAGATGTCCAGGAACGAGTCGCGGAACGGCCGCTGGCCCAGGGTCGCGAGCACCCCAACGATGTTGGCCACCCTGTCCGCGGTGCCCGTCACAGGCGGACGGGACAACCGGTCCACGGCGCCCTCAATCGTCTTGACGGGGTCCTTCACCAGGTCCTCCGCCCGCACCCCCACCTGATCCAGGAACCCCCTGCCGGCCTCGATCTGCCCGTCCACGTTCAGCAGGCCCCACCACAGCAGGCCATCCCACGCCTGCCGCAGCGCCCCGGCTGCGCCACCCGTCGCCTCCATGGACGCCATCCGCTCCATGGCGCGCGCCGTGCGCGCCGGTGGTGCTGCGGCCTGCGCGGACTGGCGCACCGCGCCCGCGGGTTCACCACCCAGCGGCGCCGCCACGTGGGCGATCACCTTCGGGGCCACGGATGGCGCCCCCGGCCAGGGGCCGCGGGCCATCACCATGGCGAGTGCCCCGAACAGCAACGCCACGACCAGCGCCAGGCCCACGTGCTCCACGGTTGCCTGACCCGCATCCCATCGTCGCTGCGCCAGTCCGGACATGGCGCGACCGTATGAGCGACCGCCGCGCACGTGTGCGCCGCGGCGTCACGCATGGCCCCCGCGCCCGCCACAACCGGCATCGCTACGCTGGGTCCATGTCCATCATCTCGTCCGTCGCGTCCACCGCGGGCCGCGTGGCCCATGACATGCGCTCATCGGTGCACCGCGCACGCATCGAGGGCGAGCGCAGGGTGCTGGAGCGCCGCCACCGCCGAGCGCTGGCCGCGCTGGGCGCCCGCGCGCACGTCCTGGCCCGCGACGGCGACATACCGGCGGGCGCGCTGGCCGCGGAGATCGCGGAGGTTGATGCGCGGCTGGCGGACCTGGCCGCGGCAGGGGGTCCCGACGATGCCGACGCGCCGTCGCACGACGTCGCCACCGCATTCCCGATGCTGGCCGACGACGACTGATACCGGCATGACGCGGGCGTCCGTCGACGCCGGCGCACGAATTCCTTCCCGCCGGGCTATGCTGCGGAAGCAGTCGCAGACGAGGAGCAGCTCGTGCGGACGGAGTCCGATCTCCAGCATCATCACCCCGCGGACGCACCCGGGTGCCACCGGTGCGGTCTCCCCCTTCTCGAGACCGCGACGTTCTGCCCCTACTGTGAGCGCTCGATCCATGAGGGCCGCATCGCCCGGATCCTGCGCTGGCGCCCGTCCGCGGACGCCGTGCCCCGCGAGCCGCGCATCACCGAGACGCGGGTGCTCGCCGTCGGCTTCGTGCTGTTCGCCATCATCGCGGCGGCCAGCCTCGTAGCCGCCCTCGCGATCTAGCCGCCGGGGCGTCCCCGACCACCGATCCACGCGCCCGGCGCGGGAGGAACACACATGCCAGAGGCCCCCGACCAGTCCGACATCCTCCACGTGGGCGACGAGGTGACGGGCTCCTTCCGGTGCGCCGAGTGCGATCTCCTCATCACGTCGCCCACCGAGAGCGACGGGGTCCTCGTGCTCCCGTCCTGCCCCCTGTGCCACTCCGAGTCGTGGCGGCGCGTCGGTGCCTGACCCCTACCCCATCAGGTCGTCGGGGTCCATCACGGTGAGGGTGTCGAAGGTGGCGCTGCCACGGGCGGAGAGTTCCGCCACCATGTTCCCGGCCACCTCCTCGTCCGGTGCCTCGATCACGCTGATGAAGTCGTAGTAGCCGAGCACCGCCCACTGCTGCAGCACGCGCCCGCCCAGGTCCTCGATCTCGCGGTTCACCTCGAGCAGGCGCTCGGGCGTGAATCGGAGGGTCTGCAGCCCCTGGGGGCTGAGCGTGGCGAGGAGGATGAAGGTCTTCATGGGCCGGTGGCGAGTCTACCCGCACGCGCCCCACCGCCCCGCCGGCGCCCCCGCCACACCGGTAGCACGAGCCCCAGCACGCCCACCAGCGCGAGTGCCACGCCCCCGATGAGCGTGATCCAGGTGCCCGGCCCCACGACGCTGCGGATGGCCGGCACCACGTAGCCCTGCAGGGGAATCGACTCGGCACCCGCCTTCACCTGATCAGCGATGTCGCCGGGCCGCGACACCAGCCAAACGAGTGCCTGGGCCGTGACGGCGGTCACCACCGCACCCGCCAGCAGGGCCACCGCGGCTGCCGGGCGACCACGGCCGGATGCCACCAGCACCCCCATCGCCGCCGCGGCGATGGCCGCGGCGACCAGCGCGACGACGCCCTGCCACAGCGACAGGCCGCCCTCGGCCACCACCAGGCGGCCGTTCACCAGCAGGCGACCCCACTCCAGCCCGGTGCCGATGACCACGGCGATGCACGCCGCGACGCCCGCCGCGAGCAGCACCAGCCGCCCGCGGTGTCCGCCGCCCTCGGTGCCGGTCAGGTCGCTCACGTGGCTATCCTGCCGGGCGATCCCGCAAGCGGCCCCTCAAAGGACGTCAGATGCAGCGCGATAGTGACGGCATGCCCAACGAACTCCAGCGCGCCCTGCTGGAGTACACGCCCACGGACCTCGAGGAGGCGCTCATCGAGTGGACCCGCGAGCACTGGCCCATGGCCGCCCGCTCGATGGTCTACAACAAGGCCGAGGGCGACAACATGGTCTCGGGCGTCCAGGGCGTGCGGTCCGACGAGGGCCAGCTCGTGATGTCGGTCGCCGCGCGCGTCGCCATCTCCGAGCGCGAGCTGCTCATCCGGGCGCTGGCCGCGCTGCTGCCGGAGTGGCTCGAGCAGCGGTACGGCCTCACCCCCAAGTAGCGCGGGCTTCCGCGGCGGGCTACTCCTTCGGCTCCACCGGGTAGTCCGCCGCAGCCCAGGCATCGAAGCCGCCGACCAGCACCCCCACCCGCGAGTACCCCTTGTCGAACGCCGTGAGGGCGATCTTCATGCTGGTGGCCTCACCCGGCCGATCGCAGTAGAAGACCAGTTCCTTCTCCTTCGGCAGCGTGTCGATCTCCGAGGTGAAGGACATGGGGTCGATGCGGATGGCATTCCGCACCTTGGTGTCCGCCTCGCGCCACGTCAGCTCGCGGCAGTCCACGGGCTGCACGTTGTCTCCCATCCGCAGCGACGCGAAGAGGTCCTGCGGCTGCCACTGCGCGATGTCATCCCATGCCATTGAGAGGTCCTCCGGGGTTCAGTCGCGGGTGCTGCCCCAGGCGTCGTCGTGCACCAGCGACCGCCAGCCGCGGAAGGTGCGCTTGAGCGCCGGGGGAAGACCCTCGGGAAATGACTCGGGGTAGCCGAGCGGGGTCACGAGGACGGGATCGACCTCGTCGGGAAGGCCCACGATGGACCTCAGGCGGTCCTTCTCGAACCGCTGGAACGCCGATGTCGGCACGGTGCCGAGGCCCTCGGCCCGCGCCGCGAGGAACAGGTTCTCCATCGCGAACGCCACCGACAGGAGGTCATCGACGTAACCGCCCTCCTCCATGCTCTCGGGGTAGTTGTGCCGGGGTACCAGCAGGCCCATCACCCAGACCGGTGCGATGCGGTAGGTGGCCAGGATCTTCTCCGCGTACGCCACGCACTCCGCCTCGTGCTCCTCGGGCGTCGCATCACGCCGCGGACGCATCGCGGCGAAGTACCGCGCGCCGCCGGCGATGACCAGGTCGGCCACCTCGCGGCGCCGGGCGTCGTCGCGCACCACCAGCAGGCTCCAGGCCTGGGATCCACTGCCGGTCGGTGCCTGCAGCGCCGCGCGCAGCACCCGGTCGACCACCTCGTCGGGAATGGGGCGGTCCGTGTAGGTGCGCACGGCCTTGCGCCGTCGAATGGCCTCGAATACGTCCATCTGATCCTCCGGTGAGCCTCGTCGCGCGGGAGCGTACCCGGTGCTCAGCCCAGCAGGGCCAGCACCCGCGCGGCGTCCCCCACTGCCTTGACCTTGTAATCGGCGTGAAGCAGCGCGCCGTCCGGCCCGACGACGAACGTGCTGCGCTCCACCCCCATGTACGTGCGCCCGTACATGGACTTCTCGACCCACACTCCGTACGCCTCCAGCACGTCGTGCGACTCGTCGGACAGCAGGGGGAACGTGAGCCCCTCCTTGTCGCGGAACTTCGCAAGCCGCGCCACGGGGTCCGGGCTGATCGCCAGCACGGTCGCCCCGAGATCGCCGAACCCGGCGAGGGCGTCGCGGTAGCCGCACGCCTGCTGCGTGCACCCCGAGGTCATCGCCTTGGGATAGAACACCAGCACCACCGGGCCGCCGCGCAGCGACGACAACGTCACGTCATCACCGCCGTCGGAGGGAAGGGTGAAATCCGGGGCGGGCTGTCCAACCTCGAGTCGGGCCACGGCGATCTCCTGGGGCGTGGTGACGGGTAACCCACGCTACGGGATCCGGGTGCGGATTCCCGGGTGAGCGGGATGCTCCCGGGGGCGCAAGGCCACGCGCGCCATCTTGTCCACCGGTATGAGGACCGTCCGGCGGCGGCGGCATACCGTGGGGACATGTCCGGCAGCCACATGGCGGCGATCCACGGAATGGCGGCGGCGCTCGAGCGTGCCGATGCCTCGGCACGGGTGCTCGGCGCCCGGGCCCGCGCGGCGCGTGACGGCGAGGGCCCGGCGGCGGCGTTCTCGGCCCTCGCCACCGCAGGACCCGAGGGCCTTGTACCCGCGGTCGGCACCGGGGGCGCGCTCGCCGCGCGGCACCTGGAGCAGGCCGCGCTGGCCGCCGCCGCAGCCGGTCCGCTCCTCCCGCCTGATGTCGCCGACTGCGTGTCGTACGCGGCCGCCGTGGCAGGCGACCATGCAGGCGGGGCGGCGGCGCTGGACCCGCGCGGCGTGGCCGTCGTCGTCCAGCGCGAGGTCGCCGCGGTACGCGGGCTCGCCGCGCACGCGATGCCACGGGACGATGCCTGGCACCGGCTGCGCCTCGGAACCCACCTCCCGCGCGCAGCATGGATGAGCGCCCTGCTGCTGGCGTGCGGGCGCGTGGTGCGCGAGGACCCCGGGGCCGCACCGGCCACCTGGCACGCCGCGGCGCTGGTGGCCGGTGGCCCGCCGGGCGCCTGCGGCACGCGCCCCGAGGACGTGCTGCCGGCCCTGATGACGGATGACGCCCTGCCGATGTCCGTGGCGCACTCGCTGGAGACCGTGGCGGGGGCGATGTTCGCCCTGTCCCGCCGGGGCTCGGTGGATTCCGGCCCGCTCGCGCTGGCCCGGGCCACGGCAGCGCGTCTGGGTTCGCCGGCCGCACGGGAGGCCCTGGCGGCCGATCCCCTGCGCGTCATCGCCGAGTCGCTGGACGCCATCGGGGCCATCGCCTCGTCGGCGATGCCCGGCGTCGCGCGCAACGGGGCAGCCGATGCGGTCGCTGCCTGACGGGCGGGCTATCCTCGCCGCATGTGGCCTCTCGGATTCAGCCGCGCGGACGCGCTCGCATGGGCAGTCGCCCTCGCCACGGGCATCATCGCCACGGCCATCGCCTGGGCGGGCGGGGCACGCCTGGGCGCTGCCCTCACCCTGGGTGTCGGCCTCATGGTCGTGGTCATCGTGGTGGCGCTGCTGATCGACGCCCGCGGGCGCTCGTTCCGCGACGGCGCCTGACGGCAGCGTGACCCGCGAGCCCGGCGCGGGCAGCCCGCGCCGCTGGATGGGCATCCGCGAACGCCCGTTGTCCCCGGGACGTCGGTCGCTCACCACCTCCGAGGCCGCAGCGCTGCTGGGCGTGAGCGTACCGACCGTCCGGGCATGGTCGGATGCGGGGCGCCTTCCCGTCCACCGCACCCCGGGCGGTCACCGCAGGTTCGAACTGGACGAATTGCGCGCCTGGCTCCAGGACGCCGACGCCGCGCTTCCCGGAGCGGTGCGGGCACCACCGGCCGCCATGGAGTTCCCGCCCTGCCCGGCTCTCGCGACCATGCTGGTCGGCCGCACGGAGGCAATTGCGCGGCACCTGGCGCGCACCCCCGGGGGCACACCGGGCCCGGTGCCGCGCCCCGGGGCCACGGCGGCGCTCCGGGAGTCGCGTCGCTATGTCCGACCGCTCGCACGCGCGCTGGCCACGGGCCGCGCCGGCGAGGCCACCGGACGCGCGCAGGCGCTCGGAGCCCGCGCCATCGTCGACGGCCGGCACGTGGAGGTGGTCGTGACCGACCGGCGCCTCGCCGCTGCCGTCATCGATGAGGCCACAGATGCGGAGCGGGACGGGACTGCCATCGAGCCCGACGGGGTCGCGATCCTGCGGGCCCTGACCGAGCACGTCACTGCCGCGCTCGCGACAGGCATGGCGCTGCGCGGGGACGCCGCCGGCGACTAGGCCCCGGCAATGCCAGGGGCCCCTTGCGGGGCCCCTGGGTCAGCGAGCCGTAAGCCGGATTCTGTCGTGGGCAGTCATCCATCTGGGACGCCCGTTGCCGGGCGCCTCATGCGGCCTACCTGGGACTGGGCGAGCAACCCGTGACGCCCCGATTTGGCCTTGCACCAGGTGGGGTTTACCCAGCCGGCCCGTCACCGGACCGCTGGTGCGCTCTTACCGCACCTTTTCACCCTTACCTCGCGATCGCTCGACGAGGCGGTTTCGTTTCTGTGGCACTTTCCCTCGGGTTTCCCCGGCTGGCCGTTAGCCAGCACCCTGCTCTGCGGTGTCCGGACTTTCCTCGAGGCCACGGAGGCCCCGCGACTGCCTGTCTCGCCCGCCAAGGATACCGCGACCCGGGCGGCCTAGAGGTCGCGCATCACCCCGACAACCCGGCCGATCACCGAGATATCCGTGCCGCGGATGGGTTCGTACGCCGCGTTCTCGGCCTCGAGGCGCACACCGCCCGGCTCCCGGAAGACGCGCTTCACCGTGGCCTCATCGCCGAGGAGCGCCACCACGATCTCGCCGTCACGGGCGGTGTCCTGCTGCTTCACCGCCACCA
Organism: uncultured Thermoleophilia bacterium; assembly: GCA_938017905.1. Classification (GTDB taxonomy): domain Bacteria; phylum Actinomycetota; class Thermoleophilia; order Miltoncostaeales; family Miltoncostaeaceae; genus SYFI01. The sequence continues at coordinate 28,245 of CALIKX010000053.1, read as the reverse complement.
GGTCACCATCCAGGATGCCCGCCTCGATCATCGAGTCGCCCTTCACGCGCAGCAGGTAGTCAGCTCGGAACGGCGCTGCCACGTGGTCTTCCACGTGCTCGTCGGCGAGGATGGGCGCTCCCGCCGCCACGGCGCCCACCAGCGGCAGGGTCATGGGACCGGCGTCGGACGACGCGGCACGGCCACCCTGCACGCCCACCAGCATCGCCCGGGGCTTCGACGGATCACGTCGCAGATGCCCCGACGCCTCCAGCTTCTCCAGGTGCCGATGCACCGTGGATGGGGAGGCCAGCCCCACGCCCTGCCCGATCTCGCGCACCGTCGGCGGGTAGCCGTTGCGCTCCACGTGGTCCTCGATGAAGGCCAGGATCTCGGCCTGCCTGCCGGTCGGTGCCGTCGCCATCCGCAATGCCCCCGGTGTCGGAGATGTCGAACTGGTGTTCGCCATGCTAGCAGGGTCTCCTGCCGCGCCCGTGCTGCTACATTGCCCCGCGCCGTTCACGCGATGGGCGGCACCGATCTGCGGCTGTGGCGGAATTGGTAGACGCGCAAGGTTGAGGGCCTTGTGACCCCTAGGGTCGTGGAGGTTCAAGTCCTCTCAGCCGCACTCCGGAAGCACGAAGGGCCGCCCCTCGGGGCGGCCCTTCGTCGTTCCGCGTGTGTCCGGTGCCGCTACCCGAAGATGGCCTGGATCGCCCAGACGACCCACGCGATCATGTACATCGAGATGACCCCGATGAGGTAGAGGGCGATGCCGGCGCCGATGAGCGCGATGAACGCGCCGACGAACTTGACCGGCAGTGAGCGCATGACTGAAGTATCCACGGAGAGAACTCTACCCCCGGCACGGGGGGAAGGCCGTTCCCCATGCGGGGGATGAGTGTCCCCAGTGGGGCGCGGGGCCGCTAGGCGAGGGCACGGCCGAGCACGTACGTCATCAGGAAGAACAGGACCGCCACCAGCACGGTGATGCGGGTCAGGTTCTTCTCGACGATGGCAGAGGACCCGCCATAGGCGCTCGCGCCACCGCCAACCCCGAAGGCCCCGGACAGGCCGGAGTCCTTCCCGCTGTGCATCAGCACGAGGGCGACCAGCATGACGCAGAGGATGACGTGTATGACGACCAGGAGCGCGATCACGGCGCGCCAGAGTAGCAGCGATCCGCGCCCGGCCGGAGCGCGCCCTCCGCGCGCAGCATCCGGGCCTTGGCCGCGGTGCCCCCCGCCGAGTAGCCGCCGGACGCACCATCGGCCCTCACCACGCGGTGGCACGGGATCACCACGGGCAGCGGGTTGGCGGCCATGGCCGAGCCGGCGGCCCGCGCTGCGCCCGGGCTCCCCGCCCGCGCGGCCAACTCGGCATAGGTGATCACCTCCCCGCAGCGCAGGGCATGGCATGCCCTGAGCGCCCGCCCGCGGAAGCCACGGGGGAGGCGCGACCAGTCCGGGTCCACGGGTGCGGCGCCGGGGTCCCCCGCCGCCACGCGGACCGCACCGGCATCCCGGGCGCGGCGCACCGCCCCGCCCCGCGTGCGCGCAGCGGCCACCAGCCCGCCATCCCCCCAGGCCACCCACCACGCCCCGTGCCCGGTCGGCACGCTGGCCACCTGCGCCACCCAGCCGCTCATGCCACCATGGTGGCATGAGTTCCGACGGCGCCGACCTGCTCAATCCCCCCGAGATCACCCACTGCTTCGTCTGCGGGTCGGACAACCCGTCGGGCCTGGGCCTGCACGTCTTCCGGGACGGCACCGATGCCGTGGCCACATGGGTACCCGACGAGCGGTTCCAGGGATGGGCCGACCGCCTGCACGGCGGCATCATCGGGCTGCTCGTGGACGAGATGCTGGTGTACGCAGGGGCACCGCACGGCCTGTGGGGTATGACCGCCAAGGTCCGCTACTGGCTGCGCAAGCCCGTGCCGCTCGAGGGCGTGGAGCTGACGCTGCGCGGGCGCCTGGTGCAATCCAGCGGACGGGGCTTCCGCGCAGTGGTCAGCGTGCACTCGGGCGACGTGCTGGTGGCCGAGGGCGAGGGCATGTGCGTGCTGCGCGACGATTCCCCGCGCCCGGAGTAGCCCGTCGGCGCTAGGGTTGCCCGGCCCGAACACCGACCGGAGGAACCACCGCATGACGCTGATCCGCCTGGGTCACAGCCCGGACCCCGATGACGCGTTCATGTTCTACGCGCTGGCGAAGGACCTCATCCCCACCGGGGAGTTCGAGTTCGAGCACCTGCTGCGGGATATCGAGACCCTGAACCGGTGGGCCATGGAGGGGCGCCTGGAGGTGTCGGCCATCTCGATCCACGCGTACTCCACCGTGGCCGACCGGTACCGCCTGCTGCCGCACGGTGCGTCCATGGGCGAGCAGTACGGCCCCATGGTCGTCGCGCGCGAGCCGCTGGACCCCGCCGACCTGCCGCGCATGACCGTGGCGATCCCCGGCACCCTGACGAGCGCGTTCCTCGAGCTGCAGCTGGCCGCGGGGCGCATCGAGAACCCGCTCATCGTGCCGTTCGACCGGATCCTGGACGTCGTGGCCGATGGCACCGCCGACGCCGGACTGGTGATCCACGAGGGCCAGCTGACCTACGAAGCGCAGGGCCTGGTGAACGTGCTGGACCTCGGCACGTGGTGGCATGAGCTCACCGGCGGCCTTCCCCTGCCGCTCGGCGGCAACGTGGTGCGCCGCGACCTGGGGGAGCAGGCGATGGTGGACCTGTCGCACATCCTGCGCGAGAGCATCCGGTACAGCCTGGAGCATCGGGCCGGCGCGCTGCAGTACGCCGCCGAGTACGGGCGCGGGCTCGACGACGACCTGAACGACCGCTTCGTCGGCATGTACGTGAACGAGCGCACCCTCGACTACGGCGAGGACGGCCGCGAGGCGGTGCGCGAGCTGCTGCGGCGCGGCGTCGAGGCGGGGCTCATCGGGCATGAGGTCCCCGTCGACTTCGTCGAGGACTGATCGCGTGGCGGACCGGGACTGGGAGGCGGAGATCGACGCCTGGACCGAGCGCTTCCGGCACATCCCGGACCCGCCGCCGGTGTTCGCCGCGGCGATCCGCGATGGATGGGATCCGGTCGCCCGGCGCGCGCTGGCCGAGGACTGCGCGGCCTACACCGCGCGCCACCGGGGCTGGGTGGACCAGATCGCCGCGCAGGGATGGGACCTGGTGCGGCTGGACACGCGCGGCGAGGAGTGCGGCGCGTGCGCGCGGTACTCGGGCTCACCGTACTCACTGACGGGCGACACGCCCGGCGTGCCGCCCCCGCCGCCCCTGCCCATCTGCCCCGCCTGCCGGCACACCCTGAACCTCCTCACCCCCTTCTACATGCAGAGCGTGGGCCTCGACGCCGGCGACCTCGTGCGCGACGCGGTTCCCTTCGAGCCGGTGGACTGACGTGCCGACGCCCGAACCCGGCCCATTCACGTTCGGCGAACTGCTCGGGCGCGCGTGGGAGATGTACCGCCGCGAGCCGTGGCTTTTCCTGCTGCTCACGGCGGTCACCGTGGTGCCGGTGGGCATCCTCTCCGCCATCGCCACGAACGCGGCGTCGGGAGCCGGGGACATCGCGCGGGCGGGGGCCATCGTGGGCATCGCGCTCATCCCCGCCATCCTGCTGCTGCCCGTGAGCGGGGCCGCGGTGGCGATCGCCACGGTGCGTCGCCTCGACGGCGATGCCGTCACCGCGGGCGCCGCGCTCGAGAAGGTGGGCGTGCGGTTCTGGATCCTCTTCGGGGCGCTCGTCCTGGTGACGCTCGGCGTGATCGTCGGACTCTTCGCCCTCGTCCTGCCGGGCATCTTCCTGGCGATCCTCTGGCTGTTCGCCGGGCAGGCGGTGGTCATCGAGGACACCGGCGTGCGGGACGCACTGCGGCGCAGCCAGGACCTGGTGCGCGGCGCGTGGTGGACGGTCTTCCTGGCCTGGATCCTCATCCAGGTCGTCACGGCCATCGCGCAGCTGGCCATCGGCATCGTGGGCGCGGTGATCCTGAGCCCCCTCGATGGCACCGCGCTCGCCTGGGGCGAGGGCATCTGGAGCACGCTGACCCAGGTGGTGACGCAGCCCTTCGCGCTCATCGCCATCGCCCTGCTGTACGCCGACCGCGTGCTGCGGGTGGACGGGCGCCTGCCCGGGCCGCGCGGGCGGTAACGGGGCGACACCCCCGGCCCGCACGGGCAATCCGGCGTGCAACGATGGATGCGGGGACCGCACGGCCACATACTTCTTAACAATTGCGAATCGCCGCATGGGGACTGGCGATAGGGCCCCTCGGGCGACCACGTCGCAACCGGCGCGCCGCAATACCTCAACGGTGCCGTCACCGAGCGTTACCGGGGACCTCAAAGGTCTCTTACAACCCCCTGCGAGGGTGACCGCATGGCCACTCTCACACCACTTCCCAGCATCCCGTCGACCGGCTCCAGCGAGGTCACGCGCCCCGCGCTCGCCCGCCTGGACCTGTTCGACGGCATTCCCCGCCGCGACCTGGACCTGCTGGACGCGCGCCTGCCGCTCGTCCGCTGGCCCCGGGAGGCCGACGCCCCGGCGTCCCTCACCCGCGGTGACCAGGTCTACATCGTCCGGCAGGGCCGGATCGCCCTCGGTGATGTCACCAGCGAGGGGCAGGACGTCACCACGACCATCGTGGAGGCGGGCGCCGTCTACTCGTCCCTCGGGCTCGAGTCGGCGCCGCCGGCCGTCGCGCTCGAGGCGAGCGCCGTCACGCCCCTCCCCGTGCACGCCATCGAGGCGCTCATCACGCGGTACCCGCGCTTCGGCGTCAATCTGGCGGTGGCGCTCACCGGGCGCCTCGCCAACCTGCACCAGACCGTCGCGATCGTCTCGGAGATGCGCGTGGAGGACCGCCTGCGCAGGCGCCTGCACCAGATCGCCGAGCAGATCGGCACCGCGGCGCCCGAGGGCGTGCGCATCGGGCTGGACCTCACGCACGCGCAGTGGGCATCACTGATCGGCGCATCGCGCGAGGCGGTCACCACCGCCTTCGGCAAGCTCCGGTCGGCCGGCGAGGTCGTGATGGAGGGTCGCTCCATCACCATCCCCTGGGATGCCATGAACGCGATGCCGCAGGCCCCCGCACTGGCCGGCTGACGCCCCACGTCATGCCCCGCGGAACCGGCGCGCCGCATGCGCGACCGGTCCGTGGGGCATGATTGGGTGATGGCCGCGCGAAGGACACCCCCGGGACGCCGCGATCCGCGCGGCCGGGTGCCCGCACCACGTCGGCGTCGCCCGCGCCGCAGGGTGCCGCCTGCCGCGCTGGCGATCATCGCCGTCGTGGTGGTGATCGGCATCATCGCCCTCGTCGCCCGCGGCGACGACGAGCCCGTGGCCTCGGTGGCGGCGGCCGAGCCCGTCATCCCCGCCATCAGCGAGGAGGACATCGCGGCGGCGGCGCAGCAGCTCGGCCCGCGCGATCAGGAGCTCGTGAGCATCGGCGAGACGGGCGTCAGCATCAACCGCGCGGGCGGGGCGCGCAAGTACGTGGCCCTCACCTTCGACGACGGCCCCGGGCCGGACACGCCCGCAGTGCTCGCCGAGCTCAAGAAGCTCGATGTGCCGGCCACGTTCTTCGTGACCGGGCGCAACGTGAAGGCGAACCCGCAGACCCTGAATCAGGTCGTCGCGGCCGGCCACGAGATCGGCGTGCACACGTGGAACCACCCGGACCTCACCACCCTCACGCCGAAGGAGCAGGAAGCCGAGATCGCGTCCACGGCGGGTGAGATCGTCGCCGTGACCGGAGTGGCCAGCCGCCTGTTCCGTGCCCCCTACGGATCGGTGAACCCCGCCGTGCTGAAGCGCGCCGAGGACGCCAAGCTGCTCTCGGTCCTGTGGGATGTCGACACCGTCGACTGGACCCGGCCGAGCACCGAGCAGATCGTGCAGACCGCCGTCGCGAACGCCGGCCCGGGGTCAATCATCCTCATGCACGATGGCGGTGGCAACCGGGCATCCACGGTCGCCGCCATCCCGAAGATCGTGTCGCAACTGCGCGCCAAGGGCTACGAGTTCGCAACGGTCGGCGACCTCGTCATCTCGGATCCGCCAGGCAGCGACGACATGTCGTCGGACTCCCGGAGCACGCAGCAGTAGGCCTCAGGCGGTGGAGGCGAGCCAGGCATCCACCTGATCCGCCCACCTGGTTCCCCCGTCCGCGCGCAGTGCGGTGAAGCCGAGGGCGTGCGCGGAATCCAGGTTCGGCTGCTGGTCGTCCACGACCGCCACCCGCTCCGGGGACGTGCCGTCGGCAAGCAGGGCCTCCCATGCAGCGGGGTCGGGCTTGACCCGGCCGGTCAGGCTCGACACCTCGATGCGGTCGACCACCGCGGTGAATCCCGCTGCGTCGAGCACGGGCAGCAGCCACTCATGGCGATGGTTCGAGACCACCCAGATGTCGGCGACCTGCCGCCACCGGGCAATGCGCGCCGGCACGACGACCGGGCGCAGCTCCAGCACCGCCGCGCGCCGCTCCGGATCCGGTACCGGAATGCCCGCCGCCTGCCAGAAGGCGACCTCGGGCAGGTCGCCCCCCCAGTACGCGCGTCGGAAGGAGTCGTCGGTGAGCACGCGCCGTACGCGCCCGGGATCCGCCCCGGTGCGCTCCGCCGCGCGGGCGGGGAAGCCGGGCATCAGCGACTCCACCAGCACGCCACCGGCATCCAGGCCGATGCGCGGCCTCAGGAGGTACCACCCTCCGGCCCCGTGGCCTCGTGGATGCGGCCGGCCTGCACGGCGACGGCCGCCACCGACTCGCGCATGGCGGGCACGTCGCCGTCGGCGGCCGCACGGGCTGCACGACGGAGCCCGGATGCGAGCGCCACGTAGAGCGGGCCGATCTCCCGCCGCTGGGCCTCCAGCCGCCGGTCATCCAGGCGCGCCGCCGCGATCTGCCGGGCGGCCACCTCGCTGCGCGCCGCCGCGGCCACCAGTCCGGGCGCGGCCGCCCGGGCCTGCTCGGCCGTGGGGGCATCGGGCAGGGCATCGAGGCGGATGGCTGCCGCACGGGCCGCGGCGACCGCCTCGCGCACCAGGGCCATGTACCGCGGCGGGCTGACGGTTGTACCCGGGGTCACCTCCGCGGTGGGGACCGGCTCGGGCGTGCCCCCGCATGCCGCGAGCCCCATCACGAGCACAGCCGACCCCGCGATGCAGGTCAGCGCGCGGCGGATGGGAGCCCCTCCAGGGCGCCGAGGAGCGACGTCGTGGCCCCGGGAAGACCGGCCCGGCCCCCGGAGCGCAGCGTGGCCTGCACGGCCTTCATGCGCGCGACGATCGACCGCATCGCCCGCACCAGGCGTGCCTGCTCCGCCCTCAGCGCCGGATCGCCGAACCGCATGGCACGGAACTCGCGCAGCTCCCGCTCCGCGTCGCCCACCAGGCCGTCCACCTCGATCATCGAGGGCTGCGCGCCCGTCGCATCGACCGCGGAGGCCGACACCACGCCCATGCGCTCCGCGGGGCGCACCAGCTGGCGCACGGCATCCACGAACTCCGCCGGGGGCGAGGTCGCGACGCGCACGGGGTCCTGCCCGGGGCCGCACCCCGCCGCGAAGAGGGCGGCGAGCGCAAGGGCTCCCGCCGATACCGTACGACGCACCACGCGCGTAACACTACGGGGCGCGGTGGCGCCCAACCCGGCGCCCGGGCATCGTAGACTGCCGCCCGCAAGCCACCCGGAGACACCTGTGACCACCCCGGCACCGCCCGACACCTGCATCGCAACCGTGCGCACGCTCGCCATCGACGCCGTGCAGGAGGCTAACTCCGGGCACCCCGGCGCCCCCATGGGGCTCGCCCCGGTGGGCTGGGTCCTCTACGCGCAGCAGATGCGCCACGCGCCCGGCGACCCCGCATGGCCGGACCGCGACCGGTTCGTGCTGTCGGCCGGACACGCGTCGATGCTGCAATACGCGCTGCTCCACCTGTCGGGGTACGACCTGTCGCTGGACGACCTGCGCGCATTCCGCCAGTGGGGCAGCCGGACCCCCGGCCACCCCGAGCGCGGGCACGTGCCCGGCGTCGAGGTGACCACGGGGCCGCTGGGGCAGGGGCTCGGCAACGCGGTGGGGCTCGCCCTGGCCGAGGCCATGCTGGCCGCCGAGTTCAACCGCCCCGGGCATGACGTGGTGGACCACCGCACGTGGGTCATCGCCTCCGACGGCGACCTCATGGAGGGCATCTCGCACGAATCCTGCGCCCTCGCCGGCTTCCTCGGCCTCGGCAAGCTGACCGTGGTCTTCGACGACAACGGAATCAGCCTGGACGGACCCACGGGGATGTCCACGGGCGACGACGTCACCATGCGCTTCACGGCGTACGGCTGGCGCGTGCTGGAGATCACCGATGCGAACGACATCGGTGAGATCGGCCGGGTGCTGGACGCCGCGCGGGAGGATGACGGCCGGCCGACCCTGGTGCGGTACAGGTCGCACATCGGCTTCGGCGCCCCGAACGTGCAGGACTCGAACAAGGCGCACGGCGCACCCCTCGGCCCCGACGAGGCACGCCTGGCGAAGGCCGCCTACGGGTGGCCCGAGGACGCCACCTTCCTGGTGCCCGATGAGGTGGCCGCATGGGCCGGTGCCCTGCGCGAGCGTGGGGCGGGCCTGATGGCCGAGTGGGACGACCGCATGGAGGCCTACGCGCAGGCGTTCCCGGCGGAGGCCCGTGAGCTGCGCAGGCGGCTCGCGGGGGACCTGCCCGACGGCTGGCAGGACGCCGCACCGGCGTTCGATGATGGCGACGCGCTGGCCACGCGCGTGGCGTCCACCACCGCACTCAACGCCTTCGCCGCATCCGTGCCGGAACTGGTGGGCGGGGCCGCCGACCTGGCGTCGTCCACCGGCACGGTCATCCGGGATGGCGGCGACATCGCGCCGCACGCGTTCGCGGGCCGGAACATCCACTTCGGCGTGCGTGAGTTCGGCATGGCCGCCGCGGTGAACGGGATGGTGGCCCACGGCGGGTTCCGGGCCTACGGATCGACGTTCATGACGTTCTCGGACTACATGAAGAACGCGATCCGCATGGCCGCCCTGCAGCGCCTGCCCGCGATCCTGGTGTTCACCCATGATTCGATCGCGGTCGGCGAGGACGGCCCCACCCACCAGCCGGTGGAACAGCTCGCGGCGCTCCGGTCGATTCCCGGACTCGTGACGCTGCGTCCGGCGGATGCCCGCGAGACCGCGGCGGCGTGGCGCATCGCCATCGGGCGTCTGGAGGGCCCGACGGCGCTCGTGCTCACCCGCCAGGCGCTGCCCGTGCTGCCGATGACCGACCCGCCGGTGGACCGCGGCGGGTACGTGGTGGCCGACGGGGATGACTGCGCACTGGTGGCGACGGGCTCCGAGGTGTCGCTGGCGCTGACCGCCCGCGAACTGCTGGCCGCGGAGGGAATCTCCGCCCGCGTGATCAGCATGCCCTCGTGGGAGCTGTTCGGGGCCCAGCCCGCGGAGTACCGCGATGGGGTCCTGCCACCCTCGATGCCGGCCCGCGTGGGCGTCGAGGCCGCATCACCGTTTGGCTGGGAGCGCTGGACGGGCACGGATGGCCGCATCGTCGCGATCGATCGCTTCGGCGAGTCCGCGCCCGGGGGCCTCGTGATGAGCCGCCTGGGCGTGACGCCCGAGGCGGTTGCCCGGGCGGCGGCGGAGAGCCTGGCGGCGACGCGGACGCGATGAGGATCCACGTGCGCCCCGGCCCCGCGGCCGGCCTCATCGAGGACGCGATCGCGGATGCCGAGGCGCGCGGGGCGGTGGGCCGCCTGCTGGCCGGGGACCCCTCGGCGTGGGGGGACCATGCGGACGCGGCGCGGGACTGGACAGGCTGGCTGCGCGCACCGGAGGACATGCGCGCCCACGTCCCGGCGCTCGACGCCCTCGTGGCCCGGGCGCGCGAGGACGGCATCCGCCACGTGCTCGTGCTCGGGATGGGTGGGTCCAGCCTGTCGCCCGAGGTGACCCGGCGGACCTTCGGGCACGGCGCCGGGATCGAGCTGCGGGTGCTGGACTCCACCGACCCCGTGGCCGTGCAGGATGCGACCGACGGGGTCGACCCCGCCCGGTGCCTTGCCATCACGGCCTCCAAGAGCGGGACGACCGCCGAACCACTGGCGTTCCTCGCGCAGGTGGGCCAGTTCCTGGATGACGCGCTCGGGGACGCCGCGCGGGACCGCCTGATCGCCATCACCGACCCCGGCACGCCCCTCGCCGAGCGCGCCACGGCCGAGGGCTGGCGCCTGGCCCTGGCGAACCCGGCCGATGTCGGCGGGCGCTTCTCGGCCCTCACCCTGTTCGGACTGGTGCCGATGGCGTTCGCGGGCGTGCCGTTGATGCCCCTGCTGGACCTGGCCGGGTCGGCGCGCATGGACCCGGAACCGGTTCGCATGGGGGTGGCGCTGGCGGCGCTGGCCCGCGCGGGGCGCGACAAGCTGACGATCATCGCCGACCCGGGGGTCGGTTCGTTCGGCCTCTGGGCGGAGCAGCTCATCGCCGAGAGCCTGGGCAAGGATGGGCAGGGGATCATCCCCATCGCCGATGAGCCCATCGGTGACCCCGGCGAGTACGCGTCGGACCGGGTGGTGCTGCATGTGCGCATGACGGGCGAGCACGATGCCGACGTCGCCGCGATCGGCGCCACGGGGATCCCCGTCTTCGTCATGGACATCCGCACGCCCCTGGACGTGGCCGGCCTCTACATGGGGCTGGAGCTCGCAGTGGCCGCCGCGGGCGCGGAACTGGGCGTGAACCCCTTTGACCAACCGGATGTCCAGGCGGCCAAGGAGGCCGCGAACCGTGCGCTGGCCGCCGCGGGGATCCCCCGCGATGACCGCGGGGAGCCCGAGGACATCGTGCGGGCGCTCGACATGCTCGAGCAGGGTGACTACCTGTCGCTCCTCTGCTTCTCCACGCCCACGCCGGCGGGGGACCGGCTGATGGGCGCCATGCGTGCCGCCGTGCGGCGCCGCACCCGGGTGGCGACGACAGCAGGCTGGGGACCGCGGTTCCTGCACTCGACCGGACAGTTGCACAAGGGCGGCCCCGGGTCCGGGGTGTTCGTGCAGTTCCTCGGGCCCGGGTCGCCCGACCTGGCGATCCCGGGCCAGGATCACACCTTCGGAGAGCTGCTGCGCGCGCAGGCCATCGGCGATGCACAGGCACTCGAGACCGCCGGGCGCAGGCTGGTGCGGATCGACCTCGGCCCCGACCCGCACGCCGGACTGCAGCGCGCCGCCGCCGCCATCGGCGCGGCAGAGGCCCCCTAGCCCGACAGGCGCCGGCCGAGCGCGGCCATCGCCGCGTCCACATCCGGCACGGCCGTGACCAGCGCGAGGTCGGCCCCGTCCACCAGGTGCCCATCGACGAGGGCGTCGAGCACCGCATCCCAGCCCGGACCCACCACGATCAGCGGACGGGGGGCGACGTGGGCGTTCTGCATGAGGTTCCACGCCACGGTGATCTCCGCGAGCGTGCCGACGCCGCCGGCGACGGCCACCCACGCATCGGCGTCGAGCAGCAGGGCGAGGCGGGCGAACAGGTCGTCGGCCGGCCGCTCCTCCACCACCCAGTCGTTCGGACGACGACGTCCGCCCGGGCCGGGCAGCGTGACGCCGATCACATGCGCACCGGCATCCCGCGCGCCGCGCGAGACCGCGGCCATGGCGCCGTCGTGCCCACCCGTGGCCACGACCCATCCCGCGCGCCCCAGCAACCGCCCGAGGCGCTCGGCATCCGCATATGCGGGATGCTCCGGCCCGATGCGCGACGAGCCGAAGACCGCGACCACACGGCCGCTCACGCCGAGACCCCGGGCGCCGACAGCTGCTCGATCAGGGAGCGGGTGACGGGATCCGCCCCGAGCCGGTTCACGTTGTCCACCAGCGCGCGCACGGACGGGCTGCGGGGACCACGCCGCTCGACGAGCCCCGCCAGCCGGCCCGCGGGATCGACCCTCTCGCCATCCGCACCCGTGAGGAGGTCGGCCACGTCGAGCAGCGCGAGGAGCGCGGCATCGCGGCCCGCCGGGCGCGGGAACTCGCCGTCGATCGGTGCAATGCCGGCCGCGTGGGCACGCGCGGCGGCGTTCGAGTGATGCGCGACCATCCGTGCGACGTCCTCGTGGCCCGCGCGCCGGAGCGCCCGCGCGCCATCCCGCGCGTGGAAGGATCCCGGCAGCGCGTATCCGATGTCGTGCACCCATGCCGCCGTGAGCAGGCGTCGGCGTGCATCGGGATCCAGTGCCCTGGCACGTGCCGCGCGGGCCGCCTGCTGCGCGACGCCCCGGGAGTGCGCGTACCGACGGGCGGAGGACACCGCCTCACACAGCGCATGGGCTCCGCGCGGGTCGCCCGCGCCGCGCCAGAGCGCCGTGCTCACAGGAGCGTCCGGATGGCCTCGTGCACCACCTCATCGCCCTCGAAATCGGCCCGGGCACGCTCGTCGGCCGCGACCTCCGGGTCGGGGTCACCCATCAGCAGCGGGGTGAGGTCGGTGCGGTCCGTGCGCTCGGCGGCGAGGGCCAGCCAGTCCGCCGGCACCACGTCCGGCAGGTCCGTTCCCGTCATCTCGGCGAACAGCAGCGCCCAGGCGCGCGGCAGCACGTCCACGTTGTAGCCACCCCCACCCAGGGCGATCCACCTGCCGCCTGCGGCATCGTCCGCCAGGCGGTGCAGCGACCGCCACACCGCCGGGAAGGTGGCCATGCGCACCTGCAGGTGGGCCAGCGGGTCCTGGTGGTGCGGGTCCACGCCGTCCTGGGTGACGAGGACATCCGGCCGGAAGGTCGTGACCGCCGGGGCGATGACCTCGTCGATCGCGCGCAGGTACGGGCCGTCGCCGGAGAAGGCCGGCAGCGGCACGTTCACCGAGTACCCCTCCCCCGCACCGATCCCGCGCTCGGAGATGGCCCCCGTGCCCGGGAAGAGGTACCGGCCGCTCTCGTGCACCGAGCACGTGAGCACGCGGGGGTCGTCGTAGAAGATGAACTGCGTGCCGTCGCCGTGGTGGACGTCCACGTCCACGTATGCCACCCGCTCGGCCCCGTTCTCGAGAAGCCACCGGATGGCCACGGCCGGGTCGTTGTAGATGCAGAAGCCATTCGCCTTGTTCGCGAAAGCGTGGTGCAGGCCACCCGCGACCGACAGCACGCGGTCTGCACGCCCCTCCCACACCGCGCGGGCCGCGGTGACCGACGACCCGCACACCGCCACGGCGGCCTCGTGCATCCCCGCGAAGGCCGGGGTATCTCCGCCGTGCGCGAGCCCCCACATGCCCGCCTCGAACGCCGCGGCGAGCTGCGGGGTGGCGCTGTAGCGCCGGACGGCCGCCATGTAGGCGGCCGTGTGCACCCGGCCGATGAGGTCCTCGTCACCCGGAGCCGGCTGCAGCACCGTGACATCGGGGCGGTCGAGCATGCCGTATGCACGGATGAGGTCGATGGCCAGCTCGCGGTTGACCGGGGCGAGCGGGTGATCGGTGCCCAGGTCATACCCGGACAGACCCTGCCGATCGACGAAGGCGACGACTCCCATGCCGGGAGGGTTAGCAGACCACGGGCACGACCGAGCACAGGCCGCGTACCTGCTGCTCCAGGTCGTCGAGCGCCTCCTCCACGCGCCGCAGCGCCGCCGCAGGCGTTCCCGCGCCGGACTGGACCTCGCGCGCGAGGGCCGCGACGTCGGACCGCAGCTGTCCGGTGCCGGCCTCGATGACCGCAACGCGGTCGTTCACGTCCGATGCGCTCGCGAGCCCGAAGGTCCCCGGGGACGCGATGATGGCGAATACCAGCACGAGCGCCAGGACCGCCGCGCCCACCGACGCGGCGATGGCGGCGAGAAGGCGGCGGTCGGGGGGCGCTGGACGGGCCGGCGGCGGCGCGACGGGCGGGGCCGCGGTGCGGACGACGGGCTCCGTGACGGCGGCGTCCCCGGGTGCGGGCGCCGGCGGGGCGAACGACGCCGCCCCGGGCACCGGGCGTACTGCCGCGAGCGCAACACTCACGGCCGCGGACGCCGTCGCGGGATCCGCGGCGCGACCGGGATCCTCGCCCACAACCCGGCCGAGCTCGCGGAGCGCCAGCACGGCACGCGCGAGCGCGTCGGGCGAGTGCCCCACGGCACCGCGCACGAGCGCCGGCACCATCCACGGCACGCGGGCGGCCCACTCCCCGGCAATGGGGTCCGGGGGGAGGCGTATGGCATCGACGGCCATCAGGGCCTGCGCAGGCGGAAGGCCCTCGGCCAGCACGGCGCGTGCGCACCACCCACGGGCACCCACCTGCTCTTCCCCGCGCAGCACCTGCACCGTCGCGCCGGGCACCCGGCCCGCCGCCAGGTCGGCGGCCGCCGCACCCGCGGTGAGCCCGGCCAGGTCTCGGGCAACCGGGACACGACGCCCGTCGGGCAGCGCGGCCAGCGCGACGCGCGCGAGTTCGGTACCCAGGACCACGGCGAGTTCGCCGTCACGGACCGGCGGGCCCGGGGGGCCCGATCGCAGGGCGCCCAGGCCCACGTCGTCGCCCCGGATGTCCACGTCCAGGCGCAGTCGCACGGCGCGATCGGTCACGGGCGCAGCCTAGAACTCCTGCCCGGTGGGGCGCATGTAGATCTCGCTGACGCTCACATGGGACGGCTGCCCCAGCGCGAACATCACGGCCCGTGCGACATCGTCCACCACGAGCGGTTCCCCTCCCGGCGGATCGTCGTAGAAGGCCGTGTCCACGACGCCCGGCGCGATGAGCGTGACGCGCACCCCGGTGCCCAGGAGGTCCTTCCGCGCGGCCTCGGCCATCGCGGTCACCGCCCACTTGGTCGATGAGTACATCGACCCGGTGCCCACCTGCCGGCCGGAGATCGACCCCATCAGCACCGCGTGCCCGCGGGATTCGCGCAGAGCCGGAACGCAGGCGCGCAGGGTGATGGCGGCCCCGTACACATTGGTGAGGATCATCTCGCGCCAGAACGCGGGGGTCTCCCCGAGCAGGCCGCGCCGCGCGCCGAACCCCGCATTCGCGATGACTGCGTCGATGCGCCCGTACTCCCGCACGGCAGCTGCGGCCATGGCCTCCACCTGATCCCACTCGGTCACGTCGCAGGTGACGGGCAGGGCCACGGCGGGGCCGCCGAGCTCATCGGCCAGCGCCTCCAGCATGTGCGTGCGGCGCGCCGCCAGCACCACCCGCCAGCCATCGGCCACCGCGGCGCGCGCGACGGCCGCGCCGATGCCGTCCGACGCACCCGTGATGACCATCACGGGTGCGTTCACCGCGAGCGCCGCAGGATGAGTCGGTAGGCGCCACGCCCGGCAGCGGCCCGCACCACCACGTAGCCGCGCCCCGACCGGGACGCCGTGACCGCCAGCGATGGCGCACCCGATGCGCGCCGGGTGGTGGCGGCGGGCCGGCCGGAGGTGATGGTCCGGGTGCCGGGGGGCCAGTACGAGATGCGCAGGCGCGCCGAGGACGACCGCGCCGACATCCGCAGCACCTGCCCCGCGCGGACGGTCACCGGGTACACGTCGACGGGGTCGTCATCCACGTCAATGAAGGCGCCCAGCGTCGCCGGGGGCACGATGGCGGCGACGCGCCGCACCGCGGCGATGTCGGAGTTGGCCTCATGGGGATCGTCGACAGGAAGGGGCAGGGTGACCGCGGCACGGGGATTCACGAGGCCGTGCCCGGTGGATGCGTCGCGGCCCCGCGGCCCCATGTCGGTGGCGGTGTTCTTGATCTGCCGCAGTACCTGGCTGGGCGTGGCACCGGGATTCGCCGCGAACACCAGCGCGGCGACGCCCGCGACGAAGGGCGCGGCCATCGAGGTGCCCTCCTTCACGGCGTACCCCGGGGACACCATCCCCTGCCGCACCCACGGGGGCACCGACGAGATGATGTCCGCCCCGGGCGCCACGACGTCCACCGAGGGGTTGCGGTTGCTGAAGCGCGCGAGCCCGTAGGGGGTCGGGCAGTCGGGGGCGGTGACAGCGCCGGAGCACTGCGCCGCCACGCCGAGCACCCCGCGGTACCCGGCCGGGTAGTTGACCGCGCCGTAGTCCTGCCCGTCATTTCCCACCGACACCACCGTGAGCGCCCCGGACGAGAACGCCCAGTCGACCACCCGCTGGAACGCGGGCGACGATCCCACTCCCCCGGCCGAGATGTTGACCACCTTCGCGCCGTTGCGGACCGCCCAGCGGATGCCGCGGATCATCGTCTCGTCCGTGGAGTAGCCGTCGCGATCGGAGATCTGCACCGGCATGACCTCGGCGACGCCCCGGGCCCCGGGGGCCACTCCCACGACCCCGATGCCGTTGATGGGCGCGGCGGCGATACCGGCGACGTGCGTGCCGTGGCCGGTCCGTCCCCAATCCTCCGCGGACTGCCGGCGGGTCCATGCGCTGTAGGGGGCCACCAGTGGTGACGCAGGCCCGCTCCACTCGGGGTGGGTCGAGTCGATGCCGCTGTCGAGGATGGCGATGCGTGGCCGCGCCGGGGTGCCGGTGAGGTCCACCCCCCATGTGGTCGCCGGGGGAAACAGCGACCACTGGCGCCCGTTGGCGTAGTACTCGTCCGTCGGCGGCCCGACCGGGGTAAGCGGCAGGGGCGCCGCGGGCGCCTGGGCCTGGCGCGCCCGCTCATCCACGCGGCGCACCAGCGACCATTCGGCCGATCGCACACCGGGCGCACGGAGGACCCGGTCGCGCAGGCCGGCGTCGGCGGGCGCGCGCACCGACCAGATGCCCGCCTCGGGCGCCACGGCGCGCGGTTCGCCGAACCGCCCGATCGCCGCGTGCACTTCACCGGCATCCGGCGCACCGGGGAACGACACCAGCAGCGTGCCCAAGCCGTCGGCCGTGGCGACCCGGGGCGGATCCGCCGCCGTGGCCGCCGCCGGGAGGAGCGCCACCGCAAGAGCGGCGGCCAGCGCGCGCACCGGGCGCGCGCGCCTGCTCCTACCGGGCACCGAAGCGGTTCGTGATGGGCATGCGGCGGTCGCGTCCGAATGCGCGCGGGGTGGTCTTGATGCCGGGCGGCCCCTGTCGCCGCTTGTACTCGGCCCGGTCGACGAGCGCGGCGACCCGGGCAACGGCATCGGCGGGGAACCCGCGCTCGACGAGCGCCTCGGGGGGCAGGTCGCGCTCGATGTAGGCCTCGAGGATGGGATCGAGCACTCCGTAGTCGGGGAGCGAGTCCGAATCGAGTTGATCGGGGCGGAGCTCGGCGGTGGGTGGTCGGACAATGGTGGCCTCCGGGATGACCTCCCTACCGGCATCCTGGTTCCGCCACGACGACAGCCGGTACACCCAGGTCTTCGACACATCGCGGATGGGGGCGAACCCACCGGCCATGTCGCCATAGATGGTGGAGTACCCGACCGACATCTCGCTCTTGTTGCCGGTGGCCAGCACCATGTCGCCGTGCTTGTTGCTGATGGCCATGAGGAGGGTGCCGCGCACGCGGGCCTGCAGGTTCTCCTCGGCGACATCCCGGGGGCGCCCCTCGAACACGTCGGCGAGCTGCGCCTCGAACGCATCCACCACCGGGGCGATCGGGATGATGTCCATGCGGATGCCCAGGGAATCGGCAAGCGCCTGGGCGTCCCCGGTGCTCTGCCCGCTGGTGAAGACCGATGGCATGGCCACCCCCCGCACGCGGTCCGCACCGAGGGCGTCCACCGCGATCGCGGCCGTCAGGGCCGAGTCGATGCCCCCGGACAGGCCGATGACCACGCCGGGGAAGCCGTTCTTGCCGACGTAGTCGCGGACCCCCGTGACGAGCGCGGCCCACAGCTCCCCCTCCGGCGACGGCATCTGCGCGATGCCACTGCCCTCGCCCGAGGGCGTCGGCAGCGCCCCGGTGCGGATCCGCATGGGCGCGGCGTCGCCATTCGTGGGCAGGCGCCGCAGGAGCGGCTCGCGCAGGCGCCGTCCCGCCGCGAGGTCGAGGGGGATGTCGGCGATGAGGAGATCCTCCTCGAACACCGGCGAGCGCGCGATCAGCTCCCCGGCGGGATCGATCACCGCCGACCGGCCATCGAACACCAGATCGTCCTGGCCACCCACCTGATTGCAGTAGGCGAGCGCGGCGGAGCTGTCGTACGCACGGGTCTGGAGCATGCGCTCGCGCCCCGCACCCTTGGCCAGGTGGAACGGGGATGACGAGATGCACGCCACCAGGTCCAGCCGGGCCTCGGCCAGGTCGCCGGCCACCGGAGCGGAATACCAGATGTCCTCGCAGATCACGACGCCCACGCGCGCGCCCGCGATGTCGAGGACGATCGGCTCAGTGCCCGCGCGGAAGTATCGCGCCTCGTCGAACACCCCGTAGTTCGGCAGGAATCGCTTGCGGTAGACGGCCTGCACCTCGCCGTCGGCGATCACGGCGGCAGCATTATGGACGTCCTCGTCGTGCTCGACGAACCCGATAACCGCAACCCCCGCGGTGACCTGGCGGGCCAGGTCCTCAAGGGCCGCGCGCGAGGCATCGGCGAATGAGGGCCGGAGCAGCAGGTCCTCGGGCGGGTACCCGGTGATGGCGAGTTCCGGCGTGAGGACGATCGCCGCGCCATGGTCATGCCCGCGCCGGATGGCATCGAGAACACGCTCGGCATTGCCGTCGATGTCACCGACGACGGTGTTGATCTGCGCACATGCAACCCGCACGGGGAGACCTCCGGCCGCGCCATCGACACCGATGGGCTGGTGATCGCGCGGTAGGATCAGGCCCGGTTGCAGGTTATACGTGACGGGGGGACGAAGATGGGCACCAGCGGACCGACTCGAGGGCCCGGGAAGACCGCGGGCGCACAGGGCAAGAACCTCTCGCCCGCACAGGGCGCCCAGCAGGCGGAGCAGCGGCTGGGCAAGCCCTGCTACCACGCGGGGCAGAAGGTCCCCGGAATCTATGCGTGCGTCACATGCCAGTTCCGCATCAACAACCGTGGCACGCTTCCGGCATGCCCCGACTGCGGTGAGATCATCTGGGCGTACATGGGCGATGGTCCGCGTCCTGTCCCCGAGGGCGAGACGGCCCCGGCACAGGCCACCGAGGCACCGCCGGCCGCGGCCACCGAGGAGCAGGTGACACTCGAGCCCACCGTGCAGGAGCCGGTGAAGGTGGAAGAGGGCATCAAGCTCGAGCCGTGACGCAGACGGGCTAACAAAGCCCTTACGCACGCCCCTTCCGTCGACCACGCAAGGCGTGCACCATTAGCGTGGTGCGACGCATCATCGGACCAGCACTCGCCATCGCCGCCATCGCCGCGGCACCCGCCATCGGCGCGCCCGGTGACCAGTCCGCGATGGCCCGCAAGGGGACAGCAGGCGGCTGCGCCATCAAGGCCATGCCCAAGGGCCCGGTGGTGGTGGGCGAGCAGATGCAGGTGGACGGAGCCGGCGACGTGCTCGTGCAGGGCAATGTGTTCGCCTTTGGCGACGTGAGCGGCATGAACGTGCGCATCACCGACTACGCCGGCGATGCGCGGGTGTGCCTGCGCGGGCGCGCAGTCATGAACCCACGCACCCGGTCACGCACCGCGTCCTCGCGCCGCTCCCGCGCGCGCACCATCCGCCTGCGACCGCGTGCCGAGCAGCGCATCAGCATCATGGGGCGACGGGTGCGGGCGACCTTCCGGGGCGATGGGAACGTGATGCTGTCCATCAGCGGCATCGGCCGTGTGCGCCTGGACGGCGTGGGTACCTTCAAGGTGTCCGCGGGCCCGATGGAGAGCTGGCCGATGAAGCCGATCAGCGTCCGCCTGCGGGCGACGCCCCAGGGGGACCGCGGGTAACCTGCGCAGGGCGCCATGGGCTCCTCCGATGAACAGCCATTCATCCTCATCGCCGAGGATGAACCCAACATCGCCTCCTTCGCGAAGATGTACCTTGAGGCCGCGGGCTTCCGCGTGGAGATCGCCGAGCGCGGCGATGACGCCCTCGACCGGATCGAGGCCGAACGGCCCGACCTGCTGCTGCTCGACCTGAACCTGCCGGGGGTCGACGGCTTCGAGGTGACCCGGCGCATCCGCCAGGGCGGCGGGGGGATGCCGATCCTCATGCTCACGGCACGCGATGACGCCGTGGACAAGGTGGTGGGCCTCGAGCTGGGCGCCGACGACTACGTGACCAAGCCCTTCGATCCACGTGAGCTGGTGGCGCGTGTACGGGCGGTGATGCGACGCACCGACGCCCGGGTGGAGCCGGACGATCCGGACCTCCCGCCAGTGCTTGAAGTGGACCGCCTGCGGATCGAGGTGGGGCCGCGTGAGGCGTTCGTTGATGGCGACGAGGTGGCCCTCACGCCCAAGGAGTTCGACCTGCTCACCGCGCTCGTCCAGGCCCGGGGCCTGGTGCTGAGCCGCGAGCAGTTGCTCGAGAAGGTATGGGGCTACACCTTCCTGGGCGACAGCCGGACCATCGACGTGCACGTGCGCCAGTTGCGCCGCAAGCTCGGTGAGGCCTGCCCCATCGAGACCGTCTGGGGCACGGGCTACAAGGTCCCGGCCAGGCGGTGAACGTGCCGCCGGCCCGCCGGCGGCCGTGGGCCAGCCTGTCGGGCCGGATCGCGCTGGGCGCGATGGCGGGGCTCGTGGTGGCCGCCGTGCTGTTCGCCGCCATCGCGGTGTCACTGATCCGCGGCGAGGCGACCGACCAGGCACGCGGCGAGCTGGACCGCCAGTCCCGTGCCGTTGCGGGGCTGGTCTCCGAGAGAGCGGCGACCGCGCTGTCCACCGGAGCGGCGTTCTCCACACGCGAGCCCATCGGCAACCTCGAGGAGCTCGCCGGGCCCGGCACGCGCCTCTATTACGTAGGGCTCGCCCTCACCCCGGGTGCGGATGATCCCACTGGAGGCCTCCCCGGAACCGTCGGGCGCGACATCGACCCCACGGTCCTCGTACGCGAGGGATCGCAGGAGTTCGCATTCACACCGCCCGGCGCCACCACCCCCACCTTCGCTGCGGCAGCGCCCGTCATCGTGAGCAATCGCTACCTGGGCGCGGTGGTGCTGACGCGCCCGCAGGCGGAGGTCAGTGCCTCGTGGGGCGATGTGCTCGGGTCCGTCCTCCTCGCGGTGGCACTCGGCCTGCTCGTGGCGGTCGCGCTGGTGCTGTGGATCACGCGCCGTGCCACACGACCCCTGCGTGATCTGGAGCAGGCGGCGCGGCGCGTGGCCGAGGGTGACCTCGCCGCAGAGGTGCACGAGGGCGGCGCCGAGGAACTCGACGCCGTCGCCCGGTCGTTCAATGCCATGGTGCGTCAACTGGCCCGGCGCGATCGCGTCGCACGTGAGTTCCTCATGCGCGTCACCCATGACCTCCGCACGCCCCTCACGGCGATCCGGGGACACGCCCTCGCGCTCGCCGACGGGGTTGTGCCCGATGACGCCGTTCCCCGGTCCCTCGGCGCCATCGCCTCCGAGGCGAACCGGCTCGAGGGGCTCGTGACCGACCTGCTCGACCTGGCCCGCCTGGACGCCGACCGCTTCCGCATGAACCTGACCCGCGTGGAGGGCACCGAACCCCTGCGCGCCGCGGCCGATGCGATGTCATCCACCGCCGAGGCCGAGGGCATCGCGCTCGTCACCGATCTCGGCGACCTGCCCGTGGTCGTGACCGACCCCGACCGGGTCCAGCAGATCATCGGCAACCTGCTCGGGAACGCCATCCGCTGGACACCCCCCGGCGGCACCGTGGCGGTGAGCGCCCGGGAGCGCCCCGGCGGGGGCATCATCGCCGAGGTGCGCGACACGGGTCCGGGTATCGAGCCGGCCATGCGCGAGGCGGTGTTCGAGCCCTTCCGGTCATTAGAGGCCCCGGACGGGCACGTGGGGTCCGGACTCGGCCTCGCGATCGCGCGGCAGCTCGCACGCACGCTGGGCGGCGACCTGGGCGTGTCCGACGCCGCGGCGGGCGGCGCGTGCTTCACGCTCCTGCTGCCGGCCGAGGCACCCGCCCGGAACGACGGGGAGCCCCCGCCCGATTCGGACGGGGGCTCCCCGGATGCTTCACCTGTGACCGCGGGCTAGCGCCCTACGGCCCGTCATCCGGATGGGAGGCGAGCACGATGTCTCCGCGCTCGCCGGTGCGGACGCGCACGGCGTCCTCCACCGGGATGATGAAGATCTTGCCGTCCCCGGGCTCGCCCGTGTGGGCGAGCTCGAGGATGACATCCACTGCGCGATCCAGGTCGGCGTCGTCCACCACCATCTCCAGCTTCAGCTTGGGACGCATGAAGATGGTGGTCTTGGCACCCCGGTAGCTCTCGGTGTAGCCACCCTGGCGACCGGACCCCTTCACCTCGCTGATCGACATGGAGGGAAGCCCCATGTCCGCCAGCTTGGCGCGGATCGCATCGAACGATTCGTGGCGGATGAACGCCTCGATCTTCTTCACGTTCGGATCCTCCTAGTCGGACATTGTCGAGGGCCTGGCAAGGGATGCCATGCCCGCGCTGTGACGGGTCGACTCCGGGAATGCGCCCGGAACCTCGATGAACTGCTCGGGGTACCCGTACATCCCGTGCTCCGAGATGTCGAGGCCCGCCATCTCCTGGTCCTCGCTGACGCGAAGGCCGACGGTCCACTTGATCACGAGCCACAGGATGAGCGTGAGGACACCGGTGAACGCGATGGTCGCCGCGATGCCGTAGAACTGCACCCACAGCTGCTCGCCGCCGCCGCCGTAGAACAGGCCGGCGCTCACGCCCAGATCGGCGTCCACCGTCCGCGCCGCCGGCGCGAACAAGCCGATGGCGAGAGTGCCCCAGATTCCGGCGATGCCGTGCACGGGAATCGCGCCGATCGGGTCGTCGATCTTCATCTTGTCGAGCAGGACGACGATGGGCGGTGCGATGAGCCCGGCGATGAAGCCGATGACAACCGCTGCCCATGGGTCCACGAACGCGCAACCCGCGGTGATGCCGACGAGTGCAGCGATCGCGCCGTTGCCCATCTGCGACACGTCGAGCGTGCGGAACATGATCAGCGATCCGATCGATGCGCCGATGACGCCCCCGGCTGCAGCCAGGTTGGTGTTGACGATCACGTCGGCGAAGTTCTGGCCGACTGCCGCCAGGGTGGATGCGCCGTTGAAGCCCATCCAGCCGACCCACAGGATGATCACGCCGAGCATGAACAGCGGGATCGAGTGACCCGGGATGGGCTGTGCCTTGCCGTTCCTGAACTTCAGGAGGCGCGGTCCGAGCACCAGCGTGCCGGTGAGGGCAGCGAGTGCACCCTGGAGGTGGACGATCGACGAACCGGCGAAGTCCAGGAACCCGTCCTGCGCAAGCCAGCCGCCGCCCCACGTCCAGTGCGCGACGATCGGGTAGATGACGCCGATGTAGACGATGCCGAACACGATGTACGCCGCGAACTTCGTGCGGTCGAGCATCGTGCCGTAGACGATCGCCAGCGACACCGCGGCGAACACGGCCTGGAAGAAGAAGAACGCCTCCGTTCCCCCGCCCGCGCCGTAGTCAATCCCGCCGAGGTCGAGGAACCACCCGGCCGAGCCGAGGAAGTTGTTGCCCTCGCCGAATCCGAGTGCAAAACCTGTCGCCCAGAACATCAGGAACGCAATGGCGAGGTTCATGATGACTTTGCCTGCAACCGCTCCCGCGTTCTTCATGCGGGAGAGGCCGGTCTCCAGGAGCAGGAAGCCGGCCTGCATGAAGAGGACGAGGACGCCGCCGAGTACGACCCACAGCGTGTTGAGCGCGATGTCGGTCTCGACGAGGCTCCCGTCCTGCGCAGCCGCCAGGCCTGGGACGCCGAGCAGCAGCACGCCGGCCGCCGCGACGGTCCATAGGGACCTGAGACGCATGGATGAGACTCCTTGGTAGAGGACGGGGAGGTGGTTGCCCCCCATTGCGCCTCCGAGGCTATGAAGGCGCCGCGCGCGACTCCTTGTGCGCGGGGATGAAACCCCGCGCCGGGCGTTCGCCCTCAGGCCAGAAGGATCTCCGCAGCGGTCGCGAGGTCCGGCACCACCTGATCCGCCCCGCGCAGGGCGTGGGCATCGTGGGCCCCGGTGGTCACCGCAAGCACGCGTACGCCCGCCGCGCGTGCCGCCGCGATGTCACGCGGCGTGTCCCCCACCACCACGACATCCGCATCGGCATGTTCGGCCGCAGCGCGCGTGCGCGCCACGCGCACCAGGTCGGCGCGCTCCTCGGAATCACCGCCGAAGCCGCCACCGGGGCCGAAGTGATGTCCGAGCCCGGCGGCAGCCACCTTCGCGCGCCCGATGGGCTCGAGGTTGCCCGTGACCAATGCGAGCTCGACGCCGCGGTGGGCGAGCGCCACGGCGACGTCATCGGCGTCCGGGGCGGCCACCGGAGCCGGGAAGTCGGCCATCAGGCGCGCATGCCGCGCTGACGCCTGCTCCATCCACGATGGCATTCCCCGATCGACGGCCTCCCCCTCGAGCCCCTTGCCGCGCAGCACCAGGCGCGCAATGGCGCGATCGGTCCGGCCCGCGGGATCGATGGCCCAGATGTCGTCCGCCGTCACCTGCACGCCCCACTCGTGCGCCATCGCCTCGGCCATGGCGCGGCCGTGGGCCTCGGGTCGCCCATGCAGGAGCGTCCCGTCGATGTCGAGGAGGACGAGGACCTCAGCCCTCGAGGACGGCCTTGAGGTCGGCAAGGCCCGCGGACATGACACCCGCCAGGCGGGCCTCGATGTCATACCCCTCCACGTCCGAGGTGGCGACCTGCCGCCAGAGGACGCGACTGCCCCCGGGCGCCTCCAGCACCCGGATGGTGGCCCGGTGGCTCGTCAACCCCGGGATTCCCTCGAGTACCTCGTATGAGTACGTCATCGCCGCGTCGTCGCGGTCCACGATGCGCTCCACGAGCACCGCGCCATTGCCCATGGTGGCGATGCGCCGGTCGCCATCCATCTCCACGCGGGCGACGGGCCCGAACCAGTCGGCGATCGCAACCGGATCACCCGCGAGCTGCCAGGCACGGGACGGCGGGACGTCCACGTCGATGCCGACTTCGAAGTCGTTGGCCATGCGGACAGGCTAGCGACGGACCGGATGGAGGATACCGGGATCGAACCGGTGACCTCCTGCTTGCAAAGCAGGCGCTCTCCCAGCTGAGCTAATCCCCCGGGGCGCCCGGGACGGTACCACCGCCCGCGCGCGTATCGTGCACCCATGTCCGACGAGGCGCTCGCCCGCATCGACCAGTTGCTCCAGGTGCAGCAGGACCACCACCGCGATCTGGCGGACCTCATCGCCCAGTACCGCCAGATGGTGTTCGAGGCCGACGAGCAGGGGGCCGATGAGCTGTACCGGGTCGTCTCGGGGCTGCCCGGGGGCCGGTACCAGGTGCTCACCACGCACCTGCGCGAGACGTGGCTGATGCTGCAGGCCGACGTCGCGCGCCTCATGCCCGAGCAGTCGGGCATCGAGCGGGACGACCCCTAGGGGATGCGGGCCGCCAGCGAGGCGTCGATGGCCGGGTGCTCCCAGGCGTAGCCGCGCGCCTCGGCCGCGCGCGGCAGGCAGCGCTGGCCATCGGTCACCAGCACCGCGGCCTCGCCCATGGTCAGCCGGATGGCCATCGCCGGCGTGGGCACGGCGGCGGGCCGGCCCACTGCCTTCCCGAAGGCACGCGCGACGTCCGCCTGCCGCCTTGGCTCGGGCGCCACGTTGTTGAACGGGCCGGTCCAGGCGCCGTCGTCCAGCGCCGCCAGGATCATCCCCGTTACATCATCGATGTCCACCCAGGGAACCCATTGCCTGCCCCCGGCGATGGGCCCGGCCAGCCCGGCGCGGGCAAGCTTGGCAAGGCGGGGGATCACCCCGCCGTCGGACGCGAACACCATCCCCGTGCGCGTCACCGCCACGCGCACGCCACCCGTCGCGGCGGCCATGGCGGCGGCCTCCCATTCCACGGCGGTTCGGGCGAGGAAGTCGTCGCCCGGGGCGGAGGCCTCGTCGAGCACCTCATCCCCGCGGTTGCCGTAGTACCCCGTGGCGCTGCCGCTCACCAGGACCCCGGGGCCGGCGCCGCCGACAAGGGCCTCTGCCACGCGGGTCGTGGTGATGACGCGGCTGTCGCGGATGAGCTTCCGGCGCTCGCGGGTCCATCGTCCGTCGGCCACGGATGCACCGGCCAGGTTGACCACCGCATCCACCCCGTCCGTTGCCGCCCGGGGCAGGTCATCGAACACCGGGTCCCATGCGACGGCCTGCACCCCCTCCACCTGGCCATGTGCGCGGGAGAGGGGCACCACCTGATCCCCGCGCTGCAGCAGGCGCCGGGCGAGGTGCCGGCCGATCAGGCCCGTCGCGCCGGTGATCGCAACCTTCATGACCCCATCATGCCGCGTGTGGCACCCTCCCCGCCAACGGGAACGGGAGGCAAACGGTGGCGGTGGCGGACATCATGGTGCGCGGGGTGCGGGCGAGGACGCGGGGGCCGGTGATCACCTGGCTCCTCCTGGTGGTGACGCTCGGCATCTACGGCCTGTTCCACTGGTACTACATCAACCGCGAGATGCGCGATGTGTCCGCGGCGATGGGGACCCCGTTCGGGAACGCACCCGGCATGAGCGTGCTGGCGCTCTTCCCCGGCGGCATCCTGGTCGTCCCCGCCATCTGGACATGGGTCACCACGGCACGGCGCGCCCGGGATCTGCGGGTGATGGCACTCGACGGGCGCCCGGGCGAGGTGACATCCGTGCCGCTCGCCGTGCTGCTGGGATTCATCTACGGGCTCAACCACCCGTACCTGCAGGCGTCGCTGAACGCCACCTACGATCTGGCGGGGGCCGAGCGGGCCTAGGCGGACGCGCGCGGCGGCGGCTCGCCGTGGCCGTACTCGCGCGACGCTGACGGGTACTCGGCCAGCACGGCGTCGATGGCGGCCTCCTCGTCCGCGGACAGAGGCGCCCGGGCCAGCGCCGCCGCGCCGCGGGCCTGCGCCTCGTCACGCGCCCCCACGATGGCCGCGGTCACCTCGGGGCGCCGCAGCACCCAGGCCACGGCCAGTTCGGCCACACCGCCGGGGCGCCCCGACTGCGCCGCGATCTCCTGCAGGCGCCGCACCACCGCGATGCGCTCGCCGAAGTGCTCATCCGCGAACAGCTCGCTCTGCGCACGCCAGTCGTTCTCCGGGAAGACGGTGGACTCATCCATCCGCCCCGTCAGCAGCCCATGGGCCAGTGGTCCGTAGGCCAGCACGCCCACGCCATGGTCGCGGCACCACGGCAACTCGGCCTCCTCCACCTGCCGGCGCATCACGTGGTAGCCCACCTGGAACGACGTGATGGGGGCCGCCGCAGCGGCGGCCTCGAGGTCGGCCAGGTGGTAGTTCGACACCCCGATCCAGCGGATCATGCCCTCGTCGCGCATCCGGACGAGCTCGGCGAAGGTGTCGTCGGCAGGGACGCCATCCACGGGCCAGTGCACCTGGTACAGGTCAACGCCGTCCATGCCCAGCGCCGTGAGCGACCGCTCAAGCGCCTGTCGCAGGTATGCGCCCGAGGCCTCGCGCCAGATGCGCAGGCCGCCCGGCCCGGCCTCCCACGCCACGCCCCCCTTGGTCGCGACGATCACGTCCTCGCGCCGCTCGCGCACCACGCGTCCCACCACCCGCTCCGCGCGGCCCTGGCCATAGATGTCGGCGGTGTCGATCCAGTTGACCCCGGCATCCAGCGCCGCGTGGCACGCCGCCACGCTGTCGGCGTCGTCGGCACCGCCCCAGCGGCCGCCGAATTGCCATGTGCCGAGGCCGATGACGGTGAGGTCGAGGTCCGAATTCCCGAGGCGCCGGGTCTCCATCGCTATCCCTTCGTCGCGGGGGTGAGGGCGATCAGCAGCCCTCCGTCGTCATCGTACGCCGGGAAGATGTCGGCGACCGCCGCGCGGTCCGCGTCGAGCCCGAGGGGGCGGAAGGCGCACGGCTCCTCCAGCACGCGCACGCCCCATTCGAGGGCACGCGCGATGGGGTCGTCAGCGCTCGCGGGAAACGACAGGCCGAGCGCTTCCGCAACCTCGCGGCCGATCAGGTCGCCCTCGGCCCACCCCGTGACGGTCGTGGCGGCGTGACCGGCCACCAGCACCCGGCGGTCGCGGTCGCAGCAGACGAGCGCTGTCAGCGGACCGGCGTAGTAGTCGTCCATCAACTCGAACACGAACCCGAACCCGCAGGAGGGGCAGCCCCGGGGCTGGTGCCCCTCGGCGCGCTCGGCGCCCGCCACGCGATGGGC
>CALIKX010000052.1 GCA_938017905.1 uncultured Thermoleophilia bacterium | reverse complement strand
GGTGCCGCCGAGCGTGACGCCCTGGTACACGGTGACGTCCTCGCCGATCTCCGTGGTCTCGCCGATCACCACGCCCATGCCGTGGTCGATGAAGAACCCGGGGCCGATCGTGGCGCCCGGGTGGATCTCGATGCCCGTGGCAAAGCGCGACACCTGGCTCACCACGCGCGCGGGCAGTGGCCATCCACGGCTGTTCAGCCCGTGCGCCGCACGGTGCATCCACACGGCATGGAGGCCGGGGTAGGTCAGGACCAGCTCCGTGGTGGAACGGGCGGCGGGGTCGCGCTCGCGTGCGGCGTCGAGGTCTCGCCGGAGCGCAGCGCGCATCCGGGACAGCAATGCGGTACTCATGAGGCGAGTATATTCACGCCCCGGCCGGGGGGAGCATCGACGGTGCCAAGCATTCGCGTGAGGTTGACATTCCCGGAGACACTGGTGCGCGAACCGATCGTCCACCGGCTCTCCACCGAGCACGACGTCGTGTGCAATATCCGGCGCGCCGACGTGCGCGATCGCACGGGCTGGGTGATCCTGGAGATCAGCGGCGAGGCCGACGACGTCGCCGGGGCACGGGAGTGGCTTGAGGATACCGGCGTGCGCGTGGACGACCTGGAGGCCTACCTTCTCTAGCGTCACCGCAGACGGGGCCACCTGCCAGTTCGGGCCATCGCCCACCGCGCGTGCGGTGCGGCTGGATAACGTGCGCGCGCGCGACGCGGCGGCTCTCGCCGCACTACTCGACGCGATCCCCGCGGACCCCCCATACGACGTTGCGCTGGCCCCCGGCGATCCCGCGGGTTCCCTGCTGCGCGATGCCGGATTCGAGCCCTATGCGACGACCGTCCCGATGAGCCGCGCAATCGAGCGCATGCCCGACGCGCCACCGGCGGATGGCGTGCGGCTGCTCACGTATGACAACGCGATGGCGGACCGCTACGAGGATGCCGAATTCGACGCGCTGGACGGGCTGGCGATCTATCGCGCCATGGGGCGGCCCACCGGCTACGCGCAGGGCGCGGGATACGGGGACTTCACCGTGGCCCTGCGCGGCGAGCGCATCATCGGCTTCTGCTTCACGCAGGTGCCCGAGGGAATCGTGTGGTGGCTGGGGGTCGTGCCCGACGAGCGCCGACGCAGCGTTGGGCGCATGCTGATCGACTCGGCAGCCCGTGCCACCCGCGTCGCGGGCGGGACCCACCTGCTCATCGAGCCGGAGGACACGCCCGATGCCCGGGCGTTCCTCAGCGCACTGGGCTTCCGTGCCCGCGAGCCGCGCGAGCTGCTGATCCGCCGCTAGGCGTCGGCGAACAGCGGCGTGGAGAGGTACCGCTCGCCGGTATCGCAGATGATGGTGACGATCAGCTTGCCCTCGTTGCCGGGGCGGCGGGCCAGTTGCTCAGCCGCCCACACGTTCGCCCCTGCCGAGATACCGGTGAGGACGCCCTCCTCGGTGGCAAGCCGACGCGACATCGCGAAGGCGTCCTCCGCCGACGCCTGGATGATCTCGTCGTACACCGCCGTATCGAGGACGCCCGGCACGAAGCCGGCGCCGATGCCCTGGATGCGGTGCGGCGACGGCTCCCCGCCGGACAGCACCGGCGAGTCCACCGGCTCCACCGCCACCACGCGCACGCCGGGCTTGCGCTCCTTCAGCACCTGGCCCACCCCGGTGATGGTGCCACCCGTCCCCACGCCCGCGACGAAGATGTCCACGGCGCCGTCGGTGTCCGCCCAGATCTCCTCGGCGGTCGTGGCCGCATGCACGGCGGGGTTCGCGGCGTTCTCGAACTGCTGGGGGATGAACGCCCCGGGCGTCTCCGCGGCGATCTCGCCGGCGCGGGCGATGGCGCCCCGCATGCCCTCCGTGGCCGGCGTGAGCACCAGTTCGGCACCGTAGGCGCGCAGGAGCGCACGGCGCTCGATGCTCATGCTCTCCGGCATCACCAGGATGCAGCGGTAGCCGCGCGCCGCGGAGACGAATGCCAGCGCGATGCCCGTGTTGCCCGAGGTCGGCTCCACGATCACGCTCTCCCCCGGCACCAGCAGCCCGTCGCGCTCGGCGGCCTCGACCATGGCCAGGCCGATGCGGTCCTTCACGCTGCCGGCGGGGTTCGCCGACTCCAGCTTGCCGAGGATCGTCGCGCCGGTCCCCTCGGAGATGTTCCCCAGGCGCACGAGCGGCGTGCCGCCGACGAGGTCGGTCATGGACTCGATGATGGGCATGACATGAGCGTACAGCCCGAAACCCCCGAAAACCACGGATGAAATGGTGGTTATTAGGCAGTCCTCATCCGGCGGATGCGCCACACTTATGGCTGCACATCGGATGGATCGTGGGGGAAGCGCATGCTGTTCCGGCAGGTGATCAACGAGGATCTGGGGTGCGCGTCGTACCTCGTGGGCGACATCGACAGCGGCCAGGCCGCCGTGGTGGATCCGCAGTGGGACATCGCCCCGTACCTGGAGGCCGCCGGCGGCCGGGGCATGCGCATCACGCACGTCGTCGAGACGCACACGCACGCCGACCACGTGTCGGGGCGCGGCAGGCTGCACGAGGCCACCGGGGCGACGATGCACGTGAGCCCGTTGGCGGATGCGCAGTTCCCCCACGAGCCACTGGACGACGGCGCGGTGATCGACCTCGGCACCGTGCGCCTGGAGGCCATGCACCTGCCCGGACATCGCCCCGAGCACACCGGCCTGCTGCTGATCGATACCAGCCGCGGCGCGGACCCCTGGGCGGTGCTCACCGGTGACTCGCTGTTCGTCGGCGACATCGGACGGCCCGACCTGGCCGTGGATGCCGCCGACGGCGCCCGTGATCAGTTCACCAGCATCCAGCGCCTGATGGAGCTCCCCGACTGGGTGGAGGTGTACCCGGGCCATATCGGAGGATCGCTGTGCGGAAGCGCGGAGATCAGCGCCAAGACCTCCAGCACCATCGGCTACGAGCGCGCGCACTCGGCCCTGACGCGATCGGACGACGTCCGGGCGTTCACCGCCGAACTCATCTCGCGCCTGGCGGTGAAGCCCCCGGACCTTGACCGGGTGGTGGGGATGAACAACGGGCCACTGGTAACACCCGGTGCGCCCGCCCCCGCGCTGGACGGCGAGGAGTTCCTGCGCCGGGCGCAGGGTGGCGGCATCGTGATCGATGGCCGCTCGTCCGCCGCGTTCGCCGCGGCGCATGTCCCCGGATCGCTCTCCGTGCCCTCCGCGGGCTCGGGGTTCGCCACGCGCGCCGCACTGGTGGCGGGCAGGGACGACCCACTGCTGCTGGTGGGATCCGACGAGGCCCAGGCCCGTGACATGGGCGAACGCCTGGCGGCGGTGGGCCGTCGCGACATCATCGGCGTGCTGGCTGGTGGGTTCTCGGCTTATCTCGACGAGGGGCTGCCGACGGCTGCGATCGAGCGGATCCGCGCAGCCGACCTGCCGCCACGCCTGCAGGCCGACCCGTCGATCGTGGTGGTGGACGTGCGGGACCACGCCGAGTTCTCCGCGTGCCACCTGCCGGGATCCATCAATCAGCCGTACTGGGCCTTCCGCGACGGGCCGGACGCCGCGATCCCGCGGGGGCGGCCGGTGGCCGTGATCTGCGCTGCCGGGCGGCGGGCGGCGCTTGCGGCCAGCGTGCTGGCGCGCGAGGGCTTCGGCCCGGTGATCCATGTGGACAACGGCGGTGTGGACACCGTGGCCGCGCTGGGGGTGCCCGTGGAGGGTGCTGCCGGCTAGCGCCCCTGCGCGGCCTTGACGAACGCCGCGATCACGC
>CALIKX010000051.1 GCA_938017905.1 uncultured Thermoleophilia bacterium | reverse complement strand
CCGCCTGGGCGAGGCGGGTGGCGTTCACCGTGCCCAGGCCGGTGGCCTGGTCGTATCCCGGGCCGGCGAAGCAGCAGCGGCCCGTGCCGAATACGTCGTTGTTGCCCGTCGTCACATCACGGATGGCGGACCGGCCCGACGAGTACAGCAGCGGGTTCACGAAACCCATGCGGGCCTGGCCTGCTGCCCGGGCCCGCTGGTTCGAAAGCGCCACGGCCCCTGCCAGAAGGGGCGCCGCGAAGCTGGTGCCCGCAACCGACATGAAGGGCCATGTGGGCGCACCCGGCGGGCATGGACCCTGCCCCGCGGATGGGTCGTAGGCGCTGCATACGAGGGGTATTCCCCGGGACGCGAACATGCTCACGTCGGGCACCAGGCGCCGGGTGGAGCGGATGCCGTATGCGGTCTGGTATCCGGGCGTTCCGTACAACTGGCTACTGCCGCCCGTGCCGCCACCCGCGGCGAACGCGATGGCCGACTGCCCATCGACCACCAGGGGCTCCATCGGCGCGATGCCGATGGAGGTGCGGTCGTTCCACGGTGCCTGAGTACGGATGGCGTTGCCCTTGGTGAGTGTCATCGTCGTGCCGCCCACGGCCGTCGCCCACGGCGACGACGCCGGGTAGCCCACGTAGTTCGTGGCGGCGAACGCGATGGCGTCCGGGGCCGATGGCCCGTTGGGCACCATTCCCATGTTGTGGGCGCATCCCTGCGCCCCGGAATCGCCTGATGCAACCAGCGTGGTCACACCAGCGCCGGCCGCGGTAGCCAGTACCCAGTCGGTCAGACGGCGCGCCCCCGACCCGGAGAGGAACGGCGCCTCGGCCCCCGACTGCGCGAGGGCTTCGCACAGCCCGTAGCTGACCGACAGCACGTCCGGCACACCCCGCATGCGACGGGCGTCGAGCGCTGCGGACATCACCTCGGGCATCGACGTGATGTCCGTGCCCTCCACCACGCTGATGCGTGCGTCGGGTGCGGCCATCATCACCGCCTGCACATCCAGATGCGCCTCGACCGTGGCGCCGCTGACCAGCGGGCTCACCGGCGTGGACTGCCCCACCGGCACGATGCGCAGATCCGGGGCCGGCAGGCCGAAGCAGCGGGCGAACGTGGCCATGTCGGATCGCTTCACTCCGGCGTCCACTTCGAACAGGGCGATGTGCTGGCCCCGGCCGCGCACACCGGCGCGGTGCAACGGCGTCAGGCCGAACGCCGTCTGGAACTGGTTTGGCGTGAACACCTTGGAGTTCGGGAATGCCGCGATCATCTCAGGCCGGTGAGCGGGCGGCATCGGGGTCGCGACCCCCTGTGCGCATCCACGCGGCGTACCGGTGCGCGACGGCCATGTCTCCCCCTGGAACGACGGTCGCGACGTCGCGCCCGTTGCCCGCGCCGCGGGCTGCGGCACCACCGGGTCGGTCACGATCTCCTGCACCAGCCCACCTGCGCCCGATCGGATCCGGGCAATCGCCCCCGCCCGGCGCGGGGCGCGCTCCGCCTCACGCGCGCCACCGTTCATCTCGTTCAGCTGCGATGCCGTTGCCGGCACCACGAGGAAGCCACGCGTGACGTCCAGGATCGCGCGGGTGAACCCGGCGCGCGCGAGTTCGCGGCGCACCTTCGCAACCGTCGCGTCGGACGCCCCGTACCGCCGCGCCAGGGCACCGACGGTGGGGTACTCGCGATACGCCGAGCCCGCGGGGTCGGACACCGCGCGCGCGGCCGATTCGAGCCCCGCCGTGTCGCGGTCGAGGCCTATGAGGATGCGCGCCGCCACCGGCTCTGGAGCCGCAGCCCCAACGGCGGGTGCCACCGCGAGGACGGCGGCGGAGCCGACGACGGCAGCCACACGGCGCGCCCGCCTGCGGGGAGTGCTGAGGGGTGTGGGGCGCGGCACCGCTGACCTCCGGTCGGGGCCCGGCACCCTAGCCAACGGCGGGACGTCCCCGCTGCGCACGCCTCCTCCGGTCTGCGCGTGGCTACCATCGGCCGCCGTGACCGACCGCCCGCGCCTGATCCTGCTGCTCGCGTGCCTCGGCAACTTCATGGTGGTGCTGGACGTCGCGGTCGTGAACGTCGCCCTGCCGGCGATCCAGGACGACCTCGGGTTCAGCCAGGTGGGCCTCCAGTGGATCGTGAACGCGTACACGCTCACCTACGCGGGCTTCCTGCTGCTGGGCGGCCGCACGGCCGACCTGTTCGGCAGGCGGCGGATGTTCCTCATCGCACTCACGGTTTTCACCGTGGCCAGCCTGATCTGCGGCCTCGCGCCCACGTCCGGCACGCTCATCGGGGCGCGCGCCGTCCAGGGGCTTGGCGCGGCCATCCTCGCGCCGGTCACCCTCACCATCGTCACCATCACCTTCACCCAGCCCCGCGAGCGCGCATGGGCGCTCGGCTGGTGGGGCGCCTCGCTCGCAAGCGGCGGCGCCGTGGGCGTGCTGATCGGCGGCATCCTCACCGACCTGCTCTCGTGGAGGTGGATCTTCCTGATCAACCTGCCCGTGGGCATCCTCGGCATCATCGCCGCCCGTGCCCTGCTCACCGAGAGCCGCGCGGAGGGACGCAACCGCAGCCTCGACGTGCCCGGCGCGGTCACCATCACGCTCGGCCTCACATCGCTCGTCTACGGCGTCGTGAACAGCGAGGTGCACGGCTGGACCTCACCGTGGACGTGGGTCCCCCTCGCGGCCGCCGCCGTGCTGGTGGCGGCCTTCGCCTGGATCGAGACGCGCGTGGCCACGGCGCCCATCGCACCGCTCCGCATCTTCCGCTCGCGCGCGCTCTCCGCCGCCAACGTGGCCATGTTCTGCGTGGGCGGATCGATGTTCGCGATGTGGTACTTCGTATCGCTCTACCTGCAGGTGGTGCTGGGCCAGAGCCCGCTCATCGCCGGCCTGTGCTTCATCCCCGCGGCGCTGGCCATCATCGTGGCCTCACAGGTGGCCGGACGACTGGTGGCGCGCGTGGGGCCCCGACCGCTGCTGGTGACGGCGGGCGTCATGATCTCCGCCGCGCTGTTCTGGATGTCACGGATGAGCGCCGACGGCTCGTACCTGACCGACATCCTCGGCCCCATCCTGCTGGTGTCGCTGGGCCTCGGCCTCTCATTCCCGCCGGGCACCTGGGCGGCCACCGCCGGCGTGGCCCCATCGGAGGCCGGCCTGGCGTCGGGCCTCATCAACAGCAACCGGCAGATCGGCGGCGCGGTGGGCCTCGCCGTTCTGGCCACCATCGCCGCCACGCACGCGTCCACCCTCTCCGCATCAGAGGGCCCGCAGGCGGCCCTCGCGGGCGGCTATGGCCTGGCCCTGGTGGTCGCGGGCGTCGTGGCGCTGGGGGTGGTGGTGGCCGCGCTGATCATCCCCGGGCAGCGACCCACGGCCACGCCCGTCGCAACCACGCCCGCCACGGGCGCCGCCGACTAGGAGTCGGCTGCCTCCAGCCGGCGGTAGCCGCCCTGCCACCAGGCAAGCGGCTGGCCATCGGACACCTCCGCCACCAGCACGCGACCGATAAGGATGGAGTGGTCGCCGCCCTCCAGCACCTCGTAGCGCTCGCACGCCAGGCGCGCCAGGCAGCCGCCAAGCAGCGGCACCCCCAGCGGGCCCTCCTCCACCTGCAGGTCCGCAAAGCGGTCCCCCCGCTTGAACGCGAAGGTGTTCGACACCTCCTCCTGCGAGACATCGAGGATGTGCACCCCGAAGCCCGGGGCGCCGGTGAGGTGATCGTGGTGGTACGAGGCCTGCCCGATGCACACCAGCACCAGCGGCGGGTGCAGTGACAGGGACGAAAACGCCGACGCGGTGAGGCCCACGGGCCCATCGGGACCCTGCGCGGTCACCACGGTGATGCCGCTGGCCCAGCGGCCGAGCGCCGCCTTGAACTGATCCGGGTCCACGGCCGCGTGGCCGGGTGCGTGATGATTGCTCATACGTGCGACCGTAGCGGAATGGATAATGGCGGCATGAATCTCCCCCCCGCCCGCCGGCCGCTTCTGGTGCTGGTGCTCATCACCGTGCTCACCGCCA
>CALIKX010000050.1 GCA_938017905.1 uncultured Thermoleophilia bacterium | reverse complement strand
GCCGCAGGCCTCAAGTACACGTTGACCCCATGTGCAGGGAGGATTAGGGTCGCAACGGACGAAACGTCAGCAAGCCCCGTGAAACGCGTGTTGGGGATGCAGAGCACCCGGGGAGGGTCGCGGTCGTGGAGAGCAGCAACTACCTGGCGGTGATCAAGGTCATCGGCGTCGGCGGCGGGGGGTCCAACGCCGTCAACCGGATGATCGATCATGGCGTGCGCGGCGTGGAGTTCATCGCGGTCAACACCGACGCCCAGGCCCTCACGGGCTGCGACGCCGACGTGAAGATCCACATCGGCGGCACGATCACCCGGGGCCTCGGCGCCGGGGCCGAGCCGCGGATCGGCCGCGAGGCCGCCGAGGAGAGCCGCGAGGAGCTGAAGGAGGCCGTGCGCGGCGCCGACATGGTGTTCGTCACCGCCGGCGAGGGCGGTGGCACCGGCACCGGCGCGGCGCCCGTGATCGCCCAGATCGCCCGCGAGCAGGGCGCCCTCACCGTGGGCGTCGTCACCAAGCCTTTTGCCTTCGAGGGCCGCCAGCGCACGCGCCGGGCCGATGAGGGCATCGACGCCCTGCGCCAGCAGGTGGATTCGGTCATCGTCATCCCGAACGATCGCCTGCTGGAGATCGTCGACCGCAATACGCCCATCACCGAGGCCTTCAACATGGCCGACGACGTCCTGCGCCAGGGCGTGCAGGGCATCACCGACCTCATTACCGTGCCCGGCCTGATCAACCTCGACTTCGCCGACGTGCGCACCATCATGAGCGGCGCGGGGTCGTCGCTGATGGGCATCGGCATCGCCACGGGCGAGAACCGGGCGTCCGAGGCCGCGCGCATGGCCACCTCGTCCCCGCTCCTGGAGACCAGCATGAAGGGCGCGACCGGGGTGATCCTGTCGATCGCCGGCACGCACGACCTGGGCCTGTTTGAGGTGGACGAGGCCGCGGCCATCGTGCGCGAGGCGGCTGACCCCGACTGCAACGTCATCTTCGGCACCGTGGTGGACGACACCCTGGGCGACAGCGTGCGCGTCACCGTGATCGCCACGGGCTTCGACGATGGCTCCCGCGGGCAGGCGCGCCCCCGCCCGTCGGAGCGCGAGCGCCCGTCCTTTGGCCGTGACCGTGCCAGCGAGCCCCGCCGCGAGCGCCCGTCGTTCGACAGCGGCGACGCCCTCGACGTACCGAGCTTCCTGAAGGACTCCTAGCCGCCCCGGGCGCGCACGTAGAGTGCGCGGCGTGAGCGAATTGATGCGGACAAGCCTCCATGCCGCCCATGTGGCCGCGGGGGCGAAGATCGTCGACTTCGCGGGGTGGGAGATGCCCGTGGAGTACCTGGGGGTGCGGGCCGAGCACCTCGCGGTGCGCGAGCGCTGCGGGCTGTTCGACGTGTCGCACATGGGGCAGATCGAGGTGACCGGCCCGGGCGCCCGCGACTTCCTGCAGACCACCCTCACCAACGACATCACCCGCATCGGCCCGGGCCAGGCGCAGTACACGCTGCTGCCCGATGACGACGGCGGGGTGATCGATGACCTCCTGGCCTATGCCCTGCTCGACCGGTTCCTGCTGGTGGTGAACGCATCCAATATCGACGCATGCGTCGGGCGCATCACCGGGCTGGCGCCCGCGGGCGTCGAGGTGGTGAACCGCTCGCCACACGTGGGGATGCTGGCCCTGCAGGGCCCCGCATGGGCGAAGGCCCTCACGCCCGTCGCCTCGCCCGAGCCCTTCTCGCTGCAGTACATGGAGGCCACGGAGGCCAGCGTCGCCGGGGTGCCCTGCCTGGTGGCCCGCACCGGCTACACCGGCGAGCCCGGCGTGGAGATCATGTGCGACGCCGATCAGGCGCCCGCCGTGTGGGATGCCCTCATGGGAACTCCCGACCGTCCCGACGCCGCCGGGCTGGGGGCACGCGACACCCTGCGCCTGGAGATGGGCTATCCGCTGTACGGCAACGAGCTCTCGCGGGATCGCAGCCCCATCCCCGCGGGCCTCAAGTGGGCGTGCGACCTGAAGCACGGCGGCTTCCCCGGCGCCGAGCGCATGCAGCGCGAGGCGGAGAACGGAACGCCCGAGAAGCTCGTCGGCATTATGCTCACCGAGAAGGGAATCCCTCGCGGCGGCTGTCCGGTGCTGGTGGGGGGCGAGCCCGCAGGCATCGTCACATCGGGCACGCTGTCGCCGTCGCTCGGCGTGGGCGCCGGACTCGCGTACGTTTCATCCGAGCACGCCGAGCGGGGCACGCGCCTCGAGGTCGACGTGCGCGGCAAGCCGAAGGCGGCAGAGGTCGTGACCCTGCCGATGGTCGATTCATCACCGCGCAAGGAGCATCACTCGTGAGCGACGAGACCTACCCCGCAGACCTCCGCTACCACCCCGAGCACGACTGGGTGCGGGTGGATGGCGACGAGGCCACCTTCGGCGTCACCTGGTACGCGCAGGACGCCCTGGGCGAGGTCGTGTACTACGACCCGCCGGATGTCGGCGCCGCCACCATCGCCGGCCAGAGCTACGGCGAACTCGAGTCGGTGAAGGCCGTGAGTGACATCATCGCGCCGGCCTCCGGCGAGGTGCTGGCCGTCAACGACAAGGTGGAGGGCGCGCCGGAACTGGTGAACTCCGACCCCTACGGCGACGGCTGGCTCATCCGGGTGCGGCTGTCCGACCCGTCCGAGTTGGACGGCCTCATGGACGAGGCCGCCTACCGGTCGTACCTGCAGGGCCTGTAGGCCGATCCCGCGCATGAGCCTGCAGGAGCGCCTCACCGAGGACATGAAGGCCGCGATGAAGGCGGGGGAGAAGGACACCCTCGGCGTCATCCGCCGTGCCATCGCGGCCATGAAGAACGCCCGCATCGACAAGAAGTCCGACCTCGACGAGCAGGATGAGATCAAGGTCGTGCGCTCCATGGCGAAGCAGCACCGGGAGAGCATCGAGCAGTTCCGGGCGGCCGGTCGCGAGGACCTGGCCACCAAGGAGGAGGCCGAGCTCGAGATCCTCTCTGTGTACCTGCCTCCCGAAATGGACGAGGGGCAACTCGACGCCATCATCGACGAGGTGATGGCTGAGACCGGTGCGTCATCCATGAAGGACATGGGCACGGTGATCAAGGCCGTGATGGCGCGCACCGCCGGGCAGGTGGAGGGCGGCGTGGTGAGCGCCAAGGTGAAGGAGCGCCTGGCGGGCTAGGAGCGGGCCGCGGCGCACCCGGTTACCGAACGACGGGCATCGCCGCGGGGCCTCTCGGTACTCTGTCGCGGGTTTCAGGTCGGCTCCCTAGCCGATCGGCCGCATCAGAGGGGCGCGCCCGCGCCATCAGGAAGACGACGAGAGGCTTATCTTGGGCAACTTTCACACAACGGAGTCGGGCAAGACGCTCGTCACCCTCATCCCGGGTGACGGCATCGGTCCGGAGGTCGTGGACTCGACCGTCCGCATCATCGAGGCCACCGGAGCCCCGATCGAGTGGGAGGAGCGCCACGCCGGCGAGCGCGTCTTCCTCGAGGGACTTCCCTCGGGCGTGCGCCAGGACACCATCGACAGCATCCGCAAGACCCGCGTGGTGCTGAAGGGCCCGCTCGGCACGCCGGTGGGCTTCGGCGAGAAGAGCGCCAACGTCACGCTGCGCAAGCTGTTCGAGACCTACGGCAACATCCGCCCGGCGCGCGAGTACCCCGGCGTGAAGACGCCGTATTCGGGCCGCGGCATCGACCTCGTGGTCGTCCGTGAGAACGTCGAGGACCTCTACGCCGGCATCGAGTACATGCTCACCCCGGGCGTCGCCCAGGGCCTGAAGCTCATCTCGCGCAAGGGCACCGAGAAGATCGTGCGCCTGGCGTTCGAGCTCGCCCGCGCGGAGGGCCGCGAGAGCGTGGTGGCCATGTCCAAGGCCAACATCATGAAGATGACCGAGGGCATGCTGAAGAGCGTGTTCGAGGAGATCGCTCCCGAGTACGACGACATCGAGTCGTGGCACGTCATCGTCGACAACGCCGCCCACCAGCTGGTGAAGCTGCCCGAGCAGTACAGCGTGCTGGTGACCACCAACATGAACGGCGACATCCTCTCGGACCTGTCGTCGGCGCTCATCGGTGGCCTGGGCTTCGCGCCGTCGGCCAACATGGGCAACGACGTCTTCATCGCCGAGGCCGTGCACGGATCGGCCCCGAAGTACGCGGGCAAGAACGTCATCAACCCGACCGCCATGATCCTGTCGGGCGTCATGATGCTGCGCCACCTCGGCATGTTCGAGGAGGCCGCCCTCATGGAGAACGCGGTCATCGCCACCCTCGAGGAGGGCAAGGCCATGACCCGCGATGTCGTCGGCGACGAGAAGCAGGCCGGCACCATCGGCTACACCGACGAGATCATCAAGAACCTCGGCAAGAAGCCGAAGGAGTGGAAGGTCCGCGAGTACAAGCCGATCAAGCTGCCGCAGTTGCCGCCTGATGCCGACTACGTGAAGGCCACGACCCGCCAGGTATGCGGCGTGGACATCTTCGTGGAGTCGGCCCTCGACAAGATCACCCTGGGCCAGAGCCTGGAGAAGATCACCGAGGGGCGCGATCTGTACCTGAAGATGGTCGACTCGCGCGGCACGAAGGTGTACCCGCCCAACGACGTCCTCACCGACAACGTGGACGCCTGGCGTGCGCGGTTCATGCTTCGCGACGACGCGGGCGAGCTCTCCGACGCGCAGCTCATCGACCTGCTTCAGGCGGTCGCGGCCGAGCACAGCTGGGCCCACGTGGAGAAGCTGCAGCGCTTCGACGGCGAGGACGGCTTCAGCAAGGCGCAGGGCGAGGACTGACCCCACCCTGCATCGAGTGGTTCCCGGACGGGCGGCCCACGGGTCGCCCGTCCGTCTTTCCGGGGACCCTGACCCGACCCTGATGGGGTAGCCCATCAGGGTCATTACCCCTGCATGCGCCGGGGTCTAGTGTGCGCCGCATCATGCTGAAGGTGCTGCTCGTCGAGGACAACGCCCTGCTGCGCGCATCGCTGGCCGACGCCCTGTCCGGCCACGACGTGCAGGTGGTGGCCGCGTGCGCAACGGCCAGCGAGGCTGTGGAGGAGCTCCGCCGCCGCACCCTCGACGTGCTCGTGACAGATCTCGACCTGGGCGAGGGCCCGGATGGCATCACCCTTGCCCACGTGGTGCGGCGCCTGCACCCGATGGCGGGAATCGTGGTGCTCACCGGCTACCGCGACCCGCGGCTGGTGGCGGGCAAGCTGGTCCAGGTGCCGCCCGGCACCGAGTACGTGGTGAAGGAGTCGGTCAGCAGCATCGACTCCCTGTGCCTGGCCATCGACCGCGCGGTCATGCGGGCCGGGCGCGGGGGCGGGGATGCCGGGCGACAGCCGGGCACCGCGGGCGTCGACCTCACGGATTCCCAGGTGGAGACCATGCGCCTCGTGGCCGAGGGCCTGTCGAACGCCGAGATCGCCGAGCGGCGGTGCGTGACGGTGGGCGCGGTGGAGGTGGCCATCTCGCGCATCGCGCGGTCTCTCGGAATCCAGCACGATCGCGCGCATAATCAACGCGTGCTGATCACGCGCGAGTACTACAGGCTGACGGGCGGCGAGCCTGGCAAGCGGGCCTAGCACCCCGGCAGCGCGCGACCTTGCCGGCGGGGCGGCGGCACGGTCTGTTGTGGTGTACGGCGTGGTGCTGGCCTTCGTGGTCTTCGGGACCATCGAGCTCGGCCGCGTGGGCGCGCTTGCGCCGTGGAGCGTGGCGGCCACCTTGGGGAGCGTGCTGCTGGTGTTCGCGAGCATCCGCATCGCCGTCAATCACACCGTCCTGCGCTCCGCTGCCGCGCGGCCCGTTGCCCCGTGGGTCCTGGTGCTCACCGGCATCGTGCTGGGGGTGGCCGCTGCTGGGGCGCAGTGGGTGGCGCTCATCGGCCAGGGCGCCTCGCTGGGCTTCCCGGTGCCGGGGATCCTTGCCGGCACCGTCGTGCGCACGGCGTTGTTCTTCCCCCTGATCGCCTACCTCGTGGGCCTCCGACAGTGG
This sequence comes from uncultured Thermoleophilia bacterium, assembly GCA_938017905.1. Lineage (GTDB taxonomy): Bacteria > Actinomycetota > Thermoleophilia > Miltoncostaeales > Miltoncostaeaceae > SYFI01. Next base: position 23,669 of record CALIKX010000050.1, on the reverse strand, counting down.
TACATGAGCGAGCGCTCCGCCGCGGCGCGGGCCCTGGTCCAGGCGGAGGAGGAGGCCATCAGCGCGGGCGATGCGCTTCAGGCCACCCGCGCGGTGCTGATCGACGCCGCACGCAGCGAATTGGGGCCCGCGCACCGCGAGGCCGCCGGGCTCCTGGATGCCGCGGTGCGCACCGACTCGCGCGACGACTGGTCGCGCGCCGCGGAGTCGCTGCGATCCGCGGCGCGATCGGCGGTGCGCTCGACCAGTCATGGGCTCTGGGTGGATGAGGGCCGCGCGGCACCCACCATCCGGTGGCGCAGCGTGGTTCCCGGCGCACTGGTGCGGTATCCGCTGCCCCTGATGGTGCCCGGTGTGCTGATGGCGGGGTTCGTGCTGATCCGCAGTGATGTGTCCAATGAGCGCCCGGTCGTCTCCGTGGCGGTCATGCTCTCGGCGGTCGTCGCCTTCGCCGCGGCCTACCTGCTGGGCCGGTTCATCATCGCCGGACTCCCTGCGACCGCCGTGGCGGTGTCCGTGCTGGTGCCCGCCGCCGTCGCGCTTGGGGTCCAGTTCATCGGCGAGGCGGCCACGGGGTACGCACCGTCTCCGGAGGCCCTCGTGTGGGCGCCGCTTGCGCTCGTGGCGGTGACACTCGCCACGTCGGTTGCCCTGATGGTCCGCGACTCAGGCGCGGCGGTCATCCAGGCGCTGGTGGATGATCGCTCACGGGCCGATGCCGAGCGCGCGGCCTTCGACGGCATGAACGCACGCTTGTCGCGCGAGCTGGCGTCCCACTTGCACGCCACGGTGCAGCCCCGTCTGGTGGCCGCCTCGGTTGCGCTGGATGAGGCCGTCGGCAGCGGCGACCCGGCGGCGCGCGCGCGCGCCGTGGAGCAGGCCGAGGCGGCCCTGCGGATGGATGATGTGGCCCCGGAGCCTGATGTGCCGTCGCCCGATCTGGCTGTGGTGCTCGCCGGCCTCCGCAGCCGTTGGGACGCCATCATCGCGTTGCAGGTGCGTGCGCCCGAGTCCGCGCACGCGGCGGGTGCGGACGATGTCGCCCGCGTCCTCGATGAGTGCCTGAACAACGCGGTGGTGCACGGGCGGGCCGCGGCGGCCATCGTGCAGGTCCATCACCGCGACGGCGAGTGGCATCTCGAGGTCGCAGACGACGGCGTGGGGCCATCGGGTGGCCCGGCAGGGCTTGGCACGGCGCTGATCGACCGCCTCACCCGGGGGCAGTGGTCCCTCCAGCGTGGCCCGGATGGCGGGGCCGTGATGCGGGCGGCGCTGCCCGCACCGCCGCGCGCCTGATCAGGCCTGGGACAGCAGCGCCGCCGTGGCGATGGCGTTCACCGTTGCATGCGCGGCCACCGAACCCAGCAGCCCCCGGCGCCGGTAGAGCCAGGCGAGCACCCAGCCCACCAGCACCAGCGCAACTGCCCGCGGCCACACGAGATAGGCATCGAAGTGCGCGGCCGTGAACACCACCCCGGACACCGGCGCGGCCCACGCGAAGGGCATCACCCGCACCAGGCCGCGCAGCGCAAGTCCGCGGAACAGCAGTTCCTCGCCCAGCGGCGCGAAGATGACCAGCGCACATGCGGTGAGGGCCATCTGCCACCACGCCGCGCCGATGGAGATGTCCAGGTCGTCCAGGGCGCGGCGCGCGCCGGGGTCGAGCTCCGCACCCCCGGCGATCACCAGGCCGGATCCCACCACGCACCCCAGGCCAACCGCGAGGCCAATCCCGGCAGCGGCCCACGCGCGCCCCTTGGTTGCAATGGTCACCCGCCGTTGTGCGGGCGGGAGCGCGCGCACCAGGAGCAGGCCGCCGATGAGGATCACCCCGCTGCCCGCGAAGGTGGCGACCGCCGCGGTGGTGTCCGCCGATGCCCCGGCCCCGTCGGCGATCGCCGCCACCAGCAGCAGCGCGGCCACGCCCACGGCCACCGCCGCGATGGGCCAGGCGATTCGCCAGGCGGCGCCGGGCGCGAAGGCGGGGGTGTGCGGGGCGCCGTCCATCGGCGCGCAGGGTAGCCACCCGACCCGTCCGGATGGCCCGGCTAGACTGCCGCGCCGTGCCTACCGCCACCGCCACGCGCCCCCGGGTGTTCTCGGGCATGCGCCCCACCGGCCAACTGCACATCGGTCACTTCCTCGGCGCGCTCGGCAACTGGGTGCGCCTGCAGGACGAGTACGAGTGCGTGTACTCGGTGGTGGACCTGCACGCGCTCACCACCGGGTATGAGGACGTCAAGGGCATTCACGACGCCGGCCTCGAGATGGTGGCCGACTGGGTGGCGTGCGGGGTGGACCCCGAGCGCAGCATCATCTTCCGCCAGAGCGACGTCCCGCAGCACGCCGAACTGGCCGTCCTCCTCGGCATGATCACGCCGCTCTCGTGGCTGGAGCGGGTGCCCACGTACAAGGGGCAGATCGACGAGCTCGGCGATCACCTGCAGACCTACGGGTTCCTCGGGTATCCGCTGCTGCAGACCGCCGACATCATCCTCTACAAGGCCACGCGCGTTCCCGTGGGGCAGGACCAGCTGCCGCACCTCGAACTGTCGCGCGAGGTCGTGCGGAGGTTCAATCACCTGTACGGCGACGTGTTCCCGGAGCCCGAGGCCATCATCTCGCAGGCGCCCCTCCTGCTGGGCATGGATGGCCGCAAGATGAGCAAGAGCTACGGCAACGCCATCACCCTGGCCTCGTCGGATGACGAGATCGACCGGCAGGTGATGAGCATGGTCACCGACCCCCAGCGCATCAAGAAGGATGACCCCGGGGACCCCGACATCTGCAACGTGTTCTCGTGGCAGAAGCTGCTGGGTGCAAGCGACGCCGAGATCACCGAGATCTACGAGGGCTGCACCAGCGCCACGCTGGGCTGCGTTGCCGACAAGCGCGATCTGGCGGAGCGGGTGAAGGCGCTCATCCACCCGATCCGCGAGAAGCGCGAGCAGTTGATGGAGGACCCCGCGCGCCTCGAGGCCATCCTGGAGCAGGGCGCGGAGCGTGCCCGCGCCATCGCCGGTCCGGTGATGGCCGAGGCCACCGCGGCAATGGGCCTGTAGGGCCCGCCATGTGGGCCCAGCGCGCGATCCGGCTCGACGCGCGCCCCCGCGGGGTGCACCTGGTCACCCGCGAGGTGCTGGACGCCCTGCCCGAGGTGGGTGGGATCGCGGTGGGCATGCTGAACGTGTTCATCCAGCACACCTCCGCCTCGCTCGCGCTGAACGAGAACGCCAGCCCCGACGTGCGCCGCGACCTCGACGCCTGGCTCGACGATGCCGTGCGCGAGGCCGCCCCGTACTGGACGCACGTGCACGAGGGTCCCGATGACATGCCCGCGCACGTGAAGTCCATCATCGTGGGCCCGTCGCTGATGATCCCGATCGCGGGAGGCCGTCCGGCGCTCGGCACCTGGCAGGGCATCTACCTGCTGGAGCACCGCGACCACGGTGGTGCGCGACACCTGATGCTGACGGCATGGGGCGAGGACGCATGAGCGACGGCGTCATCCGTGCGCGGCCGCGCCGGCGCCCCCGGGTGTGGAGCCCGGTATGGGTGCCCACGAAGGGGGTGCTGAAGGCGCTTTCGTATGGACCCCTGCGCATGAAGGTGGCCGGGCAGGAGAACCTCCCCACCGACGGCCCCACGCTCATCGCGTGCAATCACGTGGCGTTCATCGACCCGCTGCTGGTGGCCGTTGCCGCGCTGCCCCGGCCGGTGTGGACCATGGGCAAGGAGGAACTCTTCGGCCCGCGGCTCCTGGACGGGTGGCTGTCGCGCATCGGGGGGTTCCCGGTGAAGCGCCAGTCCCCCGATGTCTGGGCGGTGCGCATGGGGCGCGACCTGCTGGCCCGCGGCGAGGCGCTGCTCATCTTCCCCGAGGGCGGGGTCACCCGCACCGGTCGCATGAGCCCGGGGTTCTCGGGCGCCGGCTACTTCGCCACGCGCCCCGACGTCACCGTGATCCCCGCGGCCATCTGGGACTCCCAGATGCTCAAGGGGCCCGTGCACATCCGGTTCGGCGAGCCCATCCCCATGGATGACATCCGCGAGTCACCGTGGGCGGGGCGCAACCGTCGCGCGGTCGAGCGCATCATGTGGCACATCTCCGGCCTCGTCCCGCTGGTGGGCGGGCCGTACCAGGATCCGCCCACGGGTGCGCCGCGCATCCCGCTGGTGGGCAAGGCCGCCAAGGAGGCCCTCCGCCTGGAGGAGGCGGCCGAGGCCGCCGCGAGGGCCGATGCACTGGGGCCCGGGGAGCGGCCGTGACATCGCCCGGCTCGGCGGCCCGCATACGCGACGCCATCGAGCGCCATGGCCGGGTCGCGTTCTCCCGCGCGGGCGGCCCCGGTGGCCAGAACGTGAACGCGGTGTCCACGCAGGTGGAGGTGCGCATGCCCATCGCGCGCATTCCGGTGGGCACCCGTCAGCGCGATCTCATCCGATCACGGCTGGCCACCCGTGTGACGGCCGATGACGCCCTGCGCGTCACGGCCCGGCGCGAGCGCCATCAGGCGCGCAATCGCACGCGCGCCATCGATCGCATGGTCGAGTTGATCATCGGCGCCATCACCGAGGACCCCCGGCGGCGCGCCACCCGGCCGGGTGCCGGGGTGCAGAGGCGGCGCCGCGCGGAGCGCGAGCGCCTGTCGCGGAAGAAGTCCGCGCGGCGCCGGCCTCCCGCGGCCGACGACTAGGCCGGGGGCGCCTCGGCCAGGTCGTCGCGCAGGCGCACGGCGTCGCGCAGGTAGGAGTGCCACACCTGCCGGTCGGCAGGCATGTAGGCGTGAAGCATCACCCGCACGCACAGGGGCAGTGACCCGGGCACGGGGATCTCGGTGGCGCAGAGCAGCGGCACGGCGGTGAGCCCCATCTCGCGCGCCGCCACGGCCGGGAACTGGCTGGTGATGTCACCTGTGGCCGTGAAGATCAGCGACACCATGTCGTCAGGCGACAAGGCATTGCGCGCGATCATGTCCTCCAGGACCAGCCGCGTGGCCGAGGTGACCTCCTCGGCGGTGTCGACGGGCACCGTGATGGCCCCGCGGATGGCGCGAATGCGCTCGCTCACCGGGCCATCCCCGCCTGCGTGGCCAGGCGCGCGAGTTCGGCGGAGGTCAGCAGGCGGTGCTCGCCCCGCTGCAGCCGTCCGAGCCCCAGCCCGCCGTAGCGGGTGCGCACCAGTCGTCGCACCCGGTGGCCGAGGGCCTCGCACATCCGGCGCACCTGGCGGTTGCGGCCCTCCGTGATCTCGATGCGCAGCCAGGTGCCCCCGGGCGCCTGGCGGTCGAGCACCTCCACCCGCGCCGGCTGGGTGGGGCCGTCATCCAGTTCGATGCCATTCCGGAGCGCGCGCACCGACGTGGACGATACCCGTCCGTCCACCAGCGCCTCGTAGGTCTTGGGCACCTTGGAGCGCGGATGCATGAGGCGGTGCGCCAGATCGCCGTCGTTGGTGATGAGCAGCAGGCCCGTGGTGTCGATGTCCAGTCGCCCGATGGGGTAGAGGCGGACGTCGTCGGGCAGCCCGTCCAGCACCGTGAGGCGCCCCTCGGGGTCGGAGGCGGTGGACACCACGCCCATCGGCTTGTTGAGCATGTACGTGCGGATGGGCTCGGCCTGCACCCTGCGGCCGTCCAGGGCGATCACATCGGAGTCCCGCACCACCTGGCCCACCACCGCGATGTCACCGTTCACCGTCACGCGTCCCTCGGCAACCAGCTTCTCGGCGGCGCGGCGGCTCGCCACCCCGGCCTGGGCCAGGGCGCGATGCACGCGCATCTCAGCCATCGCCGGTCTCGGCCTCCGCGATCAGGTCGGCCTGCTGCAGCCGCGCGCGCAGGGCCTGCGCCTCCGGTCCGGTCAACTCGAAGCGCTCGAGCGTGGGCAGGTCGCCGCGCCGCGCCAGTCCGAAGCGCTCGAGGAACAACGTGGTGGTGCGGTAGGTGACCGGGCCCGACTGCGGGCGCTCGGCCTCCTCGATCAGCCCGCGGTCGAGCAGGCTGCCCACGGTGCTGTCCACGTCCACCCCGCGCAGGCGGCCCACCTCGCGTCGCGTGACGGGCTCGAGGTAGGCCACAACGGCCAGCGTCTCCAGCGCGGCGGGCGACAGGCGGTCCTCGCGCGGCCGGGCACGCAGCCGGTCGCAGGCCGGTGCCAGGTCCGCGCGCGTGCGCAGCGCCCAGCCGCCCGCTACCTCGGCCAGCTCCAGCCCGGTGTCCGCGGCATGGCGGGCGGCGATCTCGTCCAGTGCGCGGGCGATCATGGCGGGCGACTCCTCCGTGATGTCCTGGAGGGTCGCCACCTCGAGCGGCTCGGGGGCGATGAACAGCAGGGCCTCGATCGTGCGGGCCAGTTCGGTCATGCGCGCGTGCCCCGGATGAGGATGTCGCCGAACGGCACGTCCTGCCGCAGTTCCGCCTCGCCCCGGCGCACCATCTCGAGCGCAGCCAGCAGGGTGAGGGCCTCCTCCAGCCGGTCGCAGTCGGACACCATCTGGTCGAATGACACCTCGCGAAGACGCGCCAGCGATTCGCGCAGGCGGCCGAGCAGCTCGGGCAGCGGCCGGCGGCGCACCCCCATGTGCTCCAGCGACGGGGCAGGCGGGGCCTCCACCATCTTCTCCATCGCGGCGCGCAGGCGCGCCGGGTCGTCGTGCACCGGCACCGGCGCCGCCGTGCCGGGCGGCACCCGCCGGTACCGCGGCCCCTGGGCCGCCCGCAGGCGCTCGGCCAGCCACTGCGCGGCCCGCTGGAACGGCGCATACGCCACCAGCCGGGCCACGAGCGCCTCGCGCATGGCGAGCGCATCCAGGTCGGGCTCGTCCTCCACGTCCTCGCCCAGCATCCGCCGCCCCTTCAGGTCGGCGATGGCGGCGAGCAGCAGGATCAACTGGCTCGCGGCGTCAATCTCCCAGCGCTCGTCGCTGCCGGGAGTGACCGACTCCTCGATCAGGTCGGCCAGCGGCAGTTCGAGCATGTCGACCTCATCCCTCAGCAGCAGGGTGAGCAGCAGGTCGAAGGGCCCCTGGAAGAGGTCGATCTGGACCTCCTGCGTGAGGGCCGCGCTCGAGTCGAGTGCAGGCACGGGGCAAGGTTACCGTCGGCCCCGGCGCGTCCCCGCGCCGCATCCCGGCCGGGCGTGCGATCATGCCGCGCGATGGCAATCCGGACCTCCGACCGCATCGCGGGCATTCCGCACTACGAGCCCGGCCTCACCATGGCCGAGGTCATGGACGCCTACGGGCTGTCGTCGGTGGTGAAGCTGGCCTCGAACGAGAGTCCGTTCCCCCCGTTGCCCGAGGTGAAGGCTGTCATCGACGCCGGCCTGGAGGGCCTGAACCGCTATCCCGATGGTGCCGCGCGGGCCCTGCGCGAGGCGCTGGCCGACCGCCACGCGGTCGACCCCGGGCAGATCGCCGTGGGCAACGGCTCGTGCGAGCTCATCGTGCACGCGGGCACCGCCTTGCTCGATCCGGGCACCACGGTCATCCACGCCGACCCCTCGTTCGCCATGTACCCGCATCTCGCCGCCGAAACGGGGGCCGAGGGCGTCGCCGTGCCGCTTGCCCCGGATGGAGGGCACGACCTCGATGCCATGGCGGCCGCGGTGGATGAGCGCACGCGCCTGGTGATCATCTGCAATCCGAACAATCCGACGGGCGTGTACCGGTCGGCGGATGAGATCGAGCGGTTCCTCGACCTCATCCCGGACGACCTGGCAGTGCTGGTGGACGAGGCCTACTACGACTTCGTCGCCGCGCCCGACCGCGGTCGGGTGTCGGTGCTCGCGCGCACCCGGCCGAACCTGCTTGTCACCCGCACCTTCAGCAAGGCCTACGGCCTGTGCGGCCTGCGCGTGGGCTACGGGGTGGGATCGGAGGCCTGGGTGCGGGCGCTCGACGCGGTGCGTCAGCCCTTCAACACCAACCAGCTGGCGCAGGTGGCCGCACTCGAGAGCCTGCGTCACCCGCACGTCATCCAGGCGCGGGTGGATGAGGCCATCGCCGAGCGCGATCGCGTGTCGGCGAAGCTCACGGAAATGGGCGTGCCCTTTACCCGGAGCCACGGCAACTTTATCCTGCTGGGACCGCCTGACCCGGGCATGGATGCCCGCGTTCTGCACGAGGAGCTCCTGAAGCGGGGCATCATCGTGCGCGACGGTTCCGCCCTGGGGTGCCCCGGCACCCTGCGCGTGACCATCGGGGCACCGGAGGAGAACGACGCATTCCTGACCGCGCTCGCCGCCGTGGCGGGCACCGGACAACTCATAGGGGACACACCGAAGCCATGATGATCGTGATGAAGGAAGGCGCGAGCGACGGCCAGATCCAGGCCATCGTGGATCGCGTGACCGCCGCCGGGGCGCAGGCCCACGTGTCGCGCGGCGAGTTCGTCACGGTCATCGGCGCCATCGGCGACGACCGCGAGATGATCGCCCAGCTCGACCTGGCCGGACAGGACGGCGTCGAGAAGGTCGTGCCGATCCTCAAGCCGTACAAGCTGGTGTCGCGTGAGTTCCGCCATGGTGATCTGCCCGTGGTGGTGGACGGCATCAAGGTGGGCGGCGGCTCGTTCGGTCTCATCGCGGGGCCGTGCACCGTGGAGACCCGCGAGCAGACGCTCGAGACCGCGCGCGTGGTGAAGGCGGCCGGCGCCGCCATGCTGCGCGGTGGCGCGTACAAGCCGCGCACCTCGCCCTACACCTTCCAGGGGCTCGGCACGCCGGCGCTCGAGATCCTCGCCGAGGCCAAGGCCGAGACCGGCCTGCCCATCGTCACCGAGCTCATGGACATCCGGCAGCTCGACGACATCCTCGAGGTGGCCGACGTCATCCAGCTGGGCGCCCGGAACATGCAGAACTTCGACCTGATGCGCGAGGTGGGCCGCACGGACAAGGCCGTGCTGCTCAAGCGCGGGCTGGCCAACACCATCGAGGAGTGGCTGCTCTCGGCGGAGTACATCGCCAAGGAGGGCAACGAGCGCATCATGCTGTGCGAGCGCGGCATCCGCACCTTCGAGACCGCCACGCGGTCGACGCTGGACCTCTCGGCGGTGCCGGTGGCCAAGCACATGTCAGCCCTGCCGGTGATCGTGGATCCGTCGCACGCCATGGGGCGCCGTGACTTCATCCTCCCCATGGCGCGTGCTGCGGTGGCCGCCGGGGCGGACGGCCTGATCGTGGAGGTCCACCCGGCCCCCGAGCACGCGCTGTGCGACGGCCCGCAGGCCCTGTACGCGGACCAGTTCGCCGCGTGGGTCGAGGACGTCAAGCGCATCGTGGACGTGATGGGCCTGGTGATGGCGGGCGGCGAGCCCGTGGCCGCCGGGGTCTAGGTGGCCGCGGCCGGGCTGGGCGGCCCGGTCGCCCTCATCGGCGTCGGGCTGATCGGCGGATCGCTGGGCCTCGCCCTGCGCGAGGCCGGCATCGCGGACATCCGCGGCGTGGACCCTGCGGATGCCGCCGTGGAGGACGCCCTCGGCCGTGGGGCCATCACCCGGCCCTGCAGCGACGTCGCGGACGCCGTTGCGGGCGCGCGCGTAGTGGTGGTGTGCGCTCCCGTCGGCGACATCCCCGAGGTCGTGCGGGTGGCCCTGCGGGCGGCCGATGAGGATGCCGTGGTCACCGACGTGGGGTCGGCGAAGAGCATGGTGCTTGCAGCCCTCACGCCCGGTGAGCGCGAGCGCTTCTGCGGCGGGCACCCTGTGGCGGGCGGCGAGCGATCGGGCGTGGCGAATGCACGCGCCGATCTATTCGCCGGTGCCACGTGGTTCCTCACGCCCACGGGCGAGACGCGACCGGAACTGCTGCGCCGCATCCACGGCATGGTGGCGTCCGTGGGGGCGATCCCCGTGGCAGTGGATGCCGGGGTGCACGACCACCTGATGGCCCTGGTGTCGCACCTGCCGCATGTGATGGCGTCGGCCCTCATGCGGCAGGCGGCGGGAACGGCGCCGCAGGGGCGCGAGGCACTCCGGTCGGCGGGGCCGTCGTTCCGCGACCTCACGCGCGTCGCCGGGGCCAATCCGCGCCTGTGGGCGGACATCCTCCTGGGCAATCGTGACGCGGTGCTGGCCGAGACGCGGCGGCACCGCGCGGAGCTGGCCGACGTGGAGGCCGCCCTCGAGCGCGGGGATCGCGCGTGGCTGGAGGAGTTCTTCGGCACCGCCGCCACCGCGCGTGAGCGCCTCGTCGCGCAGGAAGAGGTCACGGGCGGGGAGGTCGTACGCGTGATGGTGGAGGTGCCCAACCGCCCCGGCGTGCTCAGCGAGATCGCCACGGCGCTCGGGCACGCCCACATCAACATCGAGGACCTGCACCTCAGCCCCGCGCGGCCGGATGAGCCCTTCGGGCGTCTGGAGGTGGACGTGGCCGGCGACGGCGCTGTCGCCCGCGCGATCGAGCTCATCGCCGCCCGGGGCTTCCGCGCCACCGCAGCCGGGTGACCGCGGGCCCCGTCGGCCCTAACCTTGGGGCCGAGATCGACGGGGGAGGGGCGATGGGCATCTTCGGGATGGGAAATCCGGTCATGGTCACCGAGCAGGACGCCCTGCCCGGGCGCACCGAGACCATTCGCGTGCCGGCGGCTCACGAGGTGCTCGGCACCCCGCTGCTGCCGCCCTTTTCCGAGGGGCTCGAGCAGATCGTGGTCGGGATGGGGTGCTTCTGGGGCGCCGAGCGCATGTTCTGGACCCAGCCGGGCGTGTGGACCACCGCGGTGGGCTACGCGGGTGGCTTCACGCGCAACCCGCTGTATGAGGAGGTGTGCACGGGCCGCACCGGGCACACCGAGGTCGTCCTGGCGGTATTCGACCCCACGGTGACCTCCTGCGGCGAGATGCTGCGGGTCTTCTGGGAGGGGCACGACCCCACCCAGGGCTTCCGGCAGGGGAACGACGTGGGAACCCAGTACCGGTCGGCCATCTACTGGGCGGATGACCGCCAGCGCCGGCTGGCCGAGGAGTCCGCGGGCATGTTCCAGGAGGCACTGGATGCGGCCGGGGCGGGGCGCATCACCACCGAGATCGCCGAGGCGGGCCCCTTCTTCTACGCCGAGGGGTACCACCAGCAGTACCTGGCCAAGAACCCGAACGGCTACTGCGGGCTGGGGGGCACCGGCGTGTCGTGCCCGGCCGGGGTCGCCCGGCTCGCCTAGCGGTGGACGGCCTGGCGCCGCCGCGGCCGCTGCGCGCGGACGACTTCGACGCCGCGCGCGCCGTGGCCGATGGGTGGTTCGGCCATCCCGTGGGCCTCACGCTGCACCGGCTGTTCTTCGATCAATTGGGGCCCCACGGCGTGTGGATTGCCCGCGATGACGGCGCGCCGGCGGGCTTCCTGCTGGGCATGCCGAGCGCCTCGGAGCCCGACCTCGCGTACGTGCACCTCCATGCGGTGGACCCCGCGCTGCGTGGCCGCGGCGTGGGTGCTGCCCTCTACCGCGACTTCGCGGCGCGGGCAATGGCGCAGGGCTGTTCCCGCATCCGCGCGCTCGCCGCGCCGGGGCGGGAGGGATCGATCGCGTTCCACCGCGCCCTCGGGTTCGACGGGCCGCTCATCCCCGGCTACCTCGGCCCGGGCCAGGACCGCATCGTCTTCGAGCGCGCGCTGCCCATTCCATGACCGCCCTCCCGCCGCCCCGCGGTGACGCGACGCAGTGGGTGGGCACGCACCTGGGCGGGTTGTTCGACGGCCCTCCCCGCGCCTCGGGACGGTTCCGCGGGGGGCAGTCGGCGGCGGATGCGGCCCTCGGCGCCTTCGACGTGGCCGGGTACGCCGCCCGGCGCAGCCAGGTGTGGCCCCCGGGCGCACGGGGTGCATCGGGCCTCTCGCCCTGGATACGCCATGGCCTCATCACCCTGCCCCGGGCGTGGGCGCATGTGGCGGGCGGACCCGCGCGGGACGTCGGGCGATTCCGTGATGAGTTGCTGTGGCAGGAGTACGCACGGCACCTGTACGCCCGCCTGGGGCCCGCCGTGGGGCGCGACCTGCGCGCGCGCCGGGCGGTGCATCCGGGATCCTCCCCGGCCCGGGCGTGGGATCGCTCGCTGGCCTGCGTGGACATGGTGCTTGGTGAACTCGAGGCCGATGGCTGGATGGTCAACCAGGCACGCATGTGGATGGCATCGCAGTGGGCGGTGCGCCACGGCCTCGACTGGCGGCACGGCGAGCGGGAGATGCGCCGGCTGCTGCTGGATGGCTCGCGCGCCGCCAATGTGCTCGGGTGGCAGTGGGTGGCGGGAACGGCGACGGGGCGGCCCTACGGGTTCTCCCGTCAGCAGGTGGAGAAGCGTGCGCCCAGCGTGTGCGGGAACTGCGCCCACCGCGATGCCTGCCCCATCGGCACCTGGCCCCCCGGTGATGACACCGTGCGCATCGACCCCGACCCACGGCTGCGGGCCGCGGTGGACCCGGCCGCGGTCGCCGGCCCGGCGCACCCGGAGCACATGGGTGAGGCTGACGCGGTGTGGATCACGGCCGAGTCGCTGGGCGACGCCGACCCCGCCCTCGCCGCCAATCCGGGCCTGCCGGCCGTGTTCGTGTTCGACGAGTCCTACCTGCGCCGGTTCCGTCCGTCAGCGGCCCGCCTGGTGTTCATCGCCGAGTGCCTCGCCGACCTGGTCACGCGCCGTGACGTGGAGGTACACCGGGGCGACCCCGCCGCGGTTCTCACGGGGCGCCGGGTGGCCGCCACGTTCACGCCGGTACCGGGGTGGCGCCGCCGGGCGCGCGCCATTGCACCGGTACAGGTGCACCCCTGGCCGTGGCTCCGGCGGCCCGGATCCGGCAGCGTGGCGTCGTTCAGCGCGTGGCGGGGTGCGGGGGGGCCGTCGCGGCGAGGAACGCGCCGATCTCGCGGCTGAGGCTGCCGCCGCGCCATGCGAGCGGGCTCGCGCCGTCGTCCTCCACCACCAGCCGCGCGTCCGGGATGAGTTCCGCCCAGTGCTCGGCGATCCACAGCGGGTGCTCGGGGTCCAGACGGTCGCGGCTGCCCACCACGAGAGCCGGGCACCGGATGCCCCGCAGCGCGTCCTCGCCGGGGAATGCCGCGCCTGCGGTGGTGGTGCGAAGGGCGTCGGCCACCGCCGCCGGGTGCGCGTGCCGCGACATGCGCTGGCGCATCACGGTGCGGATGAGATCGAGGCTCTTCGGCGGCACCCCGGGGTCGCCATAGGCCTGCACGAATCCGTCGGCCCCGCCCTCTGCCAGCCCCGTGGCCAGGCGGTCCCAGCGGGCGGGGTCGCGGGTGGGGCTGCCCAGGTGCGCGGGGGTGATCGCCACCAGCGCCGTCACCCGGTCCGGGTGATCCAGGGCCACGGCGGCGGCTACCGCCGAGCCCATGGACATCCCCACCAGCGCGGCGCGATCCACCCCGTGGGCGTCCAGCACGCGCAGGGCGTCCGCAGCGAGCTGGTCGTAGCGGTAGTCGCCGGGCGTGGGGGCGGGGGAGGAGTCGCCATGCCCGCGCGAGTCGTAGGCGATCAGCCGGTATCCCTCGCGCTCGAGCGCCGTGGACCCGTGGAGCACGTAGCGGCGGGTGGCAGACAGCCCGTGCAGCAGGAGCACCGCCGGGCCCACGCCGGAGTCCTCCCCGTGCAGGGTGACTCCATCCCCGTCCACGGCGAACGTGGTCATGCGGCGTCGCCGAGCAATGCGAACAGGCTCTCCGAGTGGCGCTCCACGAATGCGGGGCCCACGCCGGAGATGCCGAGGAGCGACGCCTCGTCCCGCGGCCGCTCGAGGGCGATGGTCCGCAGTGCGCGGTCCGCGCACACGGTGTAGGCGGGCTTGCCGTCGGCGCGGTCGCGCCGCCAGGCGCGAAGCCGCTCGAACATGTCCGCATCCGCGCCGTCCAGTACGACGTCCGCGGCGGCGGGGGGAGATGGCGCGGTGCGGGCGGCACTCACCGGCGGACGGGCGTCGGGCGGCAGGGGGTCGCACACGTCGCAGCACCTGCCCTCGGGCCGGCCCGTGCCGGGATCGCCGAAGTGGTCGAGGATCGCCTGCCGCCGGCAGCCCTCCGACTCCACGTACCCGGTGATTGCGCGGTAGGCGGTCCACGCGCGGTCGCGCGCGATGCGGGGGTCGCCTCCGTCTGCGCCGCCCTGGTTGGCGAAGCGGATCAGGCGTCCCAGGTCGGCCCGCATGGCCAGCAGCACGGCGCGTGCCGGTGCGCCGTCGCGCCCCGCACGCCCGGCCTCCTGGTAGTAGCCCTCCAGCGAGGTGGGGATGGACCAGTGCCACACGCCGCGCACGTCCGCGCGGTCGATACCCATGCCGAAGGCGTTGGTCGCGGCGATCACGTCGGCATCGCCCGACATGAAGGCCTCCTGTGCGCGGATGCGCTCGGCGTCCGCCATCCCCGCGTGATACCCGACGGCGCGGAACCCACGGGCTGCAAGGCCCTCGGCTACCTCCTCGGTGGCCGCGCGCGTTCCGCAGTACACGATGGCGGGCGTGCCGTCCCCGGCCCCGAGACCCGCTTCGAGGGCGGCCCACTTGCGCGCCACCGCTCCGCGGCCATCCAGGCGGATGACGTCCAGCGACAGGTTCGGCCGGTCGAACCCCGTCCGGACGGTGACCGGATCGGCCAGCCCCAACTGGCGGATGATCTCCTCCGACACCCGGGGGGTCGCCGTGGCGGTCAGCGCCATGACCGCCCGCGGGGCCAGCAGGTCGCGCAGGCGCCCAAGCTGCAGGTACTCCGGCCGGAAGTCGTGCCCCCATTGCGATACGCAGTGCGCCTCATCGATGGCCAGCAGGTCCACGGGGTTGGCCTGGAGGGCCCGCGTGAATGCCTCGTGGGCGAACCGCTCCGGCGCGCACAGCATCAGCCGCACATCGCCCGCGGCGATGTGTGCGATGGCCTCCCGGTTGGCGGCGGCCGACTGCAGGCTGGTCACCATGCCCACCGGGAGCCCCGCCGCCGCGAGCCGGTCGTGCTGGTCCTGGATGAGGGCGATCAGCGGGCTCACGACCACCGTGAGGCCCCCGGATGCGAATGCAGGCGCCTGGAAGCACAGGGACTTGCCCGATCCGGTGGGCATCACCACCAGGCTGTCGGCACCCGCCAGCGCCGCGAGTATGGGCCTGTCCTGGCCGGGGCGCAGTGCATGCGCCCCCAGGTCACCGAGCACCTCGCGCAGGGGGCGCGGATGCACCCTGCGGGATTCCACCGCGCCGTCCAGTGCATCGCGGCGCGCGCGCAGCGGGGCCGCGATGCGCCCGAGGTCGGCGCGTGCCGCCCCCTGCAGGTCACGCCATTCGTCCCGCAGCCCGGCGAGCAGGCGGTCGGCCAGGGCGGCATCGTCCGGATCCAGGCGCCCGGCGGCCTCGGCCCGCGCGAGCACGAGGGCCAGGTCGGCCACGGCATCCACGGGCAGGTCCGGCATCACGGTCACGGGCGGCCGAGGGTAGCGCCCCCGCCGGACCCCTAGCATTGCCCCCCGATGACCACCGTCACCTTCCGTCCGGCCGACGCCGTCGCGGGCACCGTCGCCGTGCCGCCCGACAAGTCGATCACGCACCGCGCCATCCTGCTCGCGGCCCTCTCGGACCGCCGCGTGGTCATCGACAAACCCCTGCAGTCCGACGACACCGGTGCCACGCTTGCGGCCGCGCGTGCGCTGGGCGCGGGCGTGGAGGGCGGGATCGGCGATGGCCGGGTGGTCGTGACCGGCCGGGGCGTGCGCGGCCTTGTGCCGCCGCCGGTGATCGACTGCATGAATGCGGGCACGCTGATGCGTCTGGTCGCCGGGATCCTGGTGGGCCAGCGCCCCGGCGAGGTCACCGTGCTGGATGGTGACGACTCCCTGCGCCGCCGTCCCATGCGGCGCATCGCCGACCCGCTCGTGGCGATGGGCGCGGCGGTCACGCCCACGGGCGAGGGCACCCCGCCGGTCGCCGTGCGCCCCGGGCTGCCGCTGCACGGCATGGTGCACGAGCTGCCCGTCGCGAGCGCCCAGGTGAAGAGCTGCGTGCTGCTCGCGGGGCTCAATGCCGAGGGGGAGACCTGGGTGCGCGAGCCGGTGCCGTCGCGCGATCACACCGAGCGGATGCTGCGCGCCTCGGGCGTGGACGTGATGGAGCGAGACGGCATGGTGGGCATCGCGGGGCCCGTCGCGGGGCTCGCCCTGCCCGACCTCGGTGTGCCCGGCGACTTCTCCTCTGCCGCGTTCGCGATCGTCGCCGGCGTGCTGCGGGGTGACCCCGCGGTGACGGTGACCGGCGTCAACCTGAACCCCGGCCGCACCGGCCTGCTGGCCGTGCTCGCGCGGATGGGCGCCGATGTGGTGGTGCATCCCGGGCCCGACGTGGCGGGGGAGCCCTCCGGCGATGTGGTGGCCCGGCGCGGCGGCATCCTGCAGGCCACTGAGGTCACCGGTGACGAGGTGCCCTCCATGGTGGACGAGCTTCCCCTGGTGGGCCTGCTCGGCGCACTGGCGGCCGGCACCACCGTGGTGCGGGGGGCGCAGGAACTGCGCGTGAAGGAGAGCGACCGCATCCGCACCGTGGTGGAGCTGCTTCGCGCCGTGGGTGCGGACGCCGAGGAGCGCGATGACGGCTTCGCTGTGCGGGGCCAGATGTCGCTCCCGGGTGGCGAGGTGCACTCGCACGGCGACCACCGGTTGGCCATGCTGGGTGCCCTCGCGGGCATCGCCAGCCAGTCGGGGGTGACGGTGCACGGCATGGAGGCCGCTGCGGTGTCGTACCCGACGTTCACCGATGACATGCATGGGCTCGGCGCGGTGACGGCATGATCGTGGCCATCGATGGCCCGGCAGGCGCCGGCAAGAGCACCGTGGCGCGGGCGGTGGCCGATGCGCTCGGCATCGGCTACCTCGACACCGGCGCCATGTACCGCGCGCTCACCCTCATGGCCCTGCGCGACGGCGTGGCGGTCTCCGACGGCCCGGCGCTGGCCGACCTCGCGCGGCGCCACCCCGTGGAGCTGGCCAATGGCCCGGGCGGGGTGCGCGTGCACGTGCGCGGCGACGACGTCACCATGGCCATCCGCGAGGGGGACGTCACGGGTGCGGTGTCCGAGGTGGCCGCGCACCCGGCCGTGCGCCACGAGATGGTCGCGCGCCAGCGCGAGATCATGCGGCATGGCGACTGGGTGTGCGATGGACGCGACATCGGCAGCGTGGTGTTCCCGGAGGCCGAGGTGAAGGTGTTCCTCACCGCCTCGGTGGATGAGCGCGCACGGCGGCGCCACGCCGAACTGGTGGCCCGGGGCGAGCGCGTGGACCTGCGCGAGATCCGCGACGACGTCGAGCGTCGCGACCTGGCCGACTCCTCGCGCGCCGCCAGCCCCCTGGTGGTCGCCGAGGGCGCCGAGGTGGTGGACACCACCGGGATGTCGATCGGGCAGGTGGTCGACCGCATCGCGTCGCTCGCCCGCGGGGTGGCCCGATGAGCGACGCCCCGTACGACCGCCTGGCTGCGCCGGAGTCGGCGGATGATGTGCGCATCACCTCCTGGTGGTGGTGGATCGGCCGCAACCTGCTGTCGCTGTACTTCCGGTCGTGGTACCGCGCGCGGAAGGTGCGGGGCAAGAACAACATCCCCCGGCGCGGCGCCGTGCTCATCGTGGCGAACCACATGACCAACAACGACCCCTTCCTCGTTGGCTGGTCGGCCATCCCGCGCCGGGCGTACTACATGGCCAAGTCCGAGCTGTTCGAGAACCGCATCGAGAAGGTGGCCATCGGCACGCTCGGCGCCTTCCCCATCAAGCGGGGGCGCGCGGACCGCACCGCCATGCGCATCGCCAAGGGGCTGCTGGCCCGCGGCGAGTGCGTCGTGATCTTCCCCGAGGGCACCCGGTCGCGTGACCAGCGGCTGCGCAGGCCGTATCCGGGCGCCGCCACGCTCGGGCTGCCCGAGCACGTCACGGTCATCCCCGCCGCCGTGTGGGGCATCCAGGAGAAGCACGGCCCGTCGCGGGTCATCTTCGGGCCGCCGGTGTCGAAGGAGGGGCTCGAGGGGCCCCGTAGCGCGCAGGCGGGCGAGCTCGCCCTGCGGATGATGGCGGCGATCTCCGCCCTGCTGCCGGAGATCGGCGGGCCGAGGCAGGACCCGCCGACCACCCTGGCGTCGATGGAGGACGAATGAGCCGCGACGACGCGGGCGGCGCGCCGGGCGGCCGTCCGAAGGCATCACGCCCGGGCATGCCCGATCGCCCGCGGGGCCGCGAGCGCCATGCCGCGCGCGGCAGCACCGTGGCGCAGGGGCAGCCCGTGGTGGCCGTGGTGGGCTATCCGAACGTGGGCAAGTCCACCCTTTTCAACCGCCTCGCGGGCCGCCGCGAGGCCGTGGTGGACTCCCGACCCGGTGCCACGCGCGACCGCCGGCAGGGCGGTGCCGAGTGGAACGGACGGCAGTTCCAGATCCTCGATACCGGCGGCATCGACGAGGCAGATGAGTCCATGATGGCCCGCGACATCGCGCAGCAGGCCATCCGGGCGATCGACGAGTCGGACCTCATCCTGTTCGTCGTGGACGCCATGGTGGGCGCAACCCCCGGCGACCTGGAGGTGGCCGAGCGCCTGCGCCGCGCGCACCGACCGGTGATCGTGGTGGCCAACAAGTGCGACAACGACGAGGCCGAATTGCGCGCGCAGGACCTGTGGGGCCTGGGCCTGGGCGATGTCGTCACGGTGTCGGCACTGCACGGGCGCAACATCGGCGACTTCCTCGACCTGCTGGTCGAGCAGTTGCCGGAGGTCGAGGCCGTTGACGAGGGCCTCGACCGCCTGCCCGCCTTCTGCATCATGGGCCGGCCGAACGTCGGCAAGAGCTCGATCCTCAACGCGTTGCTGGGCGAGGAGCGCATGATCGTGCAGGACCTGCCCGGCACCACGCGTGACCCGGTGGACACCATCATCGATTGGGATGGCCGTGAGATCGTGCTCATCGACACCGCGGGGCTCAGGCGGCGCGGCCGCATGCGCGAGCGGGTGGAGGTCTACAGCCAGCAGCGCGCACTGGAGGCCGCCGAGCGCTCGGATGTGGCCATCGTGGTGGCCGACGCCACGGAGGGCATCACTGAGGCCGACCTGGCGGCGTGCGACCTGGCGGCGCAGAATCACTGCGCCACGCTGCTGGCCCTGAACAAGTGGGACCTGGCGCAGCCCGACCTGGCCGACCTGGCCGGACGGGTGCGCCGGAAGAGCCGCCAGCACCCGCCCATCGTGGCGTGCTCGGCGGAGACGGGGGAGGGCCTGGGTCGCCTCATCCCCGCGGCACTGCGTCTGTATGAGAAGAGCCACACGCGCCTCTCCACCCGTGACCTCAACACCACGCTGCGCGACCTGGCCGACGAGCGGCCGGGGCCGCGCAAGGGCAAGCGCCGCCTGTCCATGCGATTCCTGGTGCAGACCGGCGTGGGGCCGCCGGTCTTTCGGCTCGAGGTCAACGACCGCTCGCTGATGACCCGCGACTACGGCTTCTGGTTGGAGAACCGGATCCGCGACCGGTTCGACCTGGCGGGAGTACCGGTGGACATCGAGGTGAGGAGCCGCAGGTGAGCGACGTGGTGGTCATCGGTGCGGGGGCGTGGGGGTGCACGTTCGCCCGCGTCGCGGCCCTCGCGGGCGCCCGCGTGTCGCTTGCCTGCCGCACGGCTGAGCAGGCCGCGGTTCTGCGCGGCACCCGCCATGACCGCATCCACCTGGGCGATGTCGCCCTGCCTGACGACGTCGTGGTCACGCACATCGACGACCCGGCCGCGCTGGATGCGGCATCGATCATCGTGGCGGCCATCCCCAGCCGGGCCGTGGCGCAGGCGGCGGTGGACCTGGCCCCGCGCCTGCCTGAGGGCGCGGGCGTCCTGTCCCTCACCAAGGGCCTCGAGCCGGGCACGGGGCGCGTGCTCTCCCAGGCCTGGGCCGACGCGCTCCCGCCCGGCACGCCCTTCGCGGTGCTGTCCGGGCCGAACCACGCCGAGGAGATCGCGCTGGGGCAGCCGGCGGCCGCGGTGGTGAGTGGTGACGCCGGCCTGGCCGCGCGCGTGCAGGACGCCGTGTCGGGACCGGTCTTCCGCATCTACGTGAACGACGACCTGGTGGGCGTCGAGCTGTGCGGCGCCGCCAAGAACGTGATCGCCCTCGCGGCCGGGATGTCGGACGGCCTGGGCTTCGGGGACAATGCAAAGGCCGCGCTCATCACCCGCGGCCTGGCGGAGATGAGTCGCCTCGGCGCCTCCGCGGGCGCGCGGGACTCCACGTTCCGCGGCCTCGCCGGCATGGGCGACCTGATCGCCACCTGCACCAGCCGCCACAGCCGCAACCGGCGCGCGGGGGAGATGATCGCGCGCGGTCTGCCGGCCGATGCGGTGGAGCGCGAGATCGGCCAGGTCGTGGAGGGGCTCGCCACCGTGCGGGCCCTCCTCGTGCGCGCCGCGGCCGCTCAGGTGGAGCTTCCGATCTCCGAGCAGGTGGCCGCGGCGGCATTCGATGGCCGCTCGCCCGAGGAGTGCCTGCGGTCGCTGATGAGCCGGGCGCCCGCCGCCGAGGCGTGACCCACCCGCGCGCGGTCTGAACCGACCCTTTACCGGGACGTTGCAGGTGCGGCACCAACCCGTTCTACCGTTCTCCCTGTCAACCCCGATGGAGGTCCCCGGCTGATGAGCACGTCCACCCCGTCGCGGCGCATGCGGCGCCATGTGATCCCCGTGGTCGCCCTTGCGGCGGCCGGCGCCGTCGGCGGCGCCGTCGCCCTCACCGGGTGCGGCAGCAGCGCGTCGGCGGGCTCGGCACCTGCATCCATCGCCGGGTACATCCCGTCGGACAGCCCGCTGTACGTGCAGGTGTCCACCGACACCACCGGGCCGCAGTGGAAGAACCTCGAGCGCCTCGGTGCGCTGTTCCCCGGCTACGGCGAGATGCGCGCCGACCTCGACACGGCCCTCGCCCGCGAGGGCGTGGACTGGGAGAAGGATCTGCAGCCCCTCCTCGGGGACGCCGCGGCCCTCGCGGCCACGGAGGTGCCCGAGGCCGCCACGGCGCTGCAGGGTGCCCTCGCCGATCCCGCCGCGGCCGCCGGGCGCGCGGCGGCCACGGCCGCAGACCAGCCGATGCTCGCGGTGCTGCAGATCGCCCAGGGCAAGTCGGCCGATGTCAAGGCGCTCATCGCGAAGAAGGGCGGCCTCACCGAGACCGGCACCCGTGACGGGGCCACGCTGTACGCCGATGCGACGGCCGGCACCTACGCCGCGATCACCGATGAGTCGCTCGTGATCGGGTCCACCGAGGCGGTGGTGAACGAGGCCCTCGAGGCGCATGCGCGCGGGGGTGATGCCGTCCTGTCGGGCGTGTTCCGGTTCAACGACGCCCTCGCCCTCCTGCCCGACGACGTCTTCGCGATGGCGTATGTGAACCTGGATGTCGCGGGCGAGGCCGCCAAGGAGGTGCTGCCGCAGGCCGAGATGCTGGCCGGCGAGCAGGTGAAGGGTGCCGCCGCGATGTCCGTGACCGCCGAGGAGGGCGGGTTCCGCATGAAGGCCGTGCTGGTGGACGCGCCGTCCACCGCGCAGCAGGCGCCATACACGCCCACGCTCACCGCGCAGGCGCCCGCCGGATCCGTGGCGTACCTGGGCTTCAACAAGCTGGCGGACACCGTGCAGACCGCGCTGTCGTCCGCCACGGAGAGCGGGTCGGACGAGACCCGGAGGCAGATCGAGGCCCTCACCGGCCAGCTCCCGCTGCTGCTGGGAGTCAACGCCGACGACCTGCGGAACCTCACTGGCGGTGAGCACGCCGTGGTGGTGACCGGCTCGGGCAAGGAGCCGGGTGCGACCCTGGCGCTCACCGTGGCCGATGGACCCCGGGCATCGAAGAGCCTCACCGCGCTGTCGCGGACGCTCCCGGCCCTGGGCCGCCAGTTCGGCTCGGACGATCTGAAGGTCGGAAAGGCCACCGTGTTCTCCGATGGCGCCGTGAAGGGCCAGGTGATCCCGATGGGCGATGGACGTTCCGTGGCATGGGGCGTGAGGGGCACCCTCGCCGGCATCGGGAACGGCGCCGCGCCAGTGGCGAACGTCCTCGCCCCGCGCGCGAAGGCCGACTCGCTCGCCGGGACGCCGGGCTTCACCGCCGCGACGGCCGGGATGCCCGAGCAGGTGACCGGCCTGGCCTACGTGGACATGCGCAAGGTGGTGCCGATCCTCGCGGCGAACGGTGCCTTCGAGGGCACGGACGGCGCCCGGAAGCGCGCCAACCTTGCCCCCATTACGCAGGTGGCCGCCTGGGCCACGGCGGGGGACACCCCCACGGTCGAGGTGGTCGTGGGCATGGCGAAGTAGACCGCACACCCCGCGGGACCGCGTGCGTAAGGGCGCCCCGTCCGCGGGGCGCCCTTTTCGCGTGGCGAGGCGCCGTTGGTAGGGTGCCCCGCTGGATCCAACGGCAAGGAGCCGCATGAGCGAGTACCTGTTCACCTCGGAGTCCGTTACCGAGGGCCACCCGGACAAGATCGCCGATCAGATCTCGGATGGCATCCTCGACGCGATGCTGGCGCAGGACCCTGCGTCCCGGGTCGCGTGCGAGACCCTCATCACGACCGGCCAGGTGATGGTCGCGGGTGAGGTGACCACGGCCGCCCAGGTGGACATCCCCACCGTGGTGCGCGACACCGTCGCCCACATCGGCTACGTGAACTCGAAGGACGGCTTCGACGCCCACTCATGTGGCGTGTCCGTGGCGCTCGACAAGCAGAGCCCCGACATCGCCCAGGGCGTGGACAGCGCCTTCGAGAAGCGCGCGCACGGCGAGGAGGACCGCTACGACGAGCAGGGCGCCGGTGATCAGGGGCTGATGTTCGGGTTCGCATGCGATGAGACCTCGGTGCTCATGCCGCTGCCCATCGTCCTCTCGCACCGCATTGCCGAGCGCCTGGCCGCGATGCGGCGCACCACCATGCCCTTCCTGCTGCCCGACGGCAAGTCGCAGGTGAGCGTGCGCTACGACGGCATCACGCCCGTGGGCGTGGACGCCGTGGTGGTGTCCAGCCAGCACGTCGAGGACGTCTCGCAGGAACTGCTGCACGAGGAGATCACGCGCGAGGTCATCAAGCCCGTGCTCGACGACTTCGGCGTGTGGCACGACGGCATCACCTTCTACATCAACCCCACCGGCAAGTTCGTGGTCGGCGGCCCCATGGGTGACTGCGGCCTGACCGGCCGCAAGATCATCGTCGACACCTATGGCGGCATGGCCCGCCACGGCGGCGGCGCCTTCTCGGGCAAGGACCCGTCGAAGGTGGACCGCTCGGCCGCGTACGCGGCCCGCTGGGTGGCGAAGAACGTGGTCGCCGCCGGCTTCGCCACGCGCGCGGAGGTGCAGGTGGCCTACGCCATCGGCGTTGCGCGCCCGGTGTCGGTGAACGTGCAGACCTTCGGCACGGCCACGCGGTCCGAGGACGAGATCCTCAAGTGGATCAACGAGAAGTTCGACCTGCGCCCCGGCGCCATCATCGAGCGCCTCGACCTGCGCAGGCCCGTCTACCAGCGCACGGCTGCGTACGGCCACTTCGGCCGCACCGAGCCGGAGTTCACCTGGGAGAACACGGCCATCGGGGACGAGCAGGCTGGCTGACCCGGCGAACGGGGGGACGGCCGCGCAGGTCGTCCCCCTGGTCGCCGCCCGCGCCCTCGACCGGGCGCTCGACTA
>CALIKX010000049.1 GCA_938017905.1 uncultured Thermoleophilia bacterium | reverse complement strand
ATCGCGGACACCATCCGGGAGTCACCGCTGCTCGGGTAGCGACAAGGACATCCCGGCACGGGCGAGAAAAATGACTCCCGTGCCAGATGCTGCTGCACAGAGCGCGGGAGCGCCACGCGACCTTCCCCTCCAGAGCGGGCTGAAGCCCGGGTACGACGTCTTCATCATCGTCGTCACCGTGCTGTCGATCATCAACTGGGTCTTCCTGCTGATCCCGGCGAACCTGGGCAGCGACACCCGGAGCCTGCTCATCTTCATGGAGCCGATCTTCATCGTGATCCTGCTCCTGGACTTCGCCCTGCGACTGCGTCTCGCGAAGGGCGCCCGCTGGCACTACATGAACCACGGCGGGGGATGGTTCGATCTGCTCGGAAGCCTCCCCTACGGACGGATCCTCCGTCTCTTCCGGCTGGTCCGGGTGCTCCAGGCGTTCCACCACTACGGGTGGAAGGACACCGTCAAATGGTTCGTCGTCAACCGCGCGCAGGGCACGCTGTTCCTCGTGATGGCCTTCCTGCTGATCGTGCTCGAGGGCGGCGGGCTGCTGGTCCTCTACTTCGAGGCCGGCGCGCCCGGCTCTAACATCGAGACGGGCGGCGAGGCCCTCTGGTGGGGCGTCGTGACTATCACCACAGTGGGCTACGGGGACTACTACCCAGTGACGCCGGGTGGGCAGGTGGTCGCGACCATCATGATCTTCTCCGGCGTTGCCCTGGTCGCCATCTTCACCGCCTGGGTGGCATCGAGCTTCCTCACCCCGGCCTCGTCAAGCGAAGGCACCGACGCCCCCACCCCGGAGGTCGAGCACCCCACGCCGCGCGTGCGGGCGATGGAGGGCAACGACCCCGGCGCGATCATTCGTGATCTCCGTGACCAGATCGACGCCCTGGAGCACGCACTCGTGCACAAGGGCAAGCGCCCCGACTAGCCGCTGCGGCGTCGGTACTGCCGGGTGGCGAGGGGGATCATGACGGCGATGATCCCCACCATCCACACGATGGTCAGCCACACGTAGTTGCCCACCGGCTGCGCGAGGAAGAGCGCACGGGCGGCGTTCACGACGATGGTGAACGGCTGGTTGTCGGCAAACGCCTGCAGCCAGCCGGGCATCGAGTCGGTGGGCACGAATGCGGAGCTGGCGAACGTGAGGGGGAAGAGCCAGATGAAGCCGGCCGACTGCACCGCCTCCACCGTCTTCATGCTCAGCGCGATCACCACGCCGATCCACGAGAAGGCGAACGACGTGAGCAGCAGCAGCCCGAAGGCCACCAGCTGCGCGCCGATGGAGCCCTCCGGCCGGAAGCCCACCGCAAGGCCCACCGCGTACATCACGCCCACCACCACAGCGTTCCGCACGAGGTCGGAGACCGTGCGGCCCACCAGCACCGCTGATCGCGCCATCGGCAGCGACCGGAAGCGGTCGATGATGCCGCGCCGGAGGTCCTCCGCCAGTCCGATGCCGCTGGCCACCGCGCCGAACGCCACAGTCTGCGCGAAGATGCCGGGCATGAGGTAGTTGACATAGCTCTCGCCCGGCGTGGCGATAGCGCCACCGAACACGTACCGGAACAGCAGCACGAACATCACCGGCTGGATGAGGCTGAAGATCAGCACCTCGGGGATGCGCGGCAGCTGGACCAACTGCCGCCACACGATGATCCCGGAGTCCCGAAGCGCGCGAGCGGCGGTCACCCCGACCCCTCATCCATCGCAGCGGCCCCGTCGTCGTCCTCTGCGGGCCTGCCCGTGAGCGCCAGGAAGACCTCATCCAGCGTCGGACGGTGCAGGCCGACGTCCTCCGTGGGGATGCCCTCCGCCGCGATCTGCCCGGCGACATCGGCGAGAGCCCGCGGCCCGTCCGCCACCGCAGCGCGGACGCGCCGCCGCTCCGGGTCCACGAATACCTCGTCGCTCGCCACGCGCGACACGATCGTCCGGGCCCGCTCCAGGTCGCCGGGCTCCACCACCGCGACCTCCAGCCCCTCGCCGCCCACGCGCGCCTTCAGCTCGGCCGGGGTCCCCTCGGCGATGACGACCCCCCGGTCGATCACGGCGATCCGCTGCGCGAGGCGGTCGGCCTCCTCCAGGTACTGAGTGGTCAGCAGCACGGTCGTGCCGTCGTCCACGAGATCCTGGATGACCGACCACATCGTGAGGCGGCTGCGGGGATCCAGCCCGGTAGTGGGCTCATCCAGGAATAGGATCGGTGGACGGGCTGCGAGGCTGGCAGCGAGGTCCAGGCGGCGGCGCATGCCGCCCGAATACCCCTTCGACGGCCGGTCCGCGGCATCCGTCAGGTCGAAGCGCTCCAGCAGTTCCGTGGCGCGTGCGCGGGCATCGGCCTTCCGCAGGCCGGACAGCCGGCCGAACATCTCCAGGTTCTCGCGGCCGGTCAGGTACTCATCCACGGCGGCGTACTGGCCGGCGAGGCCGATGCGGCTGCGTACGGTGGCCGGGTTGCGGGCCACGTCCACGCCGTCCACCAATGCGGTTCCGGCGTCGGCGCGGATCAGGGTTGCCAGAATGCGCACAACGGTGCTCTTGCCGGCCCCGTTCGGGCCGAGCAGCCCGTACACCATTCCGCGGGGGACGCTGAGGTCCACTCCACGGAGGGCCTCAGTCTTCCCGAACGACTTCCGCACGCCCTCGGCTTGGACGGCAAGGGCGGAGTCGGCGCGGGCGTCCACGCGGGAACCCTACCGATGTCCACCCGCATCGGGCATTCATGCGCCTAGATTGCGCCCGATGAGTGACGACCACGACCTGCTCGACCTCGACCCCACCCTGCTCGAGGACGCGCGCTCCACGGTTGCCCTTGCCGTGTGGTGCGCTGCTGCGCGCCTGTCACGCACGTCCGCCATCGAGGACGCCCTGTCGGTTGCATGCCTCGGCGACGCCATCGAAGCGCTCGGGGCGCCGGGGGAGCCCGGCGTGCGGTGGCCCGGGTCGGCCATGCATGGCCCGCTGCGCGAGGCCGCGCGTCGCGTGATCGAAGAGGCCGCCCAGCACACGTCCGACACGCCGCGTGAGCGCGCCCAGTGGTGGGATGACCAATCCGCGCGCGCCGAGCGGATCCTTGCGGCCATGGCCACGCGCCCGGTCCGCTAGCCCAGAGCCTCCGGGCCGAGGGATCCGCGCCCGTGGGGGCGCGTGAGATCCGGCCCATCCGACACCGGCACGATTCCCACGGGATTCAGCTTGTCGTGCGTCAGGTAGTAGTGGCGCTTGATCTGGTCCATGTCGATGGTTCCCATCACGCCCGGGACCTGCGCGATATCGCGCAGGTAGCCCAGGAGGGCCTCGGAATCGCCGACGAGGCGCGCATTGCACTTGAAGTGCGTGTGATACACGGCATCGAAACGCACGAGGGTCGTGAACAGCCGGATGTCGGCCTCGGTGAAGACGTTGCCCACGAGCCATCGGTGATCGCGGAGGATCCGCTCCACGTGGAGCAGCCCCTCTGCTACGCCGGCGGCGGCCGCGTCGTAGGCCTGCTGGGTGGTGGCGAAACCCGCGCGGTACACGCCATCGTTCAACAGCGGATACACCACCCCGTTGACCTCGTCGATGGATGCCGCGAGTTCCGGCGGCCGCAGGCATGGCGTGGCCCGGGCGTGCCCGCCGAACGCGCCATCCAGGATCCTCAGGATGTCCTCGGACTCGTTGTTTACGATCCGCCCCTCCGGGATGTCCCAGAGCACGGGAACCGTCACGCGCCCCTCCCAGGCGGGTTCGGTCCGGCGGTAGGCCTGCGCGAGGAAGTCGAATCCGGTCAGGGGATCCGGATCGGGCCGAAACGCCCACCCGCGCTCATCACGGATGGGGTCCACCACCGTCATCCCAAGGGCGCGATCCAGGCCCTTCAGCACGCGGGCGATGACCACGCGGTGCGCCCACGGGCACGCGAGCGATACGTACAGGTGGTAGCGGGTCGGGTCGGCACCCCCGCCTGAGGTGACGATGCCCCCGCGGAAGGCCGATCGTTGGCGCACGAAGCGCCCATGGGCATCTATCTCGGCACCGAACTGCGACGGGGCGCTCACGCGCCCCGCCCCATGCCACATGCGATGTCGCCGCCGCCTATGCGGCCAGCATGCCGGACGATGCCTTCTCCTGCTGCAGCTTCTCAATGTAGCGATGCGACGGGCAGTAGTCGGAGCCGGTCACAGGAACCCGCTGGCAGGCCTTGCCCTTGCGATTTGTGGCGCGGCACCTGAGGAGGTCGGCGGAGCCGCGCTCGGCAATCTCCTGGTCCAGGTACTCGAGGGCGGCATCCAGGTGCAGCTCGATGACGTCGTACACCATCAGCTGGCGCGAGACGGGGAAGAGGGCCCGGACGTCGTCGAAGAGGGCCGCGGCCGGGCGGGCGAACCTGCGGTGGTCGCGGGCGAGCCTCTCCACCGTGCGCTCGCATGCGGCGAGCAGCAGGCGCTGGCCGAGTTCGGGCCGGAACTGACCCTCGAGGAGGTGGGGGTGGAGCTCGCGATAAATGGCACGTGAGTAGCGGTACATGGCGCCGTCCTCGGTCAGGTCTTTAATCAGGCTGTTAGAGGCATCAAACAGTTCTGTCCAACTCCTGTCAAGGTTTCCGCGTCAAGGAAAATGCCGCACGCACCGGTAATCCGGGGCCGACGGCCAAGCCGTTCAGTCGCCGTCCGCGGGCGCAGGTGACTCCGTGCCACCCGGTGCCGCGGCCCGGGCCTCGGCGGCCAGTCGCTCCTCTGCCACCTCGCGGGGCTCCGGACCGCAGAGCCGGCAGTACCGACGCCCCGTAACGCCATCGACGCGCACCTGCGGACACGTGTCGGGGTCGTCCCAGAGGCATGAAAGGGCGCTCATGACCATAGACCGATTGTTGCAGAGGCGGCCACCCGGCGCCGAGCTGGGAGAATGCATGGCGTGACAGCTGACGGCGACAGGATCCGCATCGACAAATGGCTGTGGGCCGCCCGCTTCTTCAAGACCCGAGGGCTTGCCACCGAGGCCGTCCAGGGCGGACGCGTGCACCTGAATGATCAGCGCATCAAGCCCTCGCGCGATGTCCGCGTGGGCGACGCGGTCACGATCACGCGCCCCGGGGCGCCACCGATGGTCGTGACGGTCGCGGGCATCTCCGGGAAGCGCGGGCCGGCGCCGGAGGCGCGCGCGCTGTACGAGGAAACCGCTGAGAGCGCCGCCGCGCGCGAGGAGCACCAGATGATGCGGAAGGCTGCGCCGGAGCCTCCCGGGGCCGGGCTCGGATCGCGGCCCACCAAGCGCGATCGGCGGCGGTTCGAGGACGCCCGGCGCCGGTCCCGATAGGCCGCCCCCGTGCGGCGGCCCCTCCTCCGCACGGAAAGCATTGTTATGCACATACGCGCCCGGCTGCCGCGACGGGGTTCCGCCGCCGGTGGCCCCTATTGCACCGGGACGGTCGCCAGGAACGAGCGGTCCAGCGTGAAGCCGCCGGCCTGCTCGAGCGCGGCGATGCGGTCCGGCATGGACGGGTGCGTCTGGAACAGGCCGCCCAGGCTGCCCATGAGCCCGCGGCCCTTCACCAGCGGCGACTCGATGTACAGGTGCGCGGTTGCCCTGCCGACGTGACCCACCTGCCGGGTGTCGGCCTCCAGCACCGCCAGGGCGCGCGCCATCCCCTCGGCATCGCCCGTGATCTCCGCGGCCGAGGCGTCCGCCAGGTACTCGCGCCGGCGCGACAGGGCCATCTGGATCATCGCGGCGCCAATTGGCGCGAGGATCAACGCCACGATCACGCCGATGAGGGCGAACGGGTTGTTGTTATTGCGCCCTCCGCCGAACACCAGCACCCGCAGCAGGATGTCCGAGAGGATCAGCAGCACGCCCGCCAGCACCGCGGCCAGGGACATCAGCCGGACGTCCCGATTCCGCACATGCGCGATCTCGTGCGCCATCACCGCCCGGAGCTCGCGCGGCCCCATGATCTGCAGCAGGCCCGTGGTGGCGGCCACGTAGGCATGCTTGGGATCGCGCCCCGCCGCGAAGGCGTTCGGTGCCGGATCCTCGATGATGTACACGGCCGGTGTCCGGGGAAGCCCCGCCCCCACTGCCGCGGCCTCGACCGCCTGCCACAGCTCGGGATGCTGGTCGCGTGTGATCGGGTGCGCACCGGCCAGCGATGCCACGACCGAACCGGACGCGAACCACATCACCAGGCCGTACACGACAAGCCCGATGCCCGCGACGATCAGAATGGAGAGATCGGCCACCAGCGCGACGGCGCCGAGGATGACGGCGGCCAGCACCGCGAACAGCACGAACAGCAGCAGGGTCCGCCACCTGTTCGCGCGGATCTGCTGCTGGAGGGTCACCTACGAGTCGAAGGAGACCTGCGGGGCCGAGCGGACCACCTCGTCTTCCTCTTCGAAGAACTCGGCATCCGAGAAATCACCGAAGCGCGCCACGATGTTCGACGGCACCGTGTGCTGCGTGGCGTTGTACTGCCCCACCGTGGCGTTGTAGTAGCGCCGAGCCGCCGCCAGCATCTCCTCGACATTGGCAAGCTCGGTCTGCAGCTGGAGGAAGTTGGTGGACGCCTTCAGGTCGGGATAGTTCTCCGCAACTGCGAACAGGCCGCCAAGCGCCCGGGCCAACATGTTGTTCGCCTCGCCGGAGGCGGCGGGGCCCTTTGCATCCATCGCCGCGGTGCGCGCCTCCGTGACGCGCTGGAACACGCCGCGCTCGTGCTCGGCGTATCCCTTCACCGTCTCCACGAGGTTCGGGATGA
Source organism: uncultured Thermoleophilia bacterium (assembly GCA_938017905.1). Classification (GTDB taxonomy): domain Bacteria; phylum Actinomycetota; class Thermoleophilia; order Miltoncostaeales; family Miltoncostaeaceae; genus SYFI01. The sequence goes on along the minus strand of CALIKX010000049.1, from coordinate 3,524 downwards.
GGTCGTACCGGCGGCGCAGCTGCACGTCGATGTTCGCCCAGCCCTGCTGTACCTCCACGCGAAGGCGCACAAGACGGTTGTAGAGGCCGATGACCCACGCGATCAGCGCGATCACGACCACGATGATGATGATGATTCCCCACCACGGCATGAGCGCATGTTCTCATGCGCAGGCCCCACGCGCGAGCCGATCGGTCAGGCGGGCACCTCGCGGGCCGCCTCGGGGCCTGCTGAGAGGCATGCCTCGTGGAGCGCCTCGGCGATCGCGGTGATGCGGCTGCCCGCCGGGTCGTAGGTGGCGATGCCGCTGACCTCGCGCACCACGCGGCTCTCGAGCACCGTGGAGATGACCAGCGCGCCCTCGGCCGAGGCCAGCTCCGCCGCGGAACGCTCCCGCACGTGGAGCGTGGTGACCTCGGCGATGAGGCGCCGGGTGATCGAGTCAAGAATCCCGGTCGCCAGGGGTGGTGCGACCAGGTCATCCCCCTCCAGCCACACGAAGCTCGCGACTGGGCACTCCAGCACGCCATCGCTGTCCGCATCGATCATCAGGGCCGTGTCGGCCCCCTCCCCCGCCGCGATGCGCGCCGCCTGCATGTTCGCGGCGTAGCTGAGCGTCTTCGACGCCACGAGCAGCGGGGTGATGCGGTGCGGCACGGGCAGCACGGTCCACCCCTCAGGCGCCTCGGGCAGCAACGGCTCCTCGCGCAGCACCCGCGCGCCCCCGCGCGTCAGCATCACCCTCAGGCCACATTCCGCCGCCGATGCCTCAGCACAGACGCCTGCAATCTCATCGCGGATGACGTCCCGGGGGAAGGGGAGGTTGATGCGCTGCGCCGAGCGCTCCATGCGGTCCAGGTGGGCCTCGAGGGTGCGCGGCCGCCGCCCATAGACCCGGAGCCCTTCGAATACCCCGTCCCCGCGCACGAGGCCGTCGTCAAGTGGCACCAGGGCGGGCGCGTTGGGGGCGACCATCGCCCCGTTCACCATTATCCGGGGATTCGACATGCGCGGATTGTGCCGCATGGCACGGCAATCAGCGTTGCCGGCGCCTGCGGGGTGAAAGGAACAGCGAGGACGTGCGCGCACGGCGCCGAAGGAACCTCCGTGAGCCACAGCCCCGGACATCCGGCTAGCGTGCACCCGCGCATGGGTCGCATCGCCTCCATCCTCATCGGCGCAGCACTGGTTTCGTCAGTATTCGCCGCGGCTGCGACGGCCCAGCAGCCCGTGTCCCAGGCCCCGCAGCCGACCGCGCCCGGGGCTACTGGAGCGGCTTCCCAGGCGCCCGTCCCCGCAGTGCCGGCACCTGCTGGTGCGTCGTCAAGTGCGCCTGCATCGCCGGCGGATCCGGGGAAGCCCCCGCGGTCTGCCGTCACGAGCGGCCCGGTACTGCGCTTCGGCATGCGGAGCGGAGATGTGGGTCGCCTGCAAAAAGCGCTTCGGAAGGCCCGGATCAGGGTACCGCTCAACGGGCGGTACGACCGCAGGACGCGCGCAGGGGTGCGCATCTTCCAGCGCCGCATGCGCGTGCGCGCGACGGGGATCGCCGATGCACGAGTGCTGAAGCGGCTGCGCGTGCGCGTGCGCACCATCGCGACGGGGCCCGGCACTGCGACGACGTTCAGCGGCTTCCCGGTGCCCGAGCCCAACGACACCTCCCCGTCGGCCGCCGGCTTCCTGTGGCCCGCCAACGGGGACGTGAGCTCCCCGTTCGGGCCGCGATGGGGCCGGATGCACGAGGGACTGGACATCGCCGCGCCGGTCGGGCGCCCCGTGCGTGCATCGAAGGCCGGGGTCGCCGTGACGGTGGAGGCCCAGTCCGGATACGGCAACCTGGTGATCATCGACCACGGCACCGGGGAGACCACGCGCTATGCGCACCTGAGCCGCTATCTGGTGGCCCCCGGGCAGCCGGTGGCAGCGGGCCAGGTGATCGCCGAGGTCGGGAACACCGGTCGCTCCACGGGTCCGCACCTGCACTTCGAGGTCCGCATCGCCGGGACCGCGGTGGACCCCCTGCTGTACCTCTAGGCCTGCTCCGCGCGCAGCGGGTCGGTGGTGGCGATGGGCAGGACGATTCCGAGCCGCACCCAGTCCCCGCGCACCCCGCCGGTCCGGAAGTCGCCCAGGCCCGCCGCGCGCGCATCGTCATCGGGGTAGATCATCACCATGGCCGAGGGCCTGCGCTCGAGCCCGGCAGCCAGTTCCTCGGGCAGCGCGAGGTCGACCACCATGTCCATGACCACCGGGGTCTCGATGGCGGCGCGGCACACGATGCGCCCGTCATCCCGCTCCACGCGCGCGGAGCCCTTCGGGCCGTCCTCGTCGTCCCAGAGCGCCTGCAGGGCCGGATGCGATCCGGCGTTGATGCGCCCGTGCACCAGCGCGGGTGACTCCGGGCGCTGCATCAGGATGATGTCGGGTGCATCGAGGGTGAGGTGGAGCGGTTCGTCCATACGCCCACTGTATTCGGCCGGGGGCTAACGTGCGGGCATGGCCTCGACGCCGGACGATGCCGGTGCCCTTGCCGTCGCCCTGGGGCACCCCGTGGACCTCGTGCTTCCCCCGGACGGGGACGACGGCGTACGCGTGGCGGTGTCCCGCACCGGCATCCCCGTGCGCATGCGGGCGGCGTGGGTGGCGGCGGATGGCACCGTCCGCGCACGACTCGGGTGCCCGCCCGGCGTGCCCAGCGCCGCCCGGCCCATCACATGCGCCAGATGCGATGTCGCGGCCGAGGGCGTGACGGACCGCATCCTGCTGGGCCGCGTCGCGCCCGGCGTGCACCGCGTGAGGGTGTCCTTCCTGGGCGGCGGGTCCATCCCCGTGGCAGTGCACGCGGACGGGATCGTCGCCGGTCGCCTGCCGCCGGAACGGGAGATCGCCGCCGTCGATGCCCTTTCCCCGGATGGTGAGCCGATCGGCCGGCTGATGCGCGAGGGGATTCACGAACTCGCGCTGGTTGCGGGACGCATCGAGGGGCGCCTTGGTGCATCGCACGGCCTCGCCGCGGGATTCGGTGCCGGTGACACGGTCACAGGCCTCGCCGCGGCGGAACTCGAGGCGGGATACACGGCGATCCTGCCCGGATGGCTGCCCGACGCCTTCCGGCAGACGACCGTGCGGGTGGAGCCCGAAGCCGTCTATCCGTTCGCACCGCCATCCATCGCCATTGCGTGGGCACCCCCGGACGGGGGGGCGCGGATTCTGCTGCGGCAGTGCCCGGCGCCACTGGCCGTGCCGGAGACACCTGACGCACGCGGCCATGCCGTTGATGTCAACGGGCACGATGGCGTGATGCGCGCGCGCGGCATGGCGTTCCTCGTGTGGGAGGCCGGGGACCGCGCGTTCGGATTGCAAGTGCGTGGTACCGACGACGCCGAGGCAACGGCGCTCGCCGTTGCGCGTTCCATCCCGGCGTCCGGGACGGGGATCGCTTAGCCTGCACGCATGGCCGACGCCTACACGCACATCGCCTGCTGTCTCGACGGCTCCCCCGTCGGCGATGCCGCCCTCGCCGC
>CALIKX010000048.1 GCA_938017905.1 uncultured Thermoleophilia bacterium | reverse complement strand
GGGCGCAGGCGGCGCCCCGTGCGGAACATCCGGACGGCCCACAGCGTGACCACCACGGCCACCAGTGCCGCCACGGCCACCGACAGCCACACCGCGCTCTCATGCAGCCCCGTGATGCCCGCCCGCTCGGCATCCACCAGGTAGTAGATGGGGTTGAACATGGACAACGTCCGCCACGGCTCGGCGAGTTCCTCGACGTTGTAGAAGACCCCGCCCAGCAGCGACAGCGGCGTGATGATGAGGGCGGCCACGAACGCCTGCTGGTCGAACGAGTCGGCCCAGATGCCGGTGATGACCCCCAGCGCGCTGAAGATGATGCCGGTGAGCATCAGCACGAGCAGCGCGAGGGCCCAGTTCGTGACGCCCTCGACGAAGGGGAGCGCGCATGCGCCGACGAGCGCCGCGGTGATCCACCCGCGGTAGAGGCCCCCGATCATGTAGGCGAACACCACCTCGGCGGATCGCAGGGGCGACGCCAGGACATCATCGATGTAGCCCTCGTTGCGCGCCTGGTACAGCGAGGTGGACGCATTGGCGAATGCCTGGGCGGTGACCGTGGTGATGAGCAGGCCGGGGAGGATGAACCACAGGTACTGGATGCCCGACACCTGGCGCAGCTCGCCACCGAGCGCGCCGCCGAACACGGCCATGAACAGCACGGCGGTGACGACCGGCGGCAGGATGGTCTGGCTCCACAGGCGCGTGACGCGGCGCACCTCGCGGCCCGCGAGGGCCAGTGTTCCCCGGCGGGACGCCGTGCGCAGGGCGGCATCGCCGAGCCTCGGGTCGGGCAGGGGCGGGGTGCCATCCGCGGCGCTCATGCGGCACCCCGCATCACCCGCAGGTAGGCATCCTCCAGACGGGGCCCGCCGAAGCGCTCGATGATCTCGGGCACCGTCCCCTCGGCGACGATCCGCCCATCGCGGATCATCGAGATGGTGTCGCACAGCGCCTCGGCCTCCTCCAGGTAGTGCGTGGTGAGGAGGATGGAGGTGCGCTGTTCCTCGCGCAGCCGGGTGAGGTAGGTCCAAAGGTCGTGCCGGAGCTCCAGGTCCACGCCGGCGGTGGGCTCGTCGAGGATGGCGAGCCGCGGGTGGTGCACCAGCGTGCGGGCGATGAGCAGGCGCCGGCGCATGCCGCCAGACAGCCGGTTGGGCCGCGTGGCCGCCTTGTCCTCCAGGTCGAACGCCGCCAGCAGCTCGTCCGCGCGGGCGTTGGCCTCCGCGGTGGGCATGCCGAAGTAGCGGCCGTGGAACGAGAGCACCTGGCGTGCGCTCAGGAACCGGTCGAGGTGAACCTCCTGCGGGGCCAGCCCCACCAGCGTGCGGGCGCGGCGCGGGTCGGCCACGGCGTCGTGGCCGAATACGTGCACATGGCCCACCGGGCCCCGCACGAGGCCGGTGACGATGCCGATGAGGGTGCTCTTGCCCGACCCGTTCGGGCCGAGCAGGCCGTGGAACCCACCATCGCGGACAGTGAGCGACAGCCCGTCGAGGGCCCGCGTTCCGTCGTCATAGACCTTGTCGAGGTCGGTGATTTCGAGGGCATGCACGGCGGCGAACGCTAGCCGTCAGCACCCCTGTGCCCGGCACGTAACCGTGGATTGCGCGCGCCCACGGGGGCATCTCCGGACGCGCTCCCGGTTACGTGCCCGGCACCGAGGTGGCGGGGCAGGTCACCGTGGGCGCCATTGGTAGGGTGGCGACGTGACGCGACGAGCTTTGGTGGTGGGCAGCGGCGGACGCGAGCACGCACTCGTGCGGGCGCTCGCGGGCACCGGCTGGACGGTGTTCGCGGCCCCGGGGAACCCCGGAATGGCAGCCGATGCCGATGTGCGCGACATCGCGATGTCCGACCATGCGGCACTGGTCGCGCTGGCCACCGACGAGGACGTGGACCTGGTGGTCATCGGCCCCGAGGCACCGCTGGTGGCGGGCCTCGCGGATGACCTTCGCGCGGCGGGTGCCGCCGTCCTCGGGCCGTCGGGCGCGGCGGCCCGACTGGAGGGCAGCAAGGCCTTCGCCAAGGAGGTCATGCTGACGGCGGGCGTGCCGACCGGACGCAGCCGGACCGTTTCCACCGTCGACGAGGGGATGGCCGCCGTGGCCGACTTCGGGCTGCCGGTGGCCATCAAGGCCGATGGGCTGGCGGCGGGCAAGGGCGTGGTCATCGCCCAGTTGGCGGACGAGGCGCGCGCGGCGCTGGTGTCGATGATCGCCGACGCCGCCTTCGGCGCCGCGGGCAGCACCGTGGTGGTGGAGGAGGGCCTTACCGGGCCCGAGGTGTCGCTGCTGGCCATCAGCGACGGCACTGCCGTTGCGCGCTTCCCCGCTGCCCGCGACTACAAGCCCATCGGCGAGGGCAACACCGGGCCCAACACCGGCGGCATGGGCTCGGTCTCCCCCGTGCCCGACATCCCCGACCACCTGGCGGATCAGTTGGTGGATGAGGTGCACCGCCCGGTAATCGCCGAGATGGCGCGGCGCGGCACCCCGTTCAGCGGCGTGCTGTACGCGGGCCTGATGATGACGCCGGGCGGGCCGAAGGTGCTGGAGTTCAACGTGCGGTTCGGCGACCCCGAGACCCAGGCGCTGCTCCCCCGGGTGGGGGGGGACCTCGGCGACATCCTGCTTGCCGCCGCGCGCGGCGGGCTGGCGGACCAGCCAGTGCCGGTGACGCCCGAGGCGTCGGTGGCCGTCGTGCTCGCCGCCGCCAACTACCCGGGTGACCCGCGCACCGGCGATGCGATCACGGGCATTGACGACGCCCTGGCCACAGGCGCCGAGGTGTTCCAGGCGGGGACCGCGCGGGACGGCACCGGCACGCTGGTGACCGCTGGCGGGCGTGTGCTGGCCGTGCAGGCACTGGGCGCCGACGTGGAGCAGGCGCGGGAGCGCGCCTACGCCGCGGCTGATCTCATCCACTTCGACGGCGAACAGATGCGGCGCGACATCGCCGCGGGGATGGACGCATGATCCCGAGGTACGCGCGGGCCGGGATGGCCGCCATCTGGACCGACGAGGCCAAGCTGCAGCGCTGGCTCGACGTGGAACTCGCGGTGTGCCGCGCATGGGCGCGCCGGGGGGTCATCCCGCCCGAGGACCTCGCCGAGATCGAGGGCAAGGCCGCGTTCAGCGTGGAGCGCACGCTGGAGATCGAGAGGACCACCAACCACGACGTGGTGGCGTTCCTCACCAACGTGAACGAGAACATCGGTCCGGCGAGCCGGTGGATCCACTACGGCATGACCAGCAGCGACGTGCTCGACACCGGGCTGGCACTGGCCATGGTGCAGAGCGGGCGCATCATCGTGGAGGGCCAGCGGGCGCTCACACAGGCGCTGAAGCGCCGCGCGCTGGAGCACCGCGACACCCTGTGCGTGGGCCGTACCCACGGCGTGCACGCCGAGCCCACCACCTTCGGGCTGCGCCTCGCGGGTTTTGCCATGGAGAGCAAGCGCAACGAGCGCCGCCTGGAGGAGGCCCACGCGCAGATCGCCTTCGGCAAGTTGAGCGGCGCGGTGGGCACATACGCCATGCTGGAGCCCGGCGTGGAGGCCGAGGTGATGGACGAGCTCGGCCTGCAGGTGGAGCCCATCGCCACGCAGGTGACGCCGCGCGACCGCCATGCCGAGGTGATGGCGGCGCTGGCGATCGCCGCCAGCGGCTTGGAGCGACTTGCCGTGGAGGTGCGCCACCTGCAGCGCACGGAGGTGCGCGAGGCCGAGGAGGCCTTCGGCAAGGGGCAGAAGGGCTCGTCGGCCATGCCCCACAAGCGCAACCCCATCACCGCCGAGCGCATCACGGGCCTCGCCCGCGTCATCCGCGCCAACTCGCTGCCGGCCATGGAGGACGTGGCGCTGTGGCACGAGCGCGACATCTCGCACTCGTCGGTGGAGCGGGTGATCCTGCCCGACAGCTACACGCTCATGGACTACCTGCTGGCCACCACCACGAAGCTCGTGGACGACCTGGTGATCCGGCCCGATCGCATGCAGCAGGTGCTTGATTCCTCGTACGGGCTGGTGTTCAGCCAGCGCGTGCTGCTGGGACTGGTGGAGGAGGGCCTCACGCGGGAGCAGGCCTACGCCGCGGTCCAGCGCAACGCCATGACCGCCTGGGACACCGGGCAGCCGCTCCGGGAGCTGCTGGCCGCAGACCCCGACGTGCAGGGGAAGATCGACCCCGACCGCCTCGACGCCATGTTCGACCCGTCGCACCACCTCCGGAACCTCGACGAGGTGTTCGAGAGGGTCGAGGCGCTGTGAGCCTGATCCTCCGGGGGAAGGTCCGGGAGGTGCACGACGTCGGCGACGGCCGGCTGGTGATGGTGACGAGCGACCGCATCTCGGCGTACGACGTGGTGATGCCCACGGAGATCCCCGGCAAGGGGCAGGTGCTCACGGCCCTCAGCGTGCACTGGTTCGCGAGGATGGCCGACATCGTCCCCAACCACCTCCTGGGGTGGCGCCTGAGCGAGATGCCCGATGGCTGGCGGAGGAAGGAACTCGCCGGCCGCGTGATGCTGGTTCGGGCACTGGACATGCTGCCGGTGGAATGCGTGGTGCGCGGGTACCTCATCGGCAGCGGCTGGCGCGACTACCAGCAGACGGGCGCGACGAGCGGCGTGGCCCTGCCCCCCGGCCTTCGCCAGGCCGATCGGCTGCCCGCGCCCATCTTCACCCCGGCGTCGAAAGCCGACGTGGGCGACCACGACGAGAACATCA
>CALIKX010000047.1 GCA_938017905.1 uncultured Thermoleophilia bacterium | reverse complement strand
TCCTCCAGCCGGAACCAGTGCACCCGGCCATCGCGGCCACTGCGGAGGTTGACGACCTCCCCGCGGATCCGGACGGTGCGCGTGTGCTCGGAGATCACGCGCTCGAGAGCGGAGACCACATCGTCCACGTCGAACACGCGTGAGGATCCGGCAGACGGCATGTCGCGCATGATGCCCGCTAGCCCGGGGGCATCAGCCCCACCATCACGGCGACCAACGCCATCACCACCGCCCCGAGGGCCACTTCGGCGCGGATGCTGACAGCGAGCGCAGCCAGCCCGTCGCGCGCGCCGGGCGACGCCGACCCGAGCGCGGCACGCTCGAGCCGGGGATGGAGCACCATCCGGTTCCACGCCGCCAGGGCCAGCATCAGCCCGAACACGGCGAGCTTCGCCAGCAGGGCCACCCCGTACGCCGTGGTCCACAGGTCCGACAGGCTGGGGACCTCGGCCAGGGCGCGGTAGACGCCCGTCACGACGATCAGCACGACGGCGGTGATCGCCACGGCGGAAAAGCGCACGACGATGCCCGCGCCCATGCGCACGCGATCCACCGGGCCGAGCGCGGCCAGCAGCGGCGACGCGAGGGCCAGCAGCATCACCAGACCGCCAAGCCAGATGGCCGTGGCCCACCCGTGCACGGCGTCGAGCGCGATACCCAGCCCGGCGTCGGGTCCGCTTGCGGCATGCCCTGACCACGACAGGACGGCGGCTCCGGCGATGCCCGGGAGGCCGAGCGCGAGGGCGCGCGGCACCGGGGCGGCCGGAACCACGTCACCGCGCCGGGCTGCCATGCCGGCCACGACTGCCGCGGCGCCGAGGATGCCGAGCGCGATCCAGGCGGTGCCCCAGCGGGAGTCACCGAGCAGCGCCCCCCACTGGCCACCGACGGAGGCCGCCTGCACCGGCAGGGCCACGACGAGCCCGATCAGCCATGCCGCGAGCAGGAGCCACCATGCCCGCCACCACCGCGCGATGGCGGCAGGCGCGGCAGCGGCGGCCGCCGCGCGTAGGGCGTCGGGGTCCCCATCCCCCGGCGGGGCGATGCCGCCCGCGCGCCATGGCGGCGACAGCACGATCCACCGGCAGAGCGCCAGTCCCGCGGTGCCCAGCACCCCCACGAGCACCAGGAGGCGCGCGGCAATCGCCAGCGGCGCCGTGCCATCGTCGCCCGACGGGCCAATGGGTGCCGCGACGGGCCCGCCCTGCCCGGCAGTGAAGGCCGTCGCGCCGGCAATGGGGTGCCCGTCGATGGTCTGCCCCCACCAGGCCACCCGGTAGCCGCCGGCGCCCTCGGCGGGGACCGCGATCAGGATGGCCTGCGGATCCTCCGGCGCCACCCGGACCGTCGCCGGTGCCACGCCCGCCGGCCCCGCCATCTCCGCGCGGGCGAGTGCCGGCTCCAGCGGCGCGGACAGCACGACCCGCACCGCCGTCGGCGGGCCGTCCAGGCGCGCGCCGTCAGCCGGCGTGATCACCGGTTCCGCGAGGGCGGCGGTGGCTCCCACGAGGATCGCGACGACGAGGAGGAGGACGGCGGGCAGACGCATCAGACGCCGCCGAAGAGGAGCGCCAGCAGCACCGTGTTCAGGGCAATCACCACGACGGCGATGGCGACGCCCACGATGGTGGTGGCGCGACGGTTCACCAACCCGCCCATCAGCCGTCGGTCCGCGGTCACCTGCAGCAGCGGCACGAGTGCGAACGGGATCCCGAACGACAGGATGACCTGCGAGATGACCAGTGCCACCACCGGGTCGATTCCCAGGGCCAGCACCACGAAGGCCGGCGCCATGGTGATGGTGCGCCGCAGCCACACCGGGATCCGCCGCCGCAGGAAGCCCTCCATGACCACCTGCCCGGCGAGCGTCCCGATGCTGGACGACGACAGCCCGGACGCCAGCAGGGCGACCCCGAACAGCACGTCCGCGTGGCCGCCGACCACCGATCCGAGCCCCTCGTACACCCGCGTGAGATCGTCACCGATATCGGTGAGGCCTGCCCCGTTGAAGACCGTCGCGGCGATGACCAGCATCGACAGGTTCACGAGCCCGGCGATGGTCATGGCGATCACCACGTCCACCACCTCGAAGCGGAAGAGCTTGCGGCGGGCCGCGGGGTCGGCCGCGGGCACGCGCCGCTGGGTGAGGGCCGAGTGGAGGTAGATGACGTGGGGCATCACGGTGGCGCCGAGGATGCCGACGGCGAGCAGCAGGCTGCCGGCGCCGTCGAACCGGGGCACGAGCCCTCCCGCCACGGCGGCGGGGTCCGGCTTGGCAAGGAACACCTGCACGGCGAAGGCGACGACGATGACCCCCACGAAGCCGGCGATCACGGCCTCCAGCCGCCGGAACCCGCGTGCCTGCATGGCGAGGATGGCGTACGAGGCCACGGCCGTGATGGCCGCCGCCGGCAGGAGCGGGATCCCGAACAACAGGTAGAGGCCGAGTGCGGCCCCCACGAACTCGGCCACGTCGGTGGCCATCGCCACAAGTTCCGCCTGCACCCACAGCCCGCGGACGACGGGCTTTCGGTAGCGGTCGCGGCACGCCTCGGCCAGGTTCATGCCGGATGCGATCCCGAGCTTCGCCGAGAGCGACTGGATCACCATCGACATCAGCACGGCGGCCACCACCACCCACACCAACAGGAAGCCGTACTCCGCGCCGGCGGCCATGTTCGTAACGAAGTTGCCCGGATCCACGTAGGCGACCGCCGCGATGAAGGCCGGCCCGAGGAACGGCGCCAGGCCGCGCAGCCCCGAGCGGCGCCCCGCGAGGGACTCCTCGGCGGCCCGCAGCACCATGGCGTCGCCCGGCAGCGCCTCCATCGCGCCGGGCGTGCGCGCGTCATCACGGGGGGCGCTCATCCGGCCCTCGCCGCACGCACGATCGCCACGCGGGGCACACCCGTGCCCGACACCACGACCGAGTGCCCGCCACGGGCGGCGAGCACCGCCACCCGGCCGCCCGTCTCGAACTGGTACGCGCGCGGGCCGCGCACCGGCACCGGGGCGGCCCCGGGGGGCGGCAGCAACGGCGGCCCGTCCACGATCGAATACGCCAGACGGCGACCCGCACGGCCGTACTGAACGGTGGCCACCCGGCGGCCGTCCACGACGTCGTCGCGGCGGCCCGTGGGGCGCCAGCCCAGCCGGGGGGCGAGATCCGGGAACGTCACCCCGAAGGCGCGTGCCAGCGGCCTGCCACCCGGCGTGCTGCGGGGCGCACCCGCGGTCGGCACCTGCGACTGCGCGTCAACCACCCTGACCGCAGTCTCGACCGCCGATTCGGCTCCCGCGCCGAAGGCCACGGCCATGCCGATGGCCAGCACCGTCACCCCGAGGCCGGCACCCAGCCCGCGCGGGGGCGGCTCGTCACCTGCCTCACGGACGGTCGTCACGCCCCCCGCCGCAGGATCCCGCTCTACGATCGGCACGTGACCACCGACTCCGGATCTTCCCCGCCGCCCGGCGCGGTCCGCCGGGCCTGGGCAGCCCTGACCTCCGCGCGCGGCCTGCGCGGCGTCACGGGCACGGCGATGGTCCTCCTGTGGATCATCATCCCGAGCGGCGGAATCGTGCGACTCACCGACTCCGGCCTCGGGTGCACCGACTGGCCCCTCTGCGAGAACACCAGCGTGATCCCGGCGATGGATGCGAACGCCTGGATCGAGTACACCAACCGCCTGCTGTCCGGGGTGGTGATGCTGGTGGCGGTGCTCGCGGCCATCGTCGCCGCCTCATCCCGCGTCGCCACCACCGCCACGCGCATCGCCGCGATCATCGCGGCCGTCGCGACCGTGGGGCAGGTCCCCCTCGGAGCCGTCACGGTGGTGTTCGAGCTCCACCCGCTCCTGGTGGCCTCGCACTTCGTGCTGTCACTCGTGGCTCTTGCCGCCGGGGTCATCTCCTTCACCGGCGCAAGCGACGTGGCGCAGGGCGTCCACCGCGCGATTGATGCGCGGTCCGCATGGCTCGCCGCGCTCGGCGCCCTGGCCCTCATCACCGTGCTGGTAAGCGGGGTGCTCACAACGTCCGCCGGACCCCACTCGGGCGACCCGGATGTGATCGAGCGGTACGGCACGCTGGACACCGCGGCGTACTGGCACGTCCGCGCGGTCATCCTCCTCGGGATCGTCGGCGTCATCATCGCCGTGGTGGGCCGCGGGCGGCGCTCCGATCGCGGCCTCATGCTGCCCGCGTTGTGGTTCATCCCGCTCTTCATCGCCCAGGTGGTGATCGGAGAGGTCCAGTGGAACCTGCAGTTGCCGTGGCAGGTGGTGGTGTTCCACGTGGCCGTGGCGGGCCTCGTGTGGGGCGTGGGTGTCGCTGCGCTCTGGCGCCTTGCGCGCCCGGTCACGTCCGCATCCGGCCCCGACTAGTGGCGGCGACCGCCGGACGCGGCCTGCTGGCACGCCACGCAGCGCTCCGCGTCCGGGACGATCTCGAGGCGGGCCTCGGGGATCGGTTCCCCGCAGTCGATGCAGATGCCGTACTCCCCGCGCTGCGCGGCCTCGGCCAGCCGGAGGAGGCGCTCCTCCTCCTCGCGCAAGCGCAGGTGGGCCTGCAGGTCGCGCTCGCGCGCCTCGGCATCGGTGGCCGCCTCGGCCGGGTGATGATGTGCGTCGCTGGCCTCCCCGCCATCGGCAGCGAGGTCGTGGGCCCTGGCACGCTCATGCGCCTCGCGCGCAAGCCGCGCAAGGCGCTCGGCCTGGTCCTCCGCCTTTCCCATGTCCGTGACTCTAGCGCCGGCATGCACCCCGGCATCGCGCCTGTAGGGTGCCCGTCGTGACCGCGCCCGCCGTCGAGACACACGACCTGGTGCGCGAGTACAAGGGCGGGGTTCGCGCCGTGGACGGGGTCACCCTGACCGTGGGGTCCGGTGGCATCTTCGGCTTCCTCGGCCCCAACGGCGCGGGCAAGAGCACCACGGTGCGGATGCTCACGACGCTGCTGCGGCCCACCGCGGGCACCGCCCGCGTCGCGGGGCACGATGTGCAGGAGAACCCGGACGCCGTGCGCAGGCGCATCGGGGTGGCGCTGCAGGACGCCGCCATCGATCCGTACATGACCGGCCGCGAGCTCCTGCGCCTCCAGGGCGTGCTGCATGGCCTGCCACGGGCGGAATGCCGGGCACGGGCCGATGATCTCCTGGACCGCGTGGGCCTGGAGGATGCCGCCGACCGCCGCGTGGGCACCTACTCGGGAGGGATGAGGCGTCGCCTCGACCTGGCCCTGTCGCTGGTGCACGAGCCGGTCGTGCTCTTCCTCGATGAGCCCACCACGGGGCTCGATCCCACCTCGCGCGTCGCGCTGTGGGAGGAGGTCCGCCGCCTCAACCGCGAGCACGGCACCACGATCTTCCTCACCACCCAGTACCTGGAGGAGGCCGACCAGCTCGCGGACCGGGTCGCGATCATCGATGGCGGCCGGATCGTCGCGGACGGCTCGCCCGCCGCGCTGAGGGCGGGCATCGGCGATCCGCTGCTCACCGTGACCGCGGCGGAGGGCTCATCCCCCGACGACATCGCGCGCGTGCTCGGGCGGTTCGGCCAGGTGGTGGCCGGATCGGCGCCCGCCAGCGCAGGGGTGCGCCTCCCCGGTGGCTCCGCGGCAATGGCCGACGCCGTGCGTGCGCTCGACGAGGAGGGCGTGCAGTTCCAGGCGATCGACCTGGCCGAGCCGACCCTCGATGACGTCTTCCTCGCCTGCACCGGGCGCCACCTGGAGGGTGCGGGCGAGGCGCCCGCCCCGGCATGACCGCCGCCGCGCCCGCGCTGCGGCAGACGGCCGCACTCGCATGGCGATCGATCATCACCACCATCCGCCTGCCCCAGGCGTGGTTCCCGGCTCTGTTCTTCCCCCTCGTGCTCATGGCCATCTTCACCGCCTCGTTCGGGGGCGCGCCGGGCGCCGTCCCCGGCTTCCCGCCGGTGCGGGGATTCCTCGACTTCGCGGTGTGCGGCGCGGTCATCCAGGGGGTGCTGATCGCCGGCACCAGCGCCGGGGCGGCATTCGCCACCGACATCGAGGGCGGGTTCTTCGACCGCCTCGTGGCCTCCCCCACGTCACGGGTGGCCATTCTCACCGGGCGACTCGGGGCATCGATGGCACTGGGCGCGTTCCAGGCAGTCCTGTTCATCGGCATCGCCTGGGCCTTCGGCGCGCGCGTTCAGGCCGGGATCGCGGGCTTCACCATCGTGCTCCTCATCGCCGTGCTCTTCGCCGCCGCCGTGGGGGGGCTGGGCGTGTTCCTCGCGCTCCGCACGGGATCGGGGGAGGCCGTGCAGGGAATGTTCCCGCTGTTCTTCGCCCTGCTGTTCTTCTCCTCGGCGTTCTTCCCGCTCGAGACGATGACCGGGTGGTACGCCGCCGTGGCGGCGGCAAACCCCATCACCTACCTGGTCGAGGCCATGCGCCTGGAGGTCATCGGCGGGGCCACGACGGGAACGGCGCTCGCGGGCATCGGCATCGCGCTCGGCCTGGCCGCCATCACCATCGGGGCATCGGCCCTCGCCCTCCAGCGCAGGCTGAGGGTGGCCGCATGAGGGTCATCAGCGTGAGCCTGGGACTGGCCGGGCGCAACCTGCTGCTGGTGCGCCGCGTGCCGTCGGTGTTCATCCCCTCCCTGGTGATGCCGCTCTTCATCCTCATCGCCACCGCGGGGGCGTTCCACGGCATCGGTGCCCTGCCGCAGTTCGCTGGCGAGTCGTACCTGGCGTTCACGATCCCCATGGCCGCGGTCATGGGGGCCGGGTTCGCCGGGATCAACTCCGGAATGACGCTCGCGCGCGACCTCGAGGGGGGCTTCTTCGACCGTCTCCAGTCCAGCCCCGCCCCGCGCCTTGCCCTGGTGCTCGGTCCCATGCTTGCCGCGCAGGCACGCAGCCTGTTCACGACCATGGTGGTCCTGATCGCCGGGATGGTGGGCGGGGTGATGCCGGCCGGCATCGCCCCCACACTGGTGATCTTCGCCTTCGCCCTGCTCTTCGCGGCGGCTGCCTCGTTCTGGGCCATCGGCGTAGCCCTCCGGACGCGCACGATCCAGGCCGCCCCCATCATGCAGCTCGCCGTATTCCTGTCGGTCTTCATGTCGGTGGCGTACGTCCCGCAGGACGCGCTCACCGGCTGGCTGGCCACCATCGCCCGGTACAACCCGGTCACGTACATCCTCGATGCCGCGCGCAGCGCCGAGCTCACGGGGACCGTCATCTGGTCGGAGACCTGGCCGGGCCTGATCGCCGCCGGGGCGCTGGTCGTCCTTCTCGGGGCCTTTGCCCTGATCCCGCTCCGGGGGCTCGGCAGCCGGTGAGCGTCGCCCGCACGCCCCTGTCGCCCGCACTCGCCTCATGGCTGGACGGCGTCGGTGCGGCCCCGGAACCGGTGCGTCGCCTGCAGCGCGACATGGCGGGCGCGGACGACGAGGAGATGATGACCCACCCGGACCTCGGGGCGCTGCTCGCCGTGCTCGTGCGCGCCACCGGGGGGCACCGCGTGCTCGAAATCGGCACGTTCGTGGGGACCTCCGCGCTATGGATGGCGCCGTCGCTCGCCGACGACGGCCATATCGACTGCCTTGAGGCCCACGCAGGTCACGCCGACCGCGCGGCCGATCATCTCCGGCGCGCAGGCCACCACGACCAGGTGACCATCCACGTGGCCCCAGCCCTGGACACCCTGCCTGCCCTTGCCCCCGGGTATGACCTCGCCTACATCGACGCCGACAAGCCCGCATACCCGGCCTACATGTCCGAGTGCATCCGTCTCGTCCGACCGGGCGGGGTCATCGTGGCCGACAACATCTTCGGAGGCGGCACCGACGATGTGCGGGCCGCAGGCCTGCGCAGCGTTGCGGAGGCCGCTGCGGATGATGGCCGCCTGACCGCCGCCGTGCTTCCCGTGGGCGACGGCATCGTGCTGGCCTCCCGCCGCTAGGCGCGGGCGCGCAGGCGCCGGTCCAGGCGCAGCAGCCCGATCAGCGACTTGGCATCGCGCACCTCGTCGATGAGGGCGCCCAGATCCCGCAGGGGCACCGGCACGACCTCGATCTCCTCCTCCGGTATCGGCTCATGGGCCACCGGCGCGAGGTCCGTGGCGAGGAAGCAGTGGATGTACTCCTCGAGGATCGCCGGGGCCGTGTAGAAGCCCCCGAGGTCCTCCAGGGCGCCCGCGGACCGGCCGACCTCCTCCGCCAGCTCCCGGCGCGCGCACTCGACCGGCGGCTCACCCGGCACGTCGAGCTTGCCGGCGGGGAGCTCCAGCAGGTATTCGCCCACCGCCTCGCGCGGCTGGCGCACCATCAGGACGTGCTCGTCCTCCACCGGCACCATCACCACCGCGCCGGGGTGGCCGATCACCTCGCGGCGCACCACCAGGCCCCCGGGTCGCCGGTACCGCATGACGTCCAGGTCCACCACCTCGCCCCGGTACACCTGCTCGGCGCCCTCCACGCCCAGGCCCGCGATAGGGCGGCCGCCGTCGAGCATGCCGGTCACCGCGGGCCGCGTGCCCGGGCGATGAGAGCCAGGGTTACGTCGACCATGCCCTCGATGTCGGCGATGCGGATCCGCTCATCCGGGGTATGGACGTCCACCATCGCGTTGCAGAGGTTGACGGCGGGGAAGCCGTTCAGGATGAGCGCGTTCACATCCGATCCACCGCCGGATGCCACCTCCCGCACCGCGATCCCGCAGTCATCCAGCGCTTGGCGCGCCATCACCACCTGCGGGTCGGAGGGGTCCAGCGAGTACCCCGTGAAGTGATCGCGCACCACCATCTCGACGTCGCACTCACCCTCCGTGGCAGCCCAGGTGAACGCATCGAGCATCGCCATCACCTGGGCATCGAGCGCCCCGTCGTCGAGCGACCGGCACTCGGCGGTGACCGCGCACTCCTCCGCGACCACGTTGGTGGCGGAGCCCCCGGTAATCGTCCCGATGTTGGCGGTGGTCACCGGATCGACCCGGCCGAGCGGCATGGCCGCGATGGCCCGCGCCGCCGCGGTGATCGCACTGCGGCCCTGCTCGGGCTGGATACCCGCATGCGCGGCGGTGCCCCGCATGGTGATGAACATCTCCTTGTGCGTGGGCGCGCTCATCACGATGCCGCCGAGGTCCCCCGTGTGGTCGTACACGAACCCGAAGGCCGCGCGCAGCACCGAGGGGTCGAAGTACGCCGCCCCCCGCAGCCCGACCTCCTCGCACGGGGTGAACACCAGCTCGATGCCGGCGTGGGGGATGCCCTCCACCACCACGCGGTCCACCGCATGAAGCATCGCCGCGACCGCCGCCTTGTCGTCGCCGCCCAGGATCGCCGCATGGCGGTTGGTCAGGAACGCGCCATCGCGCACCACCTCGATGGGCCCGAGCACGGGCACGGTGTCGAGGTGCGCGCAGAACATGATCGGGATGCCCTCGGCCGTCGGCGCAAAGCGCGCGACGATGTTGTTGCACCCCGCCGCTGGGAGCCCCGCCGCGGCATCATCCTCGGTCACCTCGGCGCCCATGCGCGCGAGCTCCTCACGCACCGCCCCGGCCATCGCGCCCTCCTGCCCCGAAGGCGACGGGATCTCGCACAGACGCGCGAACAGGCGCGCCACCTCGGGCAGGTCGTCCACCGACGTGCTGCTCACGCCACGCGGGAGGAGGTGGCCACGTCGCCCCCGGCCACGCCGGCGCGTGCCGCAGCGGCGCCCACGAAGGCGCGGAACAGCGGCTGCGGCCGCGTGGGGCGGCTCTTGAACTCGGGGTGGTACTGGCTTGCCACGAAGAACGGGTGGTCGGGCAGCTCGATGCACTCCACCAGGCGCCCGTCGGTCGAGCGCCCGCACGTAACGAGCCCCTTCTCCTCCATCCCCGGTCGGAGCACGGGGTTCACCTCGTAGCGGTGGCGGTGCCGCTCCTGGATCGTGTCGGCGTCACCGTAGAGGCCGCGCACGATGGTCCCGGGCATCAGGGCCACCGTGCCCCCGCCAAG
This sequence comes from uncultured Thermoleophilia bacterium, assembly GCA_938017905.1. GTDB lineage: Bacteria > Actinomycetota > Thermoleophilia > Miltoncostaeales > Miltoncostaeaceae > SYFI01. The sequence continues at coordinate 62,607 of CALIKX010000047.1, read as the reverse complement.
GCGCATCGTGCCCCCGCGCTCCTCGATCTGGCGCTGCTCGGGGAGCAGGTCGATGACCGGGTAGGGGGTCTCCATGTCGAACTCGGTGGAGTTGGCGCCATCCATTCCGCACACGTTCCGCGCGTACTCGATGACGGCCACCTGCATGCCGAGGCAGATCCCGAGATACGGAATGCCCTCCTCGCGCGCAATGCGGGCAGCCTCGATCTTGCCCTCCACGCCGCGGCCGCCGAATCCGCCGGGTACCAGCACCCCGTCCGCTGCCCGAAGGCGATCGCCCAGGTCGTCCGCGTCGGCGTCCACCCAGTCGATCTCCACCTCCACGCCCTGCGCGAGCCCGCCGTGCTTGAGGGCCTCCACCACCGACAGGTAGGCGTCGTGCAGCTGCACGTACTTGCCCACCAGCGCGATCCGGGCGGTGCCCCGCGTCTCGGAGAGCCGGTCAACCACGGCGCGCCAGTCCCCGAGGTCGATGTCATGCAGCGGCAGCCTCAGGCGCTCGCACACGACGCGGTCGAGGCCCTCTTCCTCCATCGCGATGGGCACCTTGTAGATGTCGTCCGAGTCCTCGGCGGAGATGACCGCGCGGGGCGCGATGCCCCCGAACAGGGCGATCTTCTCGCGCACGCCCTCGTCAAGCGGCCGGTCCGAGCGCAGCACCAGCACATCCGGCTCGATTCCGATGCGCCGGAGCTCGTTCACCGAGTGCTGGGTCGTCTTGGTCTTGAGCTCACCGGCCACCTCGAGGAACGGCACGAGGGTGACGTGCACGAACGCCACCCGGTCGCGCCCCACGTCGTTGCGCAACTGGCGGATGGCCTCGAGGAAGGGCAGCGACTCGATGTCGCCCACGGTGCCACCGATCTCCACGATCACGACGTCGGCATTCGACGACGTCGCCCCCTGCGTGATGCGCGCCTTGATCTCGTTGGTGATATGCGGGATCACCTGCACGGTCGCGCCCAGGAAGTCCCCGCGGCGCTCGCGGCGGATGACGGCGTCGTACACGGAGCCGGTGGTGATGTTGGAGGTCCGGGTGAGCGCCTCGTCCGTGAAGCGCTCGTAGTGGCCCAGGTCCAGGTCGGTCTCGGCGCCGTCCTCCGTCACGAATACCTCGCCGTGCTGGAACGGGCTCATCGTCCCGGGGTCCACGTTCAGGTACGGATCGCACTTCAGCAGCGATACCCGGTACCCGCGTGCCTTGAGGAGCGTGCCGAGCGATGCGGCCGTGATCCCCTTACCCAGGCCGGAGACGACGCCCCCGGTTACGAAGACGTAGTGCCCACCGTGTTCACTCACTGCCCGGCCTCCCCGACCCGCACACCGTACGGGCCGTCAGCATACCGCCCACCGCGGCGCGGGCCACGACACGGACGCGGCTACCCCGCGCGCCGCGCGAGGAGTTCCGCCGCGTGGGCGCGTGCGGCGCCATCGGTGGGTTCGGCGCCGAGCATGCGGCACATCTCATCCACGAGCGCCTCGCCCTCCACGGCCTCGATGGTGGTGATCGCGCGCCCGTCCTCCGCCGTCCCCTTCACGAGCCGGTAGTGGCGGTCCGCCGCGGCCGCCACCTGTGGGAGGTGCGTGATCACCACCACCTGGCGCCCCATCGCCATGTCGGCGAGGCGCGCGCCGACCGCCGATGCGGTGACGCCGCCGATCCCCGCATCCACCTCGTCGAACACCCATGCAACGCCGGGCTCCGCGGCTGCGGCGACGCGATGCAGTGCCAGGAGCACCCGCGACAACTCACCGCCCGATGCGGCCTCGGCCAGCGGGGCCTCGGGCAGCCCGGGGTTCGCCCGCATCATCAGGGTCACCCGGTCGCGCGGCACCTCCGCCCCGTCGGCATGCACCTCCATGCGCAGCGCCGCGCCCGGCATGGCGAGGTCGGCGAGCTCCTCCTGCACGCGGGACGCCAGGCGCGGCGCGGCCGCCGCGCGCAGCCCGTGCAGCACGGCGGCGAGTTCCGCGCCATCACGCGCCAGGGCGTCGCGTTCGGCCGCCAGGCCGTCGCCACCGGCATCGCCCGCCGTGAGCGCCGCCAGGGCGTCCCGGGCGGCGGCAGCCCGGCGCAGCACCTCGTCGGTGCCCGGCCCGTACCGGCGCGACAGCGTGGAGTACTTCTCCAGCCGCTCCTCCACCCACTCGAGCCGGCCCGGCTCGGCGCCCAGGTCGTCGGCATAGCGGCGCACCCCGATGAGGGCCTCCTGCAGGGCCGCCTCTCCCGCGGCGAGGTCGTCACGTACCGCATCCAGGGAGGGATCCAGCTCCGCGGCGTCCCCCACCGCCCGCATGGCGCGGCCGGCGGCGGTGACCGCGCCGCCCTCCCCCGCCCCATCGCCGTCCAGCAGCGCGATGGCGAGGGCGGCGACCTCGGCGAGGCGCCCCGCATGCACCAGCCGCTCGCGTTCCGTGCGGAGCGCCTGCTCCTCGGCGGGATCGGGTGCGACCTCGTCGACGTCGGCCACGAGCGCCTCCAATGCACCGCGCTCGGCCTCCGCGCGCTCGCGGCCGGCACGGGCATCCTCCACCCGGCGCGTGAGCACGGCCAGGTCGCGCCGCAGGGCAGCAAGACGGGCGGCGGCGGACACGGCCTCGGCGCCGGCGAAGGCATCGAGGACGGCCAACTGGGCCGCCGGGCCGACCAGCCGCCGCTGGTCGTGCTGACCCGAGAACCTCACCAGTGCCGTCACGAATGCCGCCACGCCATCGCGGGAGGCCACCTGGCCGTCCACCAGTGCCCGCGCCCGGCCCTCGGCGGGCACCCTCCGGGCCACCACGACCTCGCGGGGGTCGTCCGCGAGCTCGCGCACCTGCAGGGCCGGGTCGTCCTCATCCAGCGCATCCCAGAAGCCGTCGGGCACCGCGATGACGGCCTGCACCAGGGCGTGCGGCGCCCCCGGCCGCACTGCGCGCGGGTCGGCCTGCGCACCGGCCAGCAGGCCCAGCGCCTGTGCCACCACGGTCTTGCCCGCCCCCGTCTCACCCGTGATGGCCGTCAGCCCCGGCGCGGGCTCGATGTGCGCCCGCTCGATCACCACCAGGTCCCGGATCTCGATCTCGCGGATCACGCCGGCTGGGCCCCCGGGTTCATGGGCGCCCGAACTTCTCCCGGTACCGGCGGAAGAACGACGACTCGGGGAAGATCGCGAGGTGGACCTCCTCGCCCCCGAGGCCCACGGTTATCGACCGTCCGGGCGGGAGAGCCGCGATGCGCACGCCGTCGGCCAGCACGTCGCAATCACCCACGATCGCGGAGTTGGTCACGGTGAGCCGCTCATCCGCGGCGAGGATCAGCGGTCGGGTGTCGAGGTGGTGGGCTGCGATGAACGACAGCACGAAGCACTTCACCCGCCACGACACCGTGGGGCCGCCGGCGGCGAGGTTGTAGGCGGTCGAACCGACCGGCGTGGAGCAGATCAGGCCATCGCACCGCACCGTGGCCACCGGCTCGCCGGACACGCTGTACGACAGGTCGGCCAGGCGCGACTCGCCACCGCGCAGGAATGCCAGGTCGTTCACCGCCTGCAGCGTTCCCTCGCTCCACTCGGCCTTGAGCGACGGCAGACCCAGCGTCACGTAGCCGCCATCCAGTGCGCGACCCAGCCCGCGCTCCAGGTCGGACTGCTCGATGGTGGCCAGGAACCCCACGCGCCCGTAGTTGACCCCCAGCACGGGTGCGCCGGTGGTGGCCTCACGGGACAGCGCCCGCAGAATGCTGCCGTCGCCGCCCAGCACCAGCACCAGGTCCACCCCGCCCGGGCGCAGGTCCGTGGGCTCGATGATGGCCCGCTCCGCCAGGGCCGGGTGCTTCGCCGCCTCCTCGGCCGTGGCGGCCACCTCCACGCCGCGCGCATCGAGGATCGACAGCAGCGTGGGCATGACCCCCGCGGTCACCTCGGCAGCGCCGTGCGTGAGGATGAGCACGCGTTCGGCGCGGGTGCCGGCCTCCTCGGAGATCGGGGTATGCGGGGGGGTCATCCCGCGCCCTCGGCGACGGCCGCATCCACGACGGCCTGCACGTCCACCCCGGGATCGGGAAACCCGGGGCCGTGCGCCAGCAGGAACACCTCGCGGTTGCCCTTCGGTCCGGGCGTGCCGCTGTCGGCGGCGCCGGCGATACGGGCCCCCGTGGCCTCCAGCGCCACCGCCACCCCGCGCACGGCGTCGCGGCGCAGCGCGGGATCGCGCACAACGCCCCCGGAGCCCACGCCCTCGCGGCCCACCTCGAACTGCGGCTTCACCATCACGAGGGCACGGTACGCGGGAGCGAGGCAGCGCGCCACCGCCGGCCACACGAGCGACGACGAGATGAACGACACGTCCATCACGGCCAGGTCGGGCGTGCGGGGCAGCATGGCGGGCTCGAGCGACCGGGCGTTCGTGCGGTCCAGTACGTCCACGCGGGGGTCTTCGCGCAGTGCCCATGCAAGTTGCCCGTATCCGACATCGACGGCGATCACGTCGGCCGCGCCCCGTTGGAGGAGCACATCGGTGAAGCCCCCGGTCGAAGCGCCGACATCCACGGCGTGGGCGCCCGCCACGTCCACGCCCAGACGGTCGAGCGCATGGCTCAGCTTGAGCCCGCCACGCGATGCGAACTCGGGGCCGGCGTCCACCTGCACGTCCGCGTCGTCGGCCACCTGGAGCCCGGGCTTCACGTCGGCGCGGCCATCCACCCGCACGCGCCCGGCCATCACCGCCGCCTGCGCGCGTGCGCGGGAGGGGAACAGGCCGCGCTCCACCAGCGCGGCGTCGAGTCGCTGGCGCGCCACGCCGGGGATGCTAGCCGCGGGCCGTCATGCCGCAGGCGCGCAGGCGCGCGTCAGTGCGCCAGATGCGCGCCGGTGGCCGCGAGTGCCGCCTGGGCGGCGGCGGACGGCGTCACCCCGGCCTCGGCCAGCAGCAGGTCGCGGCGCCCGTGCTGGATGAACCGGTCCGGGATGCCGACGTGCACCAGATGGGCACCGATCCCCCCGATTGCCTCGCGGACCGCGCTGCCGAAGCCGCCCTCGAGGACGTGGTCCTCGATGGTCACCACCACCTCGTGCGTGCGCGCGAGGTCCTCCAGCAGTTCGACGTCAAGCGGCTTCGCAAAGCGCGCGTTCACCACCGTGGGCCGTACGCCGAGCGCCTCGGAGACGATGCCGGCTGCGTCCAGTCCCACCTGCACGCCGTAGCCGTACCCCACCATGGCCACGCGGGAACCCTCCGCGAGGACCTCGCCGCGTCCCACCTCCAGGGCCTCGGGCCGCGCCGGGAGCGCCACGCCGGTCCCGGCCCCACGCGGATAGCGGATTGCCGATGGACCATCGATGGCGAGGGCGGTGTGGAGCATGTGCACGAGCTCCGCCTCGTCCATCGGCGCCATCAGCACCATGCCGGGGATGGGCCGCAGGTAGGCGATGTCGAACACGCCGTGATGGGTTGGGCCGTCGTCCCCGACCAGGCCACCGCGATCGATGGCGAACACCACGGGCAGCCCCTGAAGGGCGATGTCATGGACGATGGGGTCGAACGCGCGCTGCAGGAAGGTCGAGTAGATCGCGCAGACCGGGCGGTACCCGGCGATCGCGAGGCCGCCGGCGAATACCACGCCGTGCTGCTCGGCGATTCCCACGTCGTACGTGCGCTCCGGGAAGCGCGCGAGCATGTGGTTGATGCCCGTGCCCTTCAGCATGGCGGCGGTGATGCCCACCACCCGTGGATCGGCCTCCGCCTCGCGCACCAGCGACGTCCCGAACACCTCGGTATAGGAGGGCGGGCCCGGCGGTGCGGGTCGCGCCGCGCGCCCGCTCTCCACGGCGAAGGGCCCGGAGCCATGCATCGCCTCGCCGTCCTCCTCGGCCGGACCGTAGCCGCGCCCCTTGTCGGTGTGCACGTGCAGGAGGACCGGCCTGTCGGAATCGGCCGTCCGCTGCAGCGCACGCCGGATGGCCCGGATGTCGTGGCCATCGATGGGCCCGATGTACGCGAACCCGAGGGCCTCGAAGAGCTGGCCCGGCACGAACAGGGCCTTGGTGGCATTGGACAGCGAGTTGCCGAGGTCGTGCATCCCCGGGATCCTCCCGAGGCCGCGCTCGATCTCGGTGCGCACACGCGTGAGCGTGGGGTCGAGCCGCGCCTTCTGCAGCGCCCCGGCCACGGCCCCGACGTTCTGCGAGATGCTCATGCCGTTGTCGTTCAGCACCACCGTGAGGGGGGAGCCCAGGTGGCCGGCCTGGTTCATGGCCTCGTATGCCATGCCGCCGGTCATCGCGCCGTCGCCGATCACCGAGACGATGCGGCGGTCGCGCCTGCCGGTGACGCGCATGGCCTCGGCCAGCCCGACGGCGTAGGAGATGCTGGTGCTGGCGTGCCCGGCGCCCATCACGTCGTGCGCGCTCTCCTCGCGGCGGAGGAACCCGGACATGCCCTCGTACTGCCGCAGCGTCGCGAAGTCGCCGAGGCGCCCGGTCAGGAGCTTGTGCCCGTAGGCCTGGTGCCCCACGTCCCAGAGGATGCGGTCACGCGGGGACTCGAGCTCCGCGTGCAGCGCGATGCTCAGCTCCACCGTGCCGAGGCTGGACCCCAGGTGACCACCCGTGCGCGATACCGTGTCGATGATCGCCCGCCGCATCTCACCGGCGAGTGCCTCAAGTTGCTCGGCGTCCATGTCGCGGAGGGGTGCCGGGCCCTCGAGGCCGGCGAGCAGTGGGTAGTCACGCATCGTGTCGTCCACGCCTCCGATGATACGGCGGCCGCGGCGGATCCGGGCCGCGAGCGGGCACACTGCAGGACATGGCGATCGATCCCGATCTGGTCCGGGCCCTGCACATCGTCGCGGAGGACCGGCGCGGCGCCTCCGCGGACCTCGCAGGTGCCCATCATTTGTTCCAGACGTCCACCGTCACCGCCCTCATGGACGCCCGGTACGACGGCGACATGACCGTCGGGGAGGTACTCGCCCACGGCGATCTCGGACTCGGGACGCTGTGCGGGCTGGATGGCGAGTTGATCGTGGTGGACGGCGTCGCACGGGTGGGTCGTGTCGACGGCACGCTTGCGCCGGTCGACCCCGCGACCACCACGCCATTCGCCGTCGTCACCCCGTTCTCACCCGGTGCCCCCACGCCCCTCCGGGCACTCCCCCACGAGGCCCTCCTGGCGCGGCTCGATGCTCTCGCGCCCGCGACGGTGTCCGCGGTGCGCATGGAGGGGCGCTTCGACCGCCTGCGCCTGCGCAGCGTGCCCCGGCAGCACCCCCCATATCCACCGCTCGACGAGGTGGTGCAGCGGCAGGTGGAGTGGGATGTCACCGATGTCGAGGCGATCGTGGTGGGCTTCCGCTTCCCCGCGCAGGCCGCCGGGCTCGAGGTGCCGGGGTGGCACCTGCATGCCATGGCCCGCGATGCCTCCACCGGCGGCCACGTGCTGGTGGCCGACATCGCGGACGGTGCCGCATGGCTCGACGCCGCGGACGAGGTGCACGTGGAACTCCCGCCCGGAGTGGAACTCCGTACGGCGGATGCCGCCATGAGGGCCGGCATCGAGCGCGCCGAGACGCGCCACGGCGACTAGGCCGGCTCGTCCTCCGACAGGCCGTCGGGCACGAACGCCGGCTCGGCCGGATCGCCGATGCGCGGCACATCACGTCGCGCATCCTCCTCGGCCTCGGCGATTGCGCGCGGGATGATGCCCGCGACCGCGGCGGAGAGGTCCGATGCCTGGCGCGCGAGTTCCTCCACCTCGGATGCCGGCCGCCCGGCGGCGTCGGCAATGCGCTGCGCGAGTTCCTCCAGCCGGCGTGTCGCGCGCTCCAGTTCCTCGCGGGCGCTCATGCCGCCTCCCCCGCCTGCTCGCGCGCGATGCGCCCGAGCACGCCGTTCACGAAGCCCGGGGCCTCTGCGCCGCACCACTTCTTCGCCATCTCGACGGCCTCGTCGATCACGACCGGGACCGGCACCTCACCGGCGTGAATCTCGTAGGCAGCCACGCGCAGGATGTTGCGCTCGAGGGGCGCGATCCGGTCCGCGCTCCACCCCGTCGCCGCCGCGGAGACCCGGGCGTCCAATGCGTCCAGGTCGGCCTCCACGCCTGCCACCAGGCCACGCGTGAAAGGGTCGTCCGCGTGCTCGCCCGCCCGCAGGGCGTTCTCCACCAGCTCGGGCACGGGCAGCCCCGTGACATCGCGCTGGTACAGGAGGACGACTGCCTGCCGTCGCGCCTCACGGCGCGACACCGCGGAGGACATCACCGGCCGCCCCCACCGCCGAGCGACGGCAGGTGGGCGGCGCGCTCCACCAGGTATGAGGTGGTGTAACGGCCCGATATGAAGACCTCCTCCTGCGAGATCTCCTCGAGCAGCGGCAGCGTCGTCGGAACCCCCTCCACCACGCTCTCGCCCAGTGCGCGCCGCATCCGCGCGACGGCACGGGGACGGTCGGGCGCCCACACGCACAGCTTCGCGATGAGCGAGTCGTAGTACGGGGGCACGTAGCCGCCGCTGCGGCAGAACGTGTCCACGCGCACGCCGGGACCGGCGGCCAGATGGAACGTGCCCAGGCGGCCGGCCGCGGGCCGGAAGTCGAACGCCGGATCCTCCGCGTTCACACGGCACTCGATGGCGTGGCCGTTCGGCGCGATGCGCCCCGTGCGCGACAGCACCTGCCCATCGGCGATGCGCAGCTGCTCGGCGACGATGTCCATGCCGCTCACCAGTTCGGTGACCGGGTGCTCCACCTGCAGGCGGGCGTTCAGCTCGAGGAAGTAGAAGTCGCCCGCGGCGTCCACGAGGAACTCCAGCGTGCCGGCCGACTTGTACCCCCACGCGCGGCAGGCGCGCTCCGCCGCGGCATGCAGCCCCTCACGGGTGCTGTCCAGCAGGTTGGGCGCAGGGCCCTCCTCCACCACCTTCTGGTGACGACGCTGGATCGAACACTCGCGGTCGCCCACGATGAGCACGCCACCCAGGCCGTCGGCCAGCACCTGCACCTCCACGTGGCGCGCGCCCTCGAGCAGCTTCTCCACGTAGAGGGAGCCATCGCCGAACGCCGCCAGGGCCTCCTGCGCGGCGTTCTCGAACGCGCGGTCAAGTTCATCCGGACCCTCCACGCGGCGCATGCCGCGCCCGCCGCCGCCGGCCGAGGCCTTGAGGAGGACGGGATAGCCCGCGCTCTCCGCAGCGGCGCGGGCGATCTCCAGGTCGGTCACCGGACCATCGGATCCGCCCAGCACCGGCAGACCCGCCTCGACAGCAGCGCGCTTGGCTTCGATCTTGTCGCCCATGCGCTGCATCACCTCGGGGGCCGGCCCCACGAAGCGGATGCCGTTGCGCGCGCACTCGGTGGCGAACTCAGGATTCTCGGAGAGGAATCCGTACCCGGGGTGAACGGCATCGCAGCCGGTCACCTCAGCGGCGCCGATCACATTGCGCACGTCCAGATAGGACTCCCGGGCCGGCGGGGGCCCGATGCACACGGCCTCATCGGCCATCTCCACGGCGGGCGTCTGGGCATCGGCCGTCGAGTAGACGGCCACGGTCGGGATGCCCAGCTCGCGCGCGGTGCGGATGACACGGACCGCGATCTCCCCGCGGTTGGCGACGAGCAGCTTCACGGCGCCAGCACGAACAGCGTCTGGCCGAACTCGACAGGCTCGGCATTGCCCACGGGGATCTCGGTGATCGTGCCCGCCCTCTCGGCAGTGATCTCGTTGAAGATCTTCATCGCCTCGATGATGCAGAGCACCTGGCCCTGTACCACCCGGTCGCCCACCTTCACGAAGGGCTCGGAGTCCGGATTGGGCGCCGCGTAGAACGTGCCCACCATCGGGCTCTCCACCCGGATGCCGTCGTCCGCCGGCGCGGCTGCCGCACCGGGTGCCGCCGCTGCGGCAGCCACCGCGGGGCGCACCGTCACGCGAGCGCCACCCACCTCGACGCTCACCTCCGACTGCCCGGCGCCTTCCACCACCTGCACCAGCGCCTCAATGAGGCCGCGGTCGATCGCCATTCCCTCGTCGCCGGCCTCCTCGGCCGCGAGGGACCGACGACGGTCGACGAGGCGGCGCCCCGCCTCGGGGAACTGCGCGAGGATGACGGCATCCTCCTCCGACACGTCCGAGGGCGCATCCGCGAGCACGGCGGCCAGTTCGGCCGGTTCGCCGGTACCCCCGGCGCCACGGGCCACGGCCAGCGCATCCTCCGAGACGTCCACCCGCAGGCGGCCGCGCGCCCCGAGGGCCACGTCCGCCAGCGCCGGCGTGGTCTCGCGCCACCGCACGCCGTCCACCACATGCCGGGCGGCCTGGGCGACAATGGCCTCCCCTACCGGTGGGGCGAAGGTGACACCGCCGAGGTCGCGGCACACGGCGGCGCACTCATCGGCGGCCTCATGGGCACGCGCCGCCAGCCCCTGCCGGGCGAGGCGCGCCAGCAGCCCGGCGGCCAGGTCGGGCGGCAACTGCAACTGGGGCCCGCCGGCCAGTTCGGCCGCACGGCGCACCCGCTCCTGCGCCACCAGCGGCCACAGCACCCGTCCCGCCTCCTCCAGCGCGGGGACGTCGACGTCGAACTCCCGGTCGCCCCCATGGAGCGCCACGTACAACGCCTCGGCCGACGGGCGCCCGGCGACGAGGGCCGCCGCGCCCACCGATGCGTGGATGGCATGCGCGCCGGCCAGCGCCGCGCTCAGGGCGGACATCGACGCCAGCCCACCGGTGGCGCGAAGCGACACCTCCACGGGCAACGGGCACCGCGCGGTGACGTTGCCCACCAACAGGCCCATGGCGACCGGGGTGAGGTTGCCGCCCAAGTCCGAGATGCACAGCGACGTCGCACCCGGCAACTGCGACAGCGCGAGAGCCTCCTCCACCCAGCGCGCGTCATCGGCGTCCGGCACCGGGCCGAGCACCAGCGTGGGGACGAAGTCGATCCCGGCCTCGCGCGCGCCCTCGGCGACACCGCGGAGTGCATCCGGATCATTCAGGGCGTCGTAGGCGCGCACGCGCGCCGCGCCGCTGGCGGCGGCCGACGCCACTAGGCGCGCGGCGACGCCGGCGCCCACGGGGACCTCCCCCAGTAGGGTGCGGCCCGTCACCACGATCCCGAGGCGCGCGCCCCCGGCGTGACGCGCCACCACGCGCAGGCGGTCCAGCGGGCTCTCGGTGCGCCCGTCCATGCAGGCGCGGGCGGCGGCCGGATCGATCGCCTCGATCACGCGGGCGCCCACGGGTGCGAGCGCAGCCGCGGCAGCTCCCAGGTCATCGGGCGCGATCCGGGCCCCCCACGGCGGGGTGCCCAGGTCGCGCAGCGTGACGTCGACCAGTCCGATTGCGGTCTCGGAGGCGTCTGTGCTCATGCTCGGCTCACGTACTCCCGGGTACGGGTGTCCACCTTGATGCGGTCACCCTCGTTCACGAACAGCGGCACGTTCACGGTCGCGCCGGTCTCCAGCGTGGCGGGCTTCGTCACGTTCGAGACGGTGTCGCCCTTCACCCCCGGATCGGTCTGCGCCACGGCCAGCTCGACCGACGCCGGCGGCTCGGCGCGGAAGGGGGCATCGCGCACGAACAGCACCTGCACCTCGGAGTTCGGTGCGATCAGGTCGACCGCCTCGATCGCCTCCTTCGGGACGGAGATCTGGTCGTAGGTCTGCGAGTCCATGAAGACGAAGGCATCGCCGTCCTCGTAGAGCATCTGCATGTTCTTGGTCTCGGTGGTGACCCGCTCGAGCTTCTCGCCCGCGCGGAACGTCTTGTCCACCACGTTGCCCTTGGCCAGCCCCTTGAGCTTGGTACGGACGAACGCGCCGCCCTTGCCGGGCTTGACGTGCTGGAACGACACGACGGACACGAGCTCCCCGTCGATGTCGAGCACCCATCCGTTCTTCAGGTCGTTGCTGCTGATGGCCCCCACGGCCCGCTCCTAGATGGTCGTCGTGGTCAGGTCGGTCGGCACGCCGGTGAGCACCTCGCACCCGTCATCGGTGACGACGGCCAGGTCCTCGATGCGCACCCCGCCGACCCCCTCGAGGTAGATCCCCGGTTCGATCGTCACAACCATGCCGGTTTCCAGCACCTCCCCGCCCTCCTGCCGAAGCCACGGGCGCTCATGGATGTCGAGGCCCACCCCGTGCCCGAGGCCGTGGCCGAAGTGCTCCCCGAGGCCGGCATCCGCGATGATCCCCCGGGCAACCGAGTCGAGGTCCCCCGAGTGGACTCCCGGCCGGCAGGCGGCGAGGGCCGCGCGCTGGGCCTCGAGGCACACCGCATAGGCCTCCTCGAGCGCGGGCGAGAGCGTACCGGTGCAGAGGGTGCGCGTGCAGTCCGAGGCGTATCCATCCACCCGGGCACCCATGTCCACCACGACCAGGGCGTCGGGGGGCACGACGACCGGACGGGGCACGGCGTGCGGCAGCGCGCCATGCGCGCCCCCGGCGACGATGATGTCGAAACTCGCGCCCTCGGCCCCGGCCTCGCGCATCGCCCCTTCGAGATCCCAGGCCACCCGGGCCTCGGTGCGCCCGGCGAAGCCGCGCGTGATGAGCCCTGAGAGAGCGGCATCCGCGATGCGCGTGGCGTCGCGGATCAGGTCGATCTCGCCGGGCTCCTTCACCACGCGGAGCCCCTCGACGATCCCCGCCGTGGAGACGAGGTCCACCCCCTCCAGCCGCGCCGCAAGCCGGTCGCGACGGGCCACGGTGACGTCCTCGGCCTCGAAGCCCACGCGCCCACGCGGCACCACCTCGGCCAGGCGGTCCAGCAGGTCGCGGCCGGCGATCACCACGTCGGTATCCGTCACCTGGTCGCGCGCCGCGGTGGCGTACCGCGAATCGGTAAGCAGCACGAGGGATTCCGGCCCCACCACCAGGACGCCGTTGGAGCCCACGAAGCCGCTCAGGTAGCGGATGTTGACCAGATTGGTCACGACGAGCGCGTCGAGCCCCTGCCCGCGCAACTCCTCGCGAATGCGCCCGTGGCGCGCGGTGATGCTCACGCAATCTCCGCGGCCAGCAGGTCGAGGGCCTCGCGGTAGCCCTCGGGCCCCTTCCCGGAGACGGTCGCGAGGGCGATGTCGCGCACCACCGACACGCGGCGGAAGTCCTCGCGCGCATTCACGTCGGACAGGTGCACCTCCACGAAGGGCGCGCCCATCACCTCAAGCGCATCGCGGACGGAGTATTGATAGTGGGTCCACGCACCGGGGTTCACGATCGCCCCATCGACCGCACCGGCCAGGCCGTGCACGTGCTCCAGGAATGCGCCCTCGTGATTCGTCTGGAACGTGCCCACACGCATGTTGCGCTCCGCACCCCACGTCCGCACCTGGGACTCGAGTTCCGGGAGCGTGAGCGTGCCGTAGTGCTGCGAGGGCCTGCGGCCCAGCATGTTGATGTTCGGTCCATGCAGAAGGGCGATCGTGATCATGGAACGAGCTCCTCCACGGCCGCGCGCACAACGGCCGGATCGGGGTCCTGGTGGGTGAGGACATCCCCCGGCGCGCGCAGGAGGACCATGTTCAGGGCGCGGCCATCGGACTTCTTGTCGCGGCCCATGATCTCGATGACTTGGTCGACGTCCACCGACGGATCGAGGGTCACCGGAAGACCATGCCTCCCGAGGGTGTCCGCCGTACGCCGGCGCCACGTGGGATCGAGCCCGAGTTCCCGCTCGCTCACCCGCAGGGCCGCCAGCAGGCCCAGCGAGATCGCCTCACCGTGGTGGTAGAGGTCATACCCCCCCGCGGCCTCGATGCCATGGCCCGCCGTGTGGCCGAGGTTCAGGATCGCGCGGCGGCCGAGGTCCATCTCGTCCTCGGCCACGACCTCCAGCTTGCACTCGGCGCAGCGCCGGATCAGGTCGGCCAGGGCATCATCCGGGCCGGGCAGCTCAGGCCACGCGGCGACGATCTCCATCAGGTCGCCGCCCACGAGCAGCCCGTACTTCACGACCTCGGCAAAGCCGCATGACAGTTCGCGCGCCGGGAGCGTGCCAAGGACCACGGGGTCCATCACGACGGCCTCGGGCTGGTACACGGCGCCCACGTAGTTCTTCCCCTCCGGGAGGTCCACGCCCGTCTTCCCGCCGAGGGCGGAATCCACCATCGCGAGGAGGGTGGTCGGAACCTGCACCAGTCGCACACCGCGCTGGTACGAGGCCGCCAGAAAGCCCGCCAGGTCACCCACCACGCCGCCGCCCACTGCCACCACGGCGTCCCGGCGGCGGATGCCCGCGCGCGCAGCGGCGCGGGCAAGGCGCTCGAGTTCGCCCAGGTTCTTCGAGGCCTCGCCCGCGGGCACGGCCTCGACATGCACGCGCATCCCCGCATCACGGCACGACGCCGCGACCTGCTCGCCCGCGGGCAGGACGCCATCGTCCACCACCACGAACACGCCGTCACCCTCTGCGGCAGCCGCCAGCACGGGCCCGACGGCACCGAGGACGCCGGCCCCGAGGTGAATCGGCACGGTGCGCGCGCCGATCTGCGCGCGCAGGACCGGCTCGGGAGCCACCGTGCTCATCCCGCCCGCTCCTCATCCGGGCCACCGCCACCGATCCAGTCCACGAGATCGCGGGCGACCTCGTCGGGGGGCAGCGCCGCATCCAGGATCACGTCGGCGGCCTCGCGGTACACGTGCTCGCGCTCGGCGGCGCGGCGGATGAAGCGGTCGCGGTCCAGCGCGAGCGGGCGACCGGGGCGTCCGCCCACGCGATCCCACGCCAGTGCCGGGTCGATGCGCAGCCACGCCACCCATGCGGTGCGGCCCAGCAGATCACGGGTGCGCCTGCTGCCCAGGGCACCTCCGCCGAGGGCCAGCACACCGGGGTCAGCCCCCAGGTTCTCGCGGATCAGGTCCTCCTCGGTCCGACGGAACCACAGCTCGCCGCGCTGCGCGAAGATCTCGGGGATCGACTGCCCCGCGTGCGCCTCGACGAGGTCGTCCACGTCGAGGAACTGCGCGCCCAGCAGGTCGGCGGTGCGACGGCCCACGGTCGACTTGCCCGCCCCCATGTAGCCGGCGAGCGCGACCCAGCGCTCCATGCCCACGCCTAGCGCGCCAGGACCGCGCGGTAGCGATCCACGGCGGCATCGAGGGAGGCCACGGAGTCGCCACCGAACTTCTCGACCAGTGCCTGGGCGAGGACGAAGGCAACCACGGCCTCGCCGATCACGGCGGCGGCCGGCACGGCGCAGATGTCCGAGCGCTCCTTGAACGCGGCGGTGGCCTCCTTGCTCTGCACATCCACAGAGGCCAGAGGACGGCTGAGGGTGGCGATGGGCTTCATGGCCGCACGGACCACGAGAGGGGCCCCATGGGTCATCCCCCCTTCAAGGCCACCCGAGCGGTTGGTGCGACGGTGGTATCCGCGGTCCTCGGTCCAGAAGATCTCGTCATGCGCCGCGCTGCCACGGATGCGGCCGAGCTCGAAGCCCGCGCCGATCTCCACGCCCTTGATGGCCTGAATCCCCAGCAGGGCCTGGCCGATCCGCCCATCCAGCCGGCTCTCCCCGCTCACGTGCGACCCCAGGCCCGGAAGCGGGTCGAATACCCACACCTCGAAGATGCCGCCGAGCGTGTCGCTGTCCTGCCCCGCGGCCTTGATGGCGGCCCGCATGCGGTCAGATGCGTCGCCATCGAGGGCGCGTACGGGGCTGCCATCCACGCCGTCGAAGTCCGCGAGGGACAGGTCGTCGCGCAGGGGGGCCTGCTCGGGCCCCACCTGCACCACGTGGCTCCGGACCTCCATGCCGTACCGGCGGATGAGGGCCTTGGCGACGCCGCCCGCGGCAACCCGCGCCGCCGTCTCACGGGCGCTCGCGCGCTCGAGGATGTTGCGCAGGTCGTCGGTCTCGTACTTCTGCATTCCGGCGAGGTCGGCGTGGCCGGGCCGCGGCAGCGTGATCGGATCCACGTCCGACGCCGGCTCCCAGATGGCCATGCGGTCCTCCGACCAGTTCGCGAAGTCCCGGTTCATCACCATCAGTGCCACCGGGCTGCCCAGCGTGCGCCCATGCCGGATACCCGCCGTCACCTGCACGCGATCGGTCTCGATCTTCTGGCGGCCCCCGCGTCCGTAGCCCAGCTGGCGCCGCGCCAGGTCGGCGTCGATGTCATCGGGGGACAGCGGCAGGCCGGCGGGCAGGCCCTCGATGATCGTGGTGAGGGCCGGACCATGGGACTCGCCGGCTGTTCGGTAGGTCAGCGCCATGCGGCGGGCAGCATACCGCTCCGGACCCCGTCGCCCGCCGGGGACTCAGGCCGCGCGATGGGCACGGGCCGGACGCGCCACGCGGGCCAGCGGGTGCATCAGCAGGTAGGCGCTCGCCAGCCCGCTCCACGCCCCGTAGTGATCCACCAGCGCGCGCGTCTCATCGGGCTCGGGCCAGCGCCCGGTCTCCGCGGCCACGATGCGCATGAGGCCGAGGTCGCCGATCACCGGGGCATCCATGCGGCCGAGGCCATAGGTGCCGACCATCCCGGCGCTCCAGGGGCCAAGCCAGGGCTCCCGCACCAGCCGGGCGGTCATCTGGTCCGTGGATGCCGCATGAAGGCGCTCCACGTCCATGCCCCGGGCAAGGCGCGTCATGGCGCCGGCGCGACGCGCGGCAAGGCCGCAGGATGCCGCCCGCGCGGGGGCGAGCCCCGCCAGGGCCTCCGAGGTGGGCGGCAGGCGCAGGCCGTCATCCAGCCGCGGCGATGCCATCGCGACGATGGCGCGCTCCATCCGCGCCGCCTCGCCCCCGGTCACCAGCTGCCCGCAGGCCGCGGCGATCACCGACTGCGCCACCGACCCGCGGCGGGCGGGGCGGTACCCGTTGCGTCGCACCCCTACCGCCGCCATGCGCGGGTCACGGCGAGCCATGCGCAGGAACGGGGCGTGGTCCACATCCACCGCCAGGGCAAAGCGCAGGGCGTCGAGGGCCGCCTCCGGATCCGTCGCCCGCACCGCCGCCTCAAGGTCACCATCGTGGCGCTGGCGCACCGCCGCGCGCGCGGGGCCCGCCGGGCTCATGAGCGCGAGGGCCAGCACGGCCCCCTGCCACCGGCGGGTGCCCCCGGCCGTCCCTCCCGCCGACAGTCGCAGGTCGTAGGGCCGCGCCGGCCGGAGGGTGGTCACCAGGGCCTGCTCCATGCGCCGAGTGTAGGAACGCGCCCGGACCGACCACCACCAGGACGCCTGCCGCCAGGAATGGCGCGAGCGGCAACACCACGGTAGATATCCGCACCGCGCGCACCCGCGCGACGGCAGCACCCCAGGCGGCGGCAGCCAGCAATCCGGCGAGCAGGGCCGCGAGTCCCCCGGATGGACCGAGGGCGGCACCCATGAGGGCGGCCAGCTTCACGTCCCCCATGCCCATCCCATCAGGGTGCGCGAGCGCCGGCACGAGCACAACGCCGCCCACCAACGCGGCTGCGGCGGGCGGCCCCCACCACGGACGACCCGCGGCGATGGCGGCCACCGTGACCGCCACGGCGGCGGGCACCACGATCGCGTCGGGGATGATCCGCGCGCGCAGGTCGCTCACCACCACCGGCACCAGCACGGTGAGGAGGATGATCGTCTCCACCCCGCCGACCGTAGGCTGACCCCGCGCGCACGCGGGTGCCTCACGGAACCGGAAGTCGCATCTATGCTGACCAGCCATGACCCATCGCCACCCACCCTCCACGCTGGTCGTCACCGACGGGGCGTGCTCCGGCAACGGCACCGACGCGTCCCGGGGCGGATGGGCCGCCATCGTCATCGCGCCCGATGGGTCAGAGGTGGTGATCACGGGGGCCGAGGCACCGAGCACCAACAACCGGATGGAGCTCATGGCGGCGATCGAGGGCCTCGCCGCGGCACCCGACGGCTCGGCCGTGGAGTTGGTGACCGATTCGTCGTACCTCGCGAAGGCGATCACCGACGACTGGCTGGGCGGGTGGCAGCGCCGCGGGTGGCGCACGGCGGGGAAGAAGCCCGTCGCCAATCGCGACCTCTGGGAACGGCTCCTGGTGCAGATCGCCCGTCACCACTCGGTATCGCCCACCCTCGTACGCGGGCACGCCGGGCACGACCTCAACGAGCGCGCGGACCGGCTGGCCCAGGATGCCGCCGCAACGGCCGAAGCGACCGATGCGCCGATGGACGCGAACGGGGAGACGGGCACGACCGGACAGATGGGCTTCGACCTCTCCTGATTCGTGCGATGATGCCGTCGTCCGTGGCAGCGGGCGACGGAGGCAACACCGGAGGGCATGCGCGTGTCACGCAATGGATGGCTGATCGGCGGGGCGGTGGTGGCGGTCGTCGCCATCGTGGTCGCGCTCATCGTCGTGAGCGTCTCCGGGGGCGATTCGTCGTCTGAACCCACGGCCTCCGAGATCCGGGGGGCCGACGCGGTGGTGGCCCTCACCAAGGGACTGCCGCAGGACGGCTTCGCCATCGGGAAGCCCGGCGCACCGGTGACGGTCCGCGAGTTCATCGACCCGCAGTGCCCGGTGTGCAAGTCGGCCAGCGAGGACATCATCCCGGCCGTGATCGCGGGGCCGGTCACGGACGGCACGGCGCGCCTCATCATCGAGCCGCTCACGTTCCTCGGCCCCGACTCCTCCACTGCCGCCATCGCCATCGCGGCGGCGGCCGAGCAGGACCGCGGCTTCGCCTTCACCGAGATCCTCTACGCCAACCAGGGCGAGGAGAACAAGGGGTGGGTCACGGAGGATCTCCTGACCGGTATCGCCGGCAGCACCCCGGGCCTGGACACGGCGGCTTGGAACACGGCGCGCTCCGGTGACGCCTCCGGCGATCAGCTGTTCGCCGTCGCCGACCGGGCCACCGCGAACGGCGTGAACGCCACGCCCACGTTCATCATCACCGGGCCGGGCGGCAAGGAGGTCATCGCAGGCGCCAAGGATGCCGACGAGGTGCTCGCGGCGATCGAGGCGGTCCGCTGAATTCCAGCGCGGGCGCCCTGCGCATCGCGCACGGCGTCCTCGCCGTGCTCGGGCTGGGGATCACGGGCTACCTCTCGTGGGAACGCCTGACCGGCGGATCCCCGGCAT
Source organism: uncultured Thermoleophilia bacterium (assembly GCA_938017905.1). GTDB lineage: Bacteria > Actinomycetota > Thermoleophilia > Miltoncostaeales > Miltoncostaeaceae > SYFI01. Next base: position 43,576 of record CALIKX010000047.1, on the reverse strand, counting down.
GCGTCATCGGCGGCGGCTGCGCGACCGTGCAGAACTCCGAATACGCCCAGATCTTCGGCGTGTCGCTGTCGTACCTCGGGTTCATCACGTACGCCCTCATGCTGACATCGGCCCTCATCCCCGGCTTCTGGGGCCGGCTGCTCGGCCTCGTCACCTCGGTGGGCGGCGTGCTCTTCTCGCTCTGGCTGCTGTACGCCGAGCTCTTCCTCATCGAGGCCATCTGCCCGTGGTGCATGGCCAGCCTCGTGGTGATGCTCCTCGCCCTCGCCGTGGCGGTCGCCCGCGTGGTGCGGGCCGGGGACCTCACGACCTAGGCATCGCCGCGCTTCTGGATGGCGCGCAGTACGAACCAGAGCAGCACGAGCACGAGGCCCGATGCCCCGGCGACGGCCACCTGCCCGATCGCGAGGCCAACCAGCACGCCGATGAAGGCCAGTGCCGTCAGCACGATCATGGTGATGGCCACCGCGCGCGATGGGGATCCCGGGGATGACACGCTGCCACGCTATCCGGTGACGGCGCCGGGCGACGCGGCTATGGTGGCGGCGCATGACGCCTCTCCGCCCTGTGCGCATTGCCGGGGTCGCCCTCGTGGCGGCCGGCATCGTCCTGGTCGCCGCCGCCGGCGGGTCGGCCGGAACGTGGGCGGACTCCCTGCGATGCACGGGGCAGGCCGACGCCCGCGCACTCGACGCGCAGTTGGCCGCGGCCGGCAGCCCGCTGGCCGGTGACGGAGCCACCTTCGTGCGGGAGGGCCTCGCGAACGACATCGACCCGCGGGCTCTGGTCGCCATCGCGGCGCACGAGACCATGCTCGAGACCTATGGGCCTGCCCAGGCGATCCGCAATCCGTTCGGCCTCGGGCCCGGCATCGCGTTCGATGACGAGTCGGATGCCATCGCGATGGCCGCGCGCACGCTCGCGCGCTACGCCGGCGATGGCCTGGTCACGATCCCGCAGATCGGTGCGCGGTGGGCACCCGTCGGCGCCGCGAACGACCCGGGAGGGCTGAATGGCGCATGGCCGTCGGGCGTGTCCGCCTTCTTCACCACCCTCGGGGGCGACCCCGGTCGCCCCATCCAGGCGTCGGCGCAGGATGCTTCGCCCGCATGCGCGCCCGCCGGGGCCACCGCGGCTCCCGCCGCACCCGGCGCTGCAGCGGTCCCCGCGGTCATTCCCGCGGTCACGCCCACTGATGGCCCCGGCGTCGTGGTGATGTGGGGCGGCAGGCCGCCGGTCACGACCGGCTCCGGGCCGACCGGCGGCGGCGATCCCCGCACCGGCGCACCCGCGGTTCTGGCGGGCTTTGCCTTCCCCATCGCACCGCCGGAGGGCTCGCCCCTGAGCCATGCGCCCGGCGGGCAGGGCAGCAGCACAATCACCTCGGCACCCGGTGCCCGTGTGGTCGCTCCCATCACCGGCACGCTCCGCCGGGCCGCGGCCGATGACGCCTCCGCGGGCATCGGGTTCTGGGTGCAGGGACCGGGACGTGACGTGATCGGCATGAGTCCGCTGGCCTCCTACGAACCCGGCATCAGCGAGGGCGTCGCCGTCACCGCGGGGCAGCCGATCGGCCATGCGACCGGGGCCACCACGGTCGCATGGCGCCGCGACGGCGTGGACGTGACGATCGCGCCCATGCTCGACGCCACCCGCCCATCCGGCTGACCACCACGGCGTGCGGGTAACCTCACCCACCACCGACTCCCACAGGAGGAAATGGCTTTGAAGGCGATCCGCATGCACGAGCCCGGGGGGCCCGAGGTCCTGGTGCTCGAGGACGTCCCCGACCCGCAGCCCGGACCCGGTGAGGTCGTGGTGGCCCTGCGGGCCGCGGCGCTCAACCGTCGCGATATCTTCGTGCGAAAGGGCGTCGCGAAGGTGCCCCTGCCTCTCACGCCGGGCTCCGACGGTGCCGGGGTCGTGCACGCGGTGGGCGCCGGGGTCACCGGGGTCGCGGAGGGCGATGAAGTCATCATCCTGCCCTCGCTCTCCTGGGGGGATGACCAGCGTGCGCCCGGCCGGGGCTTCCGGATCCTCGGTGGCCCGGACCAGGGCACCTACGCCGAGCAGATCGTGATCCCCGCGGCCAACGTGTTCCCGAAGCCCGCGCGCCTCTCGTGGCACGAGGCCGCCGCGCTGCCGCTGGCAGGGCTCACGGCATGGCGGGCGCTGTTCACGCGGGGGCAGGCGCGCCCCGGCGAGACGGTGCTGGTCATCGGCATCGGCGGCGGCGTCGCCACCTTCGCCCTCAACCTGGCCAAGGCGGCCGGCTGCCGCGTAGTCGTGACCTCATCATCCGACGAGAAGCTCGAGCGGGCGGCGGCCCTCGGCGCCGACGCGGGCGTGAACTACGCCACGGCCGGCGACGACTGGCCCGCGGCGGTGAAGGAGGCCAACGGCGGTGGCGTGGATGTGGTGATCGACTCCGTCGGCTCTACATGGGCGGGCAGCATCGATTCCTGCGCTCCCGGCGGACGCGTGGTGGTATTCGGCGGCACGGGCGGGGCCAAGGTGGAGATGATGGTCCGTCCCGTCACCCTCGGCCAGGTGGGCCTGCTGGGCACCACCATGGGCAGCCCGGCCGAGTTCCGCGCGCTGCTGAACGCCGTGGATGCACAGGACTGGACCCCGGTCATCGACACCGTGCGCCCGCTCGCCGAGGCCGCGGAGGCCCATGCACGCGAGGAGGCGGGCCTGCACTTCGGCAAGCTCGTCCTCGACTGCGGATGAGCACCGGCCGGGTGGCCTCGCTGCAGCAGCACCTGCGCCCCGCCTGCGCCGTCATCGGCGGGGTGGGCGCCGTGCTGAGCGTGCTCGCCGCCTTCGTGGCGATCGATGCCTTCTCGCTCGGGGGCATCTTCTACACCTTCGACTACCGCACCGGGGGCTGGGCCGGCGCCGTTGCCTTCCTCATGGCCATCGTCACGGTGGGAGGGGCGATCGTGGTCCGGCGGTCGCCGGCCCTGGGCAGCACGCTCCTCTACATCGGCGGCTGCGGGGGCTTCCTCGCGTGCGGCGGCATCTGGCTGATCCCCGGGCTCGTCACGCTCGTGGCCGCGAACCTCGCGCTGTGGGCCATCCGCGACCCGTTCGCCGACGACACCGCGGGGGCCGGAGCCTGATGGGAACGGCTGCCTGATGGACTCTGCCCTGCTCGCCGAACTCACCGAGGCATCCGGCCCGCCCGGAGCGGAGGACCGGGTGCGGGAGATCGTGCGACGGCACCTGGGCGAGACGACCGACCGCGTCGACGACCTCGCGATGGGGTGCCTGGACGGCGTGCGCGCCGCGGCCGGCACGTCGAGGGGGCGCCTCATGCTGGCCGCCCACATGGATGAGATCGGGCTCATGATCACCCATGTCGATGACCGCGGCTTCGCCTCGTTCGTCCCCCTCGGGGGCTGGGACGCGCGCACGCTGGTGGGCCAGCGCGTGCTGATCCACGGCGCGCAGGACGTGCCGGGCATCGTGGGGACCACCCCGGTGCACCTGCTGGACGCCGCAGCGCGGGGCAAGGCCCCGAAGATGGAGGACCTCACGATCGACCTCGGGCTACCGGGCGACCGCGCGCGCGAGGTCGTGCGGCCCGGTGACGTGGCCTCGCGCGTGCGTCGCCTGGCCGAGGTGGGCGAGCTCGTCACTGGCAAGGCACTGGACGATCGCGTGGGCGTGTACGTGATGCTCCAGGCCGTGCGCGCGACGGGACCGGTGCCGATGGAACTGCACGCCACGGCCACCGCGCAGGAGGAGGTGGGGCTCCGCGGGGCGCGGACGGCCACGCACCGGATCGCACCCGACATCGCGGTGGCCATCGATACCTGCCCGGCGGACGACGGTCCCGGCACGCCCGCCAGCGGGCCCTCCACCCGGCTCGGCGAGGGCGCCGCGATCCGCGTGATGGACGCCAGCGCCATCGGGCACCGGGGGCTGGTGGACCTGCTCATCGCCCTTGCGGAGGAACGGGGGATTCCGCATCAACTGCATGTGTCGAACAAGGGGGGCACCGACACCGCCAGCCTGCAGATGAGCGGGCGCGGGGCGATCGCCGGCTGCATCTCCATCCCCACGCGCTACGTGCACACCAGTGTCGAGGCCTGTCACCCGGGCGACGTGGACGCCGCGGTGGACCTCACCATCGCCCTCATCGAGGAGGCACACCGCCTGCTCGATGGCTCCTAGGCGACCACCACCGCCAGCGCGAACCCGCCGATCAGCACGCCCGCCATCGCCGCCACCACCGCGGGGGCCAGCCGGCCGTAGGCCATGTGGCCGCGGCCCAGCGCCGACAGCGCAAGGGCAGCCAGGAAGCCCCCGAGCAGCCCGCCCAGGTGGCCGCCGATGGAGATGCCCGGGATCACGAAGGTGATCGCGAGGTTCAGCAGCAGGAACACCCCCACGCTCGAGCCCAGGAGCGCGATCCCCTGCTGGCGCTCGAGCACCAGCAGCGCCGCCATGAGGCCGTAGATGCCACCCGAGGCCCCCACCGTCAGGGCGTCGGGAGCCAGCAGCAGCGCGCCCGCAGCTCCCCAGACGACGCTGGCCAGGTAGATCGCCCCGAAGCGCGTCGTGCCGGCATAGCGCTCCAGCGCACCGCCCAGCCACCACAGCACGATCATGTTGAACAGGAGGTGGATCAGGCCGGCGTGCACGAAGGCCGATGTGATGATGCGGTACCACTGGCCATCCGCGACGAACGGTCCGTAAAGGCCCAGGTCCACCGCGATGCCGGCGTTCGCCCCGGAGATCGTGACCCCCTGCGCCAGCTCGACGATCGCCACCGCTACGCACACGGCGATGATCCCTACTGTGAGCGGCGCGCCACCGGAGCGCATGCCCAGGTCCAGCCGCCGGGCGCGGTCTCCCACCGAACCAGGGCGGGGCCCGCCCGCGCAGTCGGGGCACTTCAGCCCCACGGCCGCCTCGCGTGCGCAATCGGGGCAGATGGGAGTGCCGCATGACGAGCACGAGATGAGCGTCGGGCGATCCGGATGCCAGTGGCACCGGTCCTCCGTCGGCTCGGGGTCGCGGGCGTCGTCGATCACGCGCGGCCATGGTAGCCGCGAACCGGGGCATTCAACCCGTTGACAGTGAGGGGCCGGACGGCTTCACTATCCCCCGGCTGGCCGACGCCTGGTGCCGCGCCGGCAATCACCACTCCACTTGAGAGGCCTCACTTGACGACGACGCCTGCGCCGTTCGCGACGACCCCTCCGCCCGGCCTACCCGAGCTCCAGGAGCATGACGCCTGCGCACTCGCGGCCTTCGCAACCCGGGACGGCCTCCCCAGCCACGACATCGTCGAGCGCGCGCTGCTCGGGCTCGACATGATGGTGCACCGCGCCGGCAGCGTGGACGGGGAGGGTGACGGCTCCGGACTTCAGGTGGACATCCCCCGTCCGCTCTGGGCCGCGCGACTGGCTGAGGCCGGCCTGGACCCCGCGCTCGCCGAGGACCCGCGGTTTGTGATCGCGCACGTCTTCTTCGAGGGCGCGGCCGAGGCCGACGCCGAGCTGCCACGCCTCATCGACATCGCGCGCCTCCACGGTCTCGAGGTCCTCATCAGCCGCGAGGGCGACACCGACCGCTCGGCCCTCGGGCCCCGCGCCGCGGAGAATCCGCCGGTCTTTTGGCAGCTGGCGCTCCTGGCCGGAGACGCCGGCACGGCCTCCCGCGAGTGCTACCGGGCGATGGTGGCAATCGAGCAGGACCTCACCTGCCATGTGGCCTCGTTCTCGGCGAATGACTGCGTGTACAAGGTGCTGGGCCAGCCGATGGTGCTGCCGGCCTTCTACCCCGAGCTCGCCGAGCCCACCTTCGGATCGTCGCGGGTCATCGCGCACAACCGGTACTCCACCAACACCTACCCCACCTTCAGCCGCGTGCAGCCGTTCGCCATCCTCGGCCACAACGGCGAGATCAACACCATCGCGCAGCTGCGCGAGCAGTGCCGCCAGCTGGGGCTCCCCATCACGCGGGACGGATCCGACTCGCAGGACCTCAACCGGCTGCTCGAGGGCCTCATCTTCGAGAAGCGGCTCTCGCTCATGGAGGCCGTCGAGTTCGCATTCCCGCCCATCCTCGGCGAGGTGCACCGGCTGCCGACCGACCTGCAGGACCTGTACGTGCACTACCGCGAGGCCTGGGGGCCCTACGCCCAGGGTCCGGTTGCGCTCGCCGCGCGCGCCTATGACGAGATGGTGTTCTCGGTGGATGCCCTTGGCCTCCGGCCGCTGTGGTGGGTGGAGACCGCAGACATGTACGTGGCGTCGTCCGAGCCGGGGATCGTCCCCGTGCATGAGCTGACCGCGGATCCGCGTCCGCTCGCCCCCGGCGAGAAGGTGGCGCTCGTCACCGGCGAGGGAGGGGCACCCCGGGTGCTCACCTACCCCGAGGTGCAGCGGGAGGTCCACGCCCGCGCCAGTGCGCGGGGCGGCCTGCCCCACCGCGAGGCCCGCGCCCGGCTCGCAGGCGGCCTCGAGCCCGTGGGCGGCGACTGGAGCACGTCCCCGGCCGAGGTGGCCGAGACGCCCCTCGCCGACCTCCTCGCCTCGGCGGGCTGGATCGACGGCGACAAGCAGCAGGTGCAGTTCCATGCCGACCGCGGCGCCGAGCCCATCGGATCGCTGGGGTGGGACGGCCCACTCGGCCCGCTGTCCCCCGTGCCGCTCCCGATCTCGGACTACCTGCAGGAGACGGTGGCCGTGGTCACCAACCCCGCAATCGACCGCGAGCGCGAGGTGGAGCACTTCTCCACGCGCGTGGTGCTGGGCCGGCGCCCGCCGATCGAGGGCGTGGAGCCCGAGCCGCCGCAGCGCTGTGAACTGCGCATGCCGATCATCCTGGGCGCCATGCGCCCCGGCGTGCAGGTGAGTCTGCCGGAGCTCCGGCGGGTGGCCGCCGGCCAGGGCGTCGCGGTCATGGAGGACGTCGAGGCGGCATGGGCCGACCGCTACGCGCGCCTCCCCCTCTACTTCTCGACGGATCACTCCACGCGCGAGCACATTGCGCGCCTGCGCGAGGCCGCGATCGACGCGGTGCGCGCTGGGGCGGAGATCCTCGTGCTCGAGGATCGCCTGGCGACGTCCCAGCAGCGCGTCTGCGACCCCCACCTGGCCGTCGCCGCGGTGGATAAGGCGCTGCGCGAGGAGTTCGACGAGGACGGCGTGGCGCTGCGGCGCCGCGTGAGCGTGGTCCTGAAGGCCGTCGGCATCCGCAACGTGCACGACATCGTGGTGGCCATCGGCGTGGGGGCCAACGCCGTGTGCCCGTATGCGATGGTCGAGCAGGCAGTGGACGGATCGCCCGAGCCCGAGGCCGCGGCGGGACGCCTGCTGGAGGGCCTCCAGAAGGGTCTCGAGAAGGTGCTCTCGACCCTTGGGATCCACGAGATCCGGGGCTACGGGCGGCTCGTGTCAGCCATCGGCATCGCTCCCGAGGTCCTGGAGATCCTGGGGATCCCGGGCTTCTGCGCCTCGGAGGGCCGGGGCCTGGACTTCGACCGCCTGGATGTGCTGGCCGAGCACGGGCGCGTGATCCGCGCCGGCGAGGACGGCGGCGGCAAGGTGAAGCTGCCGCGCATGTACCCGAAGGTGTGGAAGGCGCTTGCGCGCGTCGCCAACAGCGAGCGCGGCTACGAGGAGTTCGCGGAGACCTGCCAGGCGCTGGAGGACGACCAGCCCGTCGCCCTGCGCCATGCCATCGGCGTGCAGTTGGCGCCCGAGGGCGAGCGCATCCCCGCCGGCCGGGTCTCCAGCCGCGTGGGCGAGCATGACCTGCCCTACGTCATCTCGTCGATGTCGTTCGGCAGCCAGGGCGAGACGCCCTTCCGGGCCTACGCCGAGGCCGCCTTCCGGGCCGACATGCTGTGCATGAACGGCGAGGGCGGCGAGATCCGCGACATGTACGGCAAGTACCCGAAGCACCGCGGCGTGCAGATCGCATCCGGCCGATTCGGGGTGTCGTCGCTGCTGATGAACGCCTCGGAGTGGATCGAGATCAAGATCGGCCAGGGCGCGAAGCCCGGCGAGGGCGGGCACCTGCCCGGCTCCAAGGTGACCGAGGCCATCGCGGCGGCGCGGAACGCCACCGTCGGCTCGGACCTCATCAGCCCCTCGAACAACCACGACCTGTACTCGATCGAGGACCTCGCCCAGCTCATCGACGAGCTCAAGACGGCCAACCCGTACGCCAAGGTGATCGTGAAGGTCCCCGTGGTGCCGGGCATCGGCACGATCGCCGTCGGCATCGCCAAGGCGGGGGCGGACGTGCTCACGCTCTCCGGGTTCGACGGCGGCACGGGCGCCGCGCGCCTTCACGCCCTGCGCCGCGCAGGCCTTCCGTGCGAGATCGGCACGGTGCTGGCGCACCATGCGCTCGTGGAGGCCGGAATCCGCGACCGCGTGGAGATCTGGGCGGACGGCGGCCTCCGCACTGCCGCGGATGCCATCAAGCTCATCTGCCTGGGGGCCAACCGCCTGGGGTTCGGCACCGCATCCATGGTGGCCATCGGCTGCACGATCTGCCGCGGGTGCCAGCTGGATACCTGCCATGTGGGCATCGCCACGCAGATGGACGAGGAGGAGGCCCAGCACCGCGGTCTCAAGCGCTTCGTGCCCCGCGTGTACGAGCCCGCCGTCGAGGCCCTGATGCGCTACTTCACCGAGATGGGCGAGGCCATGCGGCGCATCGCCGGCGAGATGGGCGTGGACGACGTGCAGGAACTCGTCGGCCAGTCGGACAGGCTCGCGCAGATCTCGCACCATTCCGAGATGGACCTGGACGGCCTCCTCACGCCTACGCGGGACCGCACGCTGGGCGCCCACGACAACGGCGAGCGGTACTTCCGCCCCTTCGCGCCTCCCCCGCCCCACCGGGCGCCGGACGCCGCGCAGGAGGCCCTCGAGGCCGCGACAGTGCTCGCCGTGGAGGAGAGGGACCTGACGGCGCGCGACCGCAACCTCGGCACCGACCTCGCCGGGGTCATCGCACGGGCCCGCACGGGCCTGCACACGCCGGAGGGACTCACGGCGAAGGTGGCCGAGACCGCCCCGGAGGGCCATGCGGGCACCTTGGTGGACCTGCGGTTCACCGATGGCGCGGCCACCGGGTCCGGACTGGCCGCCTTCAACGTGGAGGGCGTGCGCATCCGGGTGACGGGTGGCGCGCAGGACGGCGTGGGCAAGTGCTCCCTGGGAGGCGAGGTGCAGGTGCTGAAGGCCCTCTCCGACTCCGGCGAGTGGGTCGGTGGGCACGTGGGCAAGTCCTTCGCCTACGGGGCATCACGCGGTCTCTTCCTCATCCAGGGCGATGCGGACGCGCGCGCGGGCATCCGCCTTTCCGGTGCCGACATGGTGCTCGGCGGCGAGCCCGACGGGCCGATCGACGACCGCATCGGCGCACTGGGCGCCCGGGCGAACTGCAAGGGCTTCGCGTTCGAGTACATGACCGGCGGCCGCGCCGTGGTGCTGGGCGATCCCGGCCCCTGGCTGTGCTCCGGGATGACCGGCGGCGTGGTTTACGTGCGTCAGGACGACGACTGGAACCTCGACGAGGCCGCCATCCGGCGCCGCCTGTCAAAGGCTGCGAAGGTCAGCATCGTGGCGATCGAGGAGGGCGATGAGGACGCCATGAACGTGGCCGAGCTCCTCGGCGCCTACCGCGAGGCCCTGGCGGCATCCGGCCAGGATGCCGAGGCCGCGCGCCTGGACACGCTCATCGATACGCCCGGTGACCACTTCGTGGCGATCCACCCGGTCACCCAGCAGGCGGACCCCAACCTCTCCACCGAGTAGCCGCCCGGCCGAACGTGGCCCCACTCACAAAGTGGTGCCACGCACGGCCCGACGGGGATGCGCCCGCCCCGGGGATCGGGCAAGGTGGCTCCATGGCATCCCCTACCGCCATCGCCGACGCCCTCGGCACGGTGCGCGATCGCACCCTGGCCCTCATTGCCCCCCTCGACGATGCGTGGGTCACGCGCACCCCCGCCCCCATCATGAGCCCACCGGCCTGGGACCTCGCGCACATCGCCGCATATGAGGAACTGTGGCTCGTCACGCGGCTCTCGGATGCCGCACCCCTGCACCCCGACCTGCAGGCCACGTACGACGCCTTCGAAACCCCGCGGGCCGTGCGCGGCGACATGCGCATCCTTGATGCCGACCAGTCGCTCCGGTTCATGGCGGACGTCCGCCGTCGCGCGATGGAGGTCCTCGCGCATGCCGATCTGTCGGACGACGGACCGGAACTCACCGCCGGGGGCTTCGTGTGGCACATGGTCGCCCAGCATGAGGCCCAGCACGACGAGACGCTCCTCCAGACGCTCCAGCTCATGCCCGCCGGCGCATACGCGCCGACCGCCCTGCCGCTCCCGGACGGCGATGGCACGGGCCTCGCGGCCGATCCCGTCGACGTCGCCGGCGGCACGCTGGTGATGGGAGCGGCGCCGGGTGCCGGTGCACTTGACTGCGAGCAGCCCCCGCATGAGCGGAGGGTCGCCCCGTTCCGCATCGACCGCAATCCGGTGACCATCGGGCGCCACCTCGCGTTCATCGATGACGGCGGGTACGACGACCCACGGCACTGGAGCACCGAGGGATGGGAATGGCGGCAACGGGAGGCCATCACCGCCCCGCTGCACTGGCATCACCACGGCGGTGACACGTGGACACGTACGTGGTTCGGCCGGGCAGAGGAGCTCGACCCGCGGGAGATCCTCTGCCACGTGTCCTTCCACGAGGCCGAGGCGCATGCCCGCTGGGCGGGAGCGCGCCTGCCCACGGAGGACGAGTGGGAGTTCGCGGCACGGCCTGACCCGGCATCCGCGTGCGGGGCCCGGGCGCCGTGGGGCGACGATCCCGCGGATGGCCGTGCGAACCTTGGGCAATCGTCGTTCCGTCCGGCCCGCGTGGGCGCCTATCCCGCCGGCGTCGCCGCCAGCGGATGCGCGCACATGCTCGGCGACGTCTGGGAGTGGACGTCCACGGAATTCCACGGCTACCCCGGCTTCCGCGCCTTCCCGTACCGCGAGTACGCCGAGCCCTTCTTCCGCGAGGGGTACCGCGTGCTGCGCGGGGGGTCATGGGCCACCCAGGAGGTTGCCGCGCGCACCACCTTCCGCAACTGGGACCTGCCCCAGCGCCGGCAGATCTTCGCCGGGCTCCGCCTGGCCTGGGACGCCGCATGACCGCGCGTGCAGCATCCCCCACGCGCACGCGCCAGGTCCTTCCCTGGCGCCTTGACTGCCATGTGGCGGCCGGGGATGACGCGGCGGCGGCCGATGAGCTGCGCCGCGCGCTCACCGCACCGCGGCCCACGATCCCCCCGCGCTGGTTCTACGACGATGCGGGGTGCGAACTGTTCGTGCGCATCACCGATCTCGACGAGTACTACCAGACCCGTGCGGAGCAGCAGATCCTGCACGCGCACATGGATTCCATCGTGGCGGCCCACTCCCCCACCGAACTGGTGGAGATCGGCTCCGGGGCCGCCCGCAAGACGCGCGCGATCCTCGACGCCATGGAGCGGGCGGGCACGCTGACGCGCTTCGTTCCCTTCGACGTCAGCCCCGGCGTGATCGCGGCGAGCGCCACCGACATCGCGGCGGCGTACCCCGGCACCCGCGTGCATGGGATCGCCGGCGACTTCGTGCGCCACCTTCCGCGGATCCCCCGCCGCCCGGCGGATGGCAGGAGGCTCGTGGCGTTCCTCGGTGGAACGCTCGGCAACCTCGAACCCGCGCCGCGCAGGTCGATGATGCGCCGCCTGTCGCGCCTCATGCGCCCCGGCGACGCGCTGCTGCTGGGCACCGACCTGGCGCACGACCCGGACGTGCTGGTGCGGGCCTACGACGACGCCGAGGGCGTCACGGCGGAGTTCAACCGCAACATCGTCCGGCACGTGAACCACGCCTTCGCCGGTGACGCCGACCCGTGCGACTTCGCACATGTCGCGCGCTGGAACGCACGCGCCTCGCGGGTCGAGATGCACCTCCGCGCACGCCGCGACCTCAAGTGGTCCATTGCGGGGCTCGGCATCGTCGTGCCCATCGAGGCCGGCTCCACCATCCGCACGGAGATCTCGTGCAAGTTCACGCGCGCGGGCGTCGAGGCGCTCTACGCCGACGCCGGCCTGGTGCCCGCGTCATGGCACGAGGATGCGGACGGCCGCTACGCCGTCTCGGTGGCCACGCGCCCCTGATCATCCATGCGGCGCAGGATCACCGTCCGGCGCCGCACGATCACCTCGCCCTGGTCCTGCAGCCGGCCCAGCGCCACGGTTACCGATTCCCGCGCGCCGCCGATCATGTCGGCCAGTTCCTGATGGGTCACCCGCAGGTCGAGCCGCACCCCTTCCGGCGTCACCTTGCCCCACCGGTCGGCCAGCTGGCGCAGCTTCAGGACGAGGCGTCGCTCCAGGCGGGGCTCCAGGGCGATTGCCACCGACAACTCGCGATCGGCCACCGCGGCCGCCAGCGCCCGCAGCAACCACGTCCCCAGCGTGGCGTCAGCACACAGCACCTCATCCAAGGGGCGCGCCAGCACCAGCACCTCGGCGTCGATGGCGGCGCGCACCCGCGCGCCGGGCGCGCCCGGCCAACCGCCCTCGGGCAGTGCCAGCGCATCCCCCTCCTGCAGCAACGCGATGGTACGGCTGCGCCCGGCCTCGGCATCCACCACGACGGCCAGGCGGCCCACCGATACGATCCCGATGGCGCCCGACAGGTCCGCCTCCGGCAGTTCGGCGCCCGCGAGCACCTCCACGGCCTCCGACATGGATGCAAGTTGCGCGAACTCGCGGTCACCCGGTCCCAGCCCGGTCATCGTCCCTCCGCCAGCATCGCGGCGCGGTCCTCCCATTCGGCCATCGCGTAGGAGAGGTCCTCCTGCACCGCCCGGTGGCGCTCGCCGAGCACCGTGACCTGATCGAGGTCCCCCGCGGCGCCCGCCTGCTCCACCTCGGCCTCGATGCCCGCGAGGTCGGCCTCCAGTCCCGCGATGCGCGTCTCCAGCCGGCTCACCTCGCGTGCGAGGCGCCCGTTGGAGGGGCGCCGCGGCGCGGGGTCCTTCTTCTGCGGACGGGCCGGGCGCGACGGCGCCGGGACCGGATCGGCCGCTGCCTGGGCGGCCTCGCGCGCCGTGGCCAATTCGCCCCAGCCCCCGCCGCGCACGACGGCGCCCCCGTCCTCGAGCGACAGCGTATGGGTGGCCACCGCATCGATCAGCGCCCGGTCGTGCGACACCAGCAGGATCGTTCCGTCATAGGCGAGCAGGGCGTCCTCCAGCGCCTCGCGGCTCTCGATGTCGAGGTGGTTGGTGGGCTCGTCGAGCACCAGCAGGTTGCCCCCCTCGGCCACCAGTGACACCAGCCCCAGGCGTCGTCGCTCTCCCCCCGACAGCCCCTCCACGGTGCGATCGGCGAGCTCGCCGGGAAACAGGAAGCGCCCGAGCAGCCGCCGCGCCTCGGTCTCGGTGAGCGAGGTGCCCGCCTTGACGGTCTCGGCGAGGGTGCGCCGGTCGTCGTACTCGCGCGCGTGCTGAGAGAAGTAGGCGGGGAGGACCTTGTGCCCCATGCTCACGCGCCCGGCCGCGGCCTCCCGCCTGCCCAGCAGCGTCTCGACCAGCGTTGTCTTCCCTGCGCCGTTCGGCCCCACGATGGCGATGCGACTGCCCCGCTCCACGCTGAATCCCGCGTCGTCCACCAGCACCCGGCCGGCGACCTCCACGCGCAGGCCATCGGCCTCGAGCACGATCCGCCCGGGGCGCTCGGACTTCGGGAAGCCGAATGCGAGCGATCGCTCGCGCGTGGGTGCCTCGATGGGCGTAAGGCGATCCAGGGCCCGCGCACGCGACTTCGCCTGCCGCGCGCGCGTGCCGGCGCGCCACCGCGTGACGAAGCGCTCCAGGCGCTCCATCTCCTCGCGGCGCCTCTCGGCCAGCGCCGCCTGCTGGGCATCGTCCTCGGCGCGGGCGCGGCGGAAGGCGGAGTACCCCATGGGCCACAGGCGCGCGCGCCCCCCGGAGATGTCCAGGACCGCCGTGGCCGTAGACTCGAGGAACCACCGATCGTGCGACACCATCACCACCGCGGCGCCGGCATCGCGCACGATGCCCTCCAGCCACTCCATGGCCTCCATGTCGAGGTGGTTGGTGGGCTCATCCAGCAGCAGCACGTCCGGCCGCCCGGCGAGGGCACGGGCCAGCGACGCCCGCGTCAGCTCCCCGCCCGACAGGCTTGCGAGCGGGCGGTCCAGATGATCGCCGGCCAGCCCCAGGCCGCGGGTGACCCGCTCCACCCAGGACCGCCAGTGGTAGCCGCCCGCCGCCTCGAGATCGGACTGCGCGCGCTCGTAAGCGGACATCGTCGCCGGGCCGTGATCGCCCGCGGCCATGCGCGCCTCCAGGTCCGCCAGCCGGACCTCGGCGTCCCGCGCATGCGCGAGCCCCTGCTCCACGTACTCGCGCACCGTTCCCGCGGCCTGCGCATCCGGGCGCTGGTCATGCAGGGCCACCCGCTGGCCACGCGGCAGCGACACCGCGCCCGCGTCGGCGTGCTCCTCGCCGGCAAGAATGCGCAGCAACGTGGTCTTGCCCGCGCCGTTCCTCCCCGCGACCGCCAGGCGGTCGCCCGGGCCGATCCTGAAGGACACCCCGGAGAAGAGCGTGCGCGGTCCGAACGCCTTGGTCAGCCCCGACACCTGCACTGTGCCTAATCTTAGGCGCAGTGAGAACGAACGCCACGATCCTCGACACGCCAGAGGCCGTCACCGCCCTTGCCGGGCACGCCCGGGCCGCCGGCCGCATGGCCCTCGACGTGGAGTTCCTCTGGGAGCGCACCTATGCGCCCATCCCGTGCCTGGCCCAGGTGGCCGTGGAGGACCGCATCTCGCTGGTCGATCCGATCGCCGGCGCGCCGCTCGACCAGATCGCCGCCCTGCTCGCCGACCCCGCCGTCGAGGTGGTGATGCACGCGCCCAGCGCCGACCTCACCCTGTTCGCGCTGGCCTTCGACGTCCGTCCGGCGACGCTGCTGGACTCGCAACTCATCGCCGGCTTCGTGGGCCTCGGCGCCGGGCAGAGCCTGGGCGCCCTGCTCGGGCGTGTGCTCGACATCAAGGTCGCGAAGACCGAGGGCTACTCCGACTGGTCGCGGCGGCCCCTCACGCGTGCGCAACTCGACTACGCGGCCAGCGACGTGGCCCACCTGTTCGCGCTGGTGGATGGGCTGATGGCACGGGCAGATGCCCTGGGCCGCACCGAGTGGGTGATCGAAGAGCACCACCGGCGCTACGGCCCCGACGCCCGCGTTGCCCCCGACCCCTTCGAGGCGTGGCGCAAGGTAAAGGGGCAGGGCCGGCTCCAGCCGCGCGAACGCGCCGTGCTGCGGCGGGCGGCCGCGTGGCGCGAGATGGAGGCCCGCCGTCGTGACCGTCCCGTTGGCTGGCTGCTGCCTGACCGCACGCTGCTGGAGATCGCGCGGCGGCGCCCTGCCGGCCCTGCGGCGCTGCTGGACGAGCGCGGCGTCCCCTCGGCCATGCGCGAGCGCGAGGCGGAGGGCCTCATCCACGCCATGGATGAGGGCGACGGAGATCCGCCCCTTGCCCTCGGGCCGCCACCCCCGCCACGGGTGCAGGCCAGACTGGACACCCTCACGCCGCTTGCGCAGATCCTGCTCACCGGCCGCGCGGCCGCGGTGGACCTCGCGCCCACGCTGGTGGCGACGCGGGACGACGTGGACCGGTTCCTCGCCTGCGTGCTCACCGGTGATGACACCGATGCCCATCCGCTGGGCCGCGGATGGCGCCGGGAAGTGGCGGGCAATGCACTGTGCGACCTCGCCGCCGGGCGCCTGGGCATCGCACCGCTCGCCGAGCCGCCCTACCTGGCCGAGATCACGCTGCCCGGACACTGACCCGGCCGGAGCCGGGCATGCAACGGGGGGCGCCGGCGCCTGGGGCGGAGCCCTGCCCCGGCGCGCGACGCCCCCCGGACCCGCGGGGGATCAGGCGGCGGCCGTCAACTCGTGCTGGCCGGCCTGACCGCAGCACCCACCATCGTGGGAGCACCCCGGCACGGAGCACGGCTCGTCGAGCCTCCACTCCAACCGGTCCAGGAGAGCGGTGACGCGGTCAACGTCGACCACCTCCCGGCTCCCGATGTCGATGACGGCGCCCATGATCTCCTCCCCGATGTCCGCTGGAACCCACCTCATCTGCGGTGAATCCAACCGGGGCGACCGAGGGGGGCGCGTGGTGGCCGCGTTAGGGCTCGGTGAAGGCGCCCGGGTCCACGAGCGGGGCCAGGTCCGCCATCGCCGTGACCAGGGCCACCCGCGCCCGCGACGGCGCGTGGGCCGCCAGCGGCAGCACCTGCCACTGGGTGCGGTTCAGGTATGCCGACGCCCACCTGCGGTGGGTGTCACCGGTCCGCATGACGAGTGCCTGGATGCTCCGGAGGTTGTCCGAGCGATCTGCGATCTTGAGGAGGTGCGCATCCGGGGGGCCCTGCTCGAGAAGACGGCGGTAGTAGCCCCTCACGGCAGCGCCCATCACGCGCGCATCCGGCGCCGTGAGCCATACCACCAGGCTTTCGGCCCGCGGTCCGAACGCCGCGCGGATCTCGCCGGGCGTGGTGAGGGTGTCCTCGATCACATCATGGAGCAGCGCGGCGACCAGCACATCGCGGTCCACCACCCCCCACTGCACGAGGCCCATGGCCACGCGCACGGGGTGCAGCCAGTAGGGGGTGTCACTGCCACGGCGGGTCTGCCCCTCGTGTCTTTCGCGCGCGAAGGCATCAGCGCGCAGCAGGGTGCGTCGCTCCGCCGCGGGACGTGCGGCGAGCACGCGGTCCCACGCGGACTCGACGTCCCCCGCCATGTCGAAGTGCGCGGGCCATGCGAGGTGGCGCGGGGCGATGGGCGCCAGGGCCTCGCCGGACTCGCCGACGCCGGGGGGATCGAGGGGTCCGGTGGACATGGGACCTAGGGTACCGCGGCCCGGCGCCACGACGGGCGGGCGGCGTCGCCTGGCCGTGGTGGACCTGGGCTCCAACACATTCCGGCTGGTCGTGTTCGAGTACGCCCCCGGCGGACCATTCCGCCTCGTGGATGAGGTGCGGGAGGTGGTGCGACTGACGGAGGGCACCCCGCCGGGGGCGCCCATCGGACCGGAGGCATGCGCGCGGGCTGCGCGGGTGGCCCGGCTGTTCGCGGGGTTCTGCCGCGGATCGGATATCGATGAGGTGCGGGCGGTGGCCACCAGCGCCATCCGTGACGCACCGAACGGCGATGAGGTGCTCGACGCCATCACCGGGGCCGGCCTTCCGGCACGCATCATCACGGGGGAGGAGGAGGCCCGGTATGGCTACCTCGGGGCGGTCAACGGCACCACGCTGACCGACGGCCTCATCGCCGAACTGGGCGGCGGCAGCATCCAGGTGGGCCGCGTGGACGACCGCCTGCTCGCCCGATCGATGAGCGCGCCCCTCGGAGCGGTGCGCATGACGGATGCCTTCCTCGCCGGTGACATCGCGGCGCGCGACGACATCAAGGCCCTTCGGCGCCACGCGCTCGACACATTCCACCGGGACCCGTGGATCTCCGGGGCGGGGCGGCTGGTGGCCATGGGGGGAGCGGTGCGGACCCTGGCGGCGATGGCGCAGAAGGCCGCCTCGTACCCCCTGGGGGAGGTGCACGGCTACCTCATGGGTCGTGATGCCCTGGGCGACCTGATCGACCGGATGGCCGGATTGCCGCGCCGCGAGCGCAAGCGCATTCCGGGGCTGAAGGCCGATCGCGCCGACATCATGCTGGCCGGCGCCGTCGTGCTCGATGCCCTCATGCACGTCGCCGAGATCGACCGCGTGGAGGTATGCGCCGAGGGCCTGCGGTGGGGGGTGTTCTGGGAGGCCTTTCTCGCGCCCGCCGAGCCACCGCTGGTGGAGGATGTCCGGGCCACGAGCGTGCGCGACCTGGCGGAGGTGTACGGCTACGACAGGCCCCACTGCGAGCACGTTGCCCGGCTCGCGCTGGCGATCTTCGACGGCCTGGCGCGCCTGGGCGTGCACGACGGTGATCCGCGCGAGCGGGAGTGGCTTGCCAGCGCGGCACTGCTGCACGACGTCGGCACGCTGGTGGACTACAACGACCACCACAAGCACGGCCACTACCTGGTGCTGAATGCCGGCCTGCCGGGGTTCCGGCATCGCGAACTGGTGATCATCGCGCAACTGGTGCGGGCACATCGCAAGAGAATCCAGTCCGCCGGGCCCCTCGGGGCGATCCTCAAGGCCCGCGATGAGGAGCGCATACTGCGCCTTGCCGCGTTCCTGCGCATCGCCGAGCAGCTGGAAGTTGGCCGGGCACGGGCCGTCACCGGGATCGAGTGCGCCCGGGATGGCGACCTCGTCACGCTGTGGCTCACGGCCGACGGGGACATCGACGTGGCCATGTGGTCGGCGCGCCAGGAGGCCGGTGTGTTTACCCGGGCGACCGGGCAGCGCCTGGCAATCGAACGGCGGTGACCGCCCCGGGGGCCTACCCCCCGGCCATCTTCACGCGGAAGCGCTGTCCCAGGTGGGCCGCAACCGCGTCGCGGTGGTCACCCTGCACCTCGACCACCCCGTCCTTCACCGCGCCGCCGGATCCGCACAGTCGCTTGAGCTCCTTCGCGATGGTGCCGAGCTCACCCGGGGGCAGGCCCGTCACCAGCGTGACGGTCTTCCCGCGACGCCCGGCGCTGGTCCGCGAGACCCGCACGATGCCATCGCCCGCACCGGGAGAGGGCGCCGGGCCACCGCGGTCGTCGATGCGACCGCCATCGGTGCTGTAGACGGCCTTCGCGTTGCCGTCCCCCTGCCGTCGAATGCGTCCCATTGCATGGCCGATGGTACCGTCGCCGCCCCATGGCGCACGACCTCCACTCCCACACCAACCGCTCCGACGGTGAGCACGACCCCGCTGAGCTCGTCGAGTACGCCGCCGGGCGCGGCGTGGAGGTGCTGGCCATCACCGACCACGACACCATGGCCGGGGTCGCCGAGGCGGCAGCGGCCGGCCGTGCCATCGGCGTCCGCGTGATTCCGGGCATCGAGCTGTCGATCAAGGTGCCGCACGGCAGCATGCACCTGCTGGGCTACTTCGACGAGCCCGCCCCGAAGCCGCTCGCGGGCCTCATCGCAGGGTTCGGCGAGAAGCGGGTGCAGCGGGCGCGGGAGATGGTCGACCGCCTGAACGAGATGGGGGTCGCACTCGACTGGGACGATGTGGTGGAGGGGGCGGCAGGAGCACCCCTCGGGCGCCCCCACATCGCCGAGGCCCTCATCCGGGCCGGACACGTGGACGGGCGAGCGGAGGCATTCGATCTGTACCTCGGCGACGGCCAACCGGCGTACGTGGGCTCCGATGGCCTCGCCGTGGAGGAGGGGGTATCGCTGGTGCGGGAGTCGGGCGGGGCGCCCGTTCTTGCGCACCCGGCGACGCTGAGGCTGGACGCCGCGCACCTCGACCCGTTCGTGGGGCGCCTCCAGCGCGCCGGGCTGGTGGGCATCGAGGTGCACCGCCCCGAGCACACGCCCGACCAGTTCGCGGCCTACGGCGCGCTGGCCCGCCGGTATGGGCTGATCCCATCCGGGGGATCCGACTATCACCGCCCGAGCAGCCCGCACCACCCCGGGGCCACGGGCGACCCGCCGCTACCGGTGGAGACGGTCGACCGCCTCCTGGCGGCGGCCCTCGGCTAACGTCGCTGGCATGACGACCACAGGTACGGGACCGCGCGCCGAGGGCATCCACTGGGACCTCTCCCCCCTCTGCGCCTCTGCAGATGACTGCCGGGCACGCCTGGCCACGGCGCTGGCCGACTGCCACGCCTTCGGCGAACGCTACCGCGGCACCGTGGCCGCCATGGATGGCCCGGGCCTTGCCGCGGCACTCGCCGAGCTCGCCCGGATCGAGAACGAACTGGGACGCCTGCACTCCTATGCGTCGCTGCGGGAATCGGTGGACGTGACCGACACCGAGAACCAGGACCTGAACGGCCTGATGGACCGGTCGATGGTGGAAGCGGCGAACGCGCTGCGGTTCTTCGAGCTCGAGTGGCTGGAGCTGGATGAGCCGCTCGCCGAGCAGCTGGCGAACGCCCCTGAGGTGGCGGCCGACCGCCACCACCTGCTCTCGACCCGCCGCTTCCGCCGGCACACCCTCAGCGAGCCCGAAGAGCGGATGCTGGCCGAGCGCAGCCCCGCCGCGAGCAGCGCCTGGCAGACCCTGTTCGGACGCATCACGTCCACCCTCGAGGCGGACTTCGACTCGGGCGAGGGGCCCGAGCCGCACACCATCGACCGCCTGCTTGCATGCGTGCGCAACCCCGACCGCGGCATCCGGATGGGTGCGCTGGACGCCCTGTACGGCGCGCTCGGCCCCGAGGCCCCCACGCTCGCGCACTGCTACGACACCCTCGTGGGTGACCGCCTCGCCATGGACGCCCTACGGGACTACGACGACCCCATGGACCCGACCCACCTGCGCAACGAGGTGCCCGGCCCATCGATCGAGGCCATGATGTCGGCCGTGGAGGCCCACTACGGGCTGGCCCAGCGGTGGTTCGGCGTGAAGGCCCGCCTGCTCGGGCTGGACCGGCTGCACCTTGCGGACCAGTACGCGCCGCTGGGCGAGGCCCGGGCGGTCCCGTGGACCGAGGCGCGGGGGATCATCGACGCCTCATTCCGTTCATTCTCGTCGCGCATCGGCGACATCGCGGGGGGCTTCTTCAGCGAGGACCGCATCGATGCCGAGCCGCGGGCGGGCAAGCGCGGCGGGGCCTTCTGCGCGTCCGTCGCCCAGGACGCACGTCCGTACATGCTCATGAACTACACCGACCGCATGGACGACGTGATGACCCTCGCGCATGAGCTGGGCCACGGCATGCACTTCACGCTGTCGGCAGAGCGCCAGACGGCGCTCTCGTTCCACACGGGGCTGGCCCTGGCCGAAGTGCCCTCCACGTTCGCCGAGCTGATCGCCTTCGACCACCTCATGGCCACCGAGCAGGACGAGGCCACGCGCACCGCACTGGTGTGCGAGCGCGTCGAGGGCTCGTTTGCCACCGTGTTCCGCCAGACGGTGCTGGCCCGCTACGAGCAGGACGCCTACCGCGCACGGGCCGAGGGCGCCACCCTCACCGACGAGCGCCTGTCGGGGTTCTGGCTGGCGCGGAACGCCGCCTACTACGGGGATGCCATGGAGATCCCGGATGGCTACCGCCTGGGCTGGTCATACATCCCCCACTTCATCTCCACGCGCTTCTACACCTACGCGTACGTGTTCGCGCACCTCGTGACCCTGGCGCTGTACGCGCGCTACCGCGAGGACGGCGACGCCTTCGTGGGCCGCTACCTGGAGTTCCTGTCCGCAGGCGGCTCGGCCGCGCCCGCCGACCTGCTGCGTCCGCTGGGAGTGGACCTCGCCGACCCCGCGTGCTGGGACCCTGGCTTCAGCGAGATGGAGCGCATGGTCGGGCGCGCCGAGCAGATGACGGAGGGAACGACCGTCACCTGATCGTCTGGGCCCGGAGTAGCTGCGGCACCACGCGAGGGGCGCAACCGAAGGCGGATCGCAGGCGCCGTTCCGGGGCCCCGGCCGCCAACGGGAGGGGTCAGCCCTTCGAGCTCTTCTTCGACGCCTTCAGCGGGTTGAGCGCCTTCTGGACCTGCTCGGGCAGTTCGGTTGAGTGGTACACCGGTCGCCCGCACTCCTCGCGGCTGGAGATCGGGGCGTGGCACGTGGTGGGCGCTGCGCTCCAGATCGACAGCGTGCGGTGACCCCGCTCGCACAGGTACAGCGTGGCGAGGCCCTCGCGTGCCCGCGGACCGGTGGCGACCTCCTCGACCTCGTACTCCTCGGCCGGGGTCCCCTCCTCGATGACCTCCTCCACAACGGCCTCGACCTCGACGGCGGCCTCGTCAGCCGGGGCGTCCTCGGTGGCCACGGCGGCCTCGGCCTCCGGGGCCTCGGTGGTCTCCTGCTCGGTCTCGTCGCTCATGCGGAAGAAGTCTCCTCGGGATCGGACGGCCGGGGACTATAGCGCCCCTGCGGCCGATTACGCTGACGGGCCGTGCATCCCGATGATCCACGTGCCGTGTGGGAAGAGATCCCCGCGGGTGCCACCACCCTTCGCATCCGCCGACCGCCGTCCGCCGAGGACCTCATCGACGAGGCCGAGTTCGCGGACGACGAGCGCCTGCCCTACTGGGCCGAGATCTGGCCCAGCGGGCGCGTGCTGTGCAACCTGCTCGCAGCGATGGACCTCCGGGGCCGCTCGGTGATCGAACTGGGCGGCGGGATCGGCACCGGCGCGATGGTGGCATCCATGCGCGGAGCCACGGCGCTTGCCACCGACTGGTACCCCGCGGCCATCGCCTTCAGCCGCTGGAACGCGGCGAACCTGGGTCTGGACATGCGCGCCGAGGTGATGGACTGGCGCGATCCGCCCGCTGAGGTGCTCGCGGATGCCCCCTACGACCTCGTCATCGGCGCGGACATCCTCTACGAGGCGCGGAACGGCGTGGCCTTGGCGGCCCTGATCCCCCGCATGTGCGGCCCGGGCACGCAGGTGATCATCGCCGATCCGCGGCGCCCCGATGCCCGCCCGTTCATCGAGGGCATGCAGCGCGCGGGGTGGCGGTACGTCCGCGAGGAGGTGCCCGTCGCCGGCCGGGTGGACGAGGCGGGCCCGATCGTGCACGTGCACCGGTTCGGCCCGCCACCGGCGGGCCACAACGCGCCGGTCGTCCTCTAGACTCCCGCCTCGCCGATCCTCGGTAGCTCAATGGTAGAGCATCCGGCTGTTAACCGGAGGGTTGTAGGTTCGAGTCCTACCCGAGGAGTTGCCTGCTCAGGGCCACATTTCCCCTATGCTGCTGCCCCCTCTGGGTCGCCCACCGGCACGAAGTCCAGCTCGGTGACGATGTCGATCGCCGCCGCCACGGACCGGGCATTGGGGCAGTGGTGCGCGTGGATGGCATTGCAGCGCTCGGCCGCCTCGCGATGCCCGGGGGCCGCCCGCAGCGTGTAGCGCACGATGATGCGGCGAAGGCGCAGCACGTTGTCGTCGTCAACGACCACCTCGCCGATGGCGTCGGCCACCAGGTCGTCGCCCGTCGCGGTGATGCCCCGGGCCTTCAGCGTGCCGCCGAAGGTGCCGATGAGGCAGCCGGCGACTGACGCCACGAGGTAGTCGAGGGTGCCGGGGTGCTCGGGCACGGACCCGGGCGGGAACCCGTAGTGCTCGCCCTGCCATCCCGGGACGCCGAACGTCACGTCGGTGCCGGTCATCTCCAGCCGGGCCTTCCGGATGGGGGCCTGCTCGCGCGTCAGGTGAACACGCACCTCGTGGACGTTGTCATCACTCATGGCATCTCCGATCCGGGGGTGGTTTGGCCCGCATCCTATTACCGTCTGTAGGAGAAACCCCACCGTCGCGCGCGGGATGCGGCGGTAGGGTTCGCCCCGCGCCCCGGCCGGGGCGCGATGTCATCCCTGGAGGGAAACGATGGACTGGAGTTTCTGGGACGTCCTCTGGACGACCTTCGTGGTGTTCGTGTGGGTGATGTTCATCGTCATCCTCATCAACGTCCTGATCGACCTCTTCCGCAGTCATGACCTGTCGGGCTGGGCGAAGGCCGGCTGGCTTGTCGTGCTGGTCATCCTGCCGTTCCTCGGAGTGCTGATCTACCTCATCGCGCGCGGCGGCGGCATGCAGCAGCGGGCGATCAAGCAGCAGCAGCACGACGTCGAGCAGTTGAAGAAGATGGTGGGCTCGAGCGACGGGCCCGCCGACCAGATCGCGCAGGCCAAGGCCCTGCTCGACTCGGGCGCGATCGACCAGGCCGAGTTCGAGAAGCTCAAGGCGAAGGCGCTGGGCTAGCCGGAGTAGCGCTCGTCCAGGCGGCGGTGGTCGGGCAGCCCGACCGCGTCCGTGATCTCACCGAAGGTCATGAGCGCGGACGGATCGGGCCCCGACCCCGTCGCCGCGAGCGCCGCATACGCTCCGCGCAGGGCGTAGCCCGCGGCAAGGATGCCGCTGATGCCCCACAGCACCACCCGGTAGCCCATTGCCGCGAGCTCCGGCACGGGCATGAGCGGCGTACGGCCGCCTTCCACCATGTTCGCCACCGGCCGGGCATCCGCGAGTTCGCCCGCCACGCGCCGCATCTCGCCGGCGTCCACGGGCGCCTCCACGAACACGGCATCGGCGCCCAGCGTCGCCGCCTCGCGCCCGCGGGCGATGGCCTCATCCAGCCCCTCCACCCCGCGGGCGTCGGTGCGGGCGATGAGGAAGAGATCGATGCCCTCCTCGCGCAGGTCCACCACCGCGCGGATCTTCGCCAACCAGTCCGCGCGATCGGTGATGCGCTTGCCGTCCATGTGCCCGCACCGCTTCGGCCACTGCTGGTCCTCGAGGATCATCCCGCCCGCGCCCGCGGCGTGCAGCAGGCGCGCCGTGCGGGCGGCCGACAGGGCATTGCCATAGCCGGTGTCGGCATCCACCACCACGGGGGTGCCGGGCACCGCGGCGATCAGGTCACGCGCGGCATCCACCACCTCGGTCTGGGAGAGGTAGCCGAAGTCCGGCAGGCCGAGGCGGGCGGCCGACACCGAGTAGCCCGAAACCACCAGGGCCGGGAACCCCGCCTGACGCGCGAGGCGGGCCGACAGGCCGTCGTACACGCCCGGCAGCACCAGCGGGGCATCCGCATCGGCCAGGGCGCGGAGCCGCTTCGCGGGGGTCACGGCCCGGTCGCCGCGTCCTTGCCCACGACGACCACCACGTCGGCGTCGCCGATGGCATCGACGGCCACGCCGTCAAGCGGCGGCGCACTGGTGATGCCGAGGTCCTTGGCCACGTTCTGGGCCACGGCCTGCGACCCGGGCCGCCACATCACCACCGAGGTCGCGAGGTCCTGCGCGTTCGCATCGCCCACTTCGCCCACGCGGTAGCCGGCCGTCTCCACCTTCGGGGCCACGGTCGTACGCGCCGCGCCGGTCACACCGCTCGCGTTCAGGACGGCCACGGTATACGCCGCGCGATCCTGGATGGCGGGCGGGTCGTCCGGCACCACGGCATCGGGGTCGGCACCCAGTGGGCCGTTGGCGGGCTTGGTCAACTGCGCGGTCACCTCAGCGGATGACGATCCGCCATCGCGGACGAGGAACCACCAGCCGGCTGCGCCTCCCGCGACGATCACCACCAGCACGGCGGCGATCACCGCGATGGCGGCGCCGTTGCCCTCGCCGGTGCCCTGGGGCACATCCCCCTGCGACGGGCCGCTGCGCGCGGCCAGGGCCTGCACGCGATCGGACGCCACCGGGGATGACAGGCTGAGACCGTGCTGCTCACGCGCCTGGAGCCCGCGGATCGCGGACTGCCGACGCCAGGCGATGATCCCCAGGCCGATCGCCCCGAAGAGCGACACGAACATCACCATCGTCGCGGAGATCATCACCCAGTCCGACGACATCAGTCCCCCGCGCCCGGCACCGGCGGGGCGTCCCCACCGGTCGTGGCCGGCACCGTGGTCGTGGAGGCGGACCCGCTGCCCGCCGCCGATGAGAGCTCTCCGAACATGGTCGTCAGCGTAACGGCCCGGAGCTTCTTCTTCCGAAGCCCGGAGAGGATGCCGGGCAGGGCGTCCGCAGTGGTGGGGATGGCGTGCAGCACGACGATGGAGCCCGTGCGGGACTCATCCACCACCCGCCGGGTGAGCGTGGGCACCGATGGCTTCTCGTAGTCGGACGGGTCGACATCCCACATCACGATCCAGCGGTAGCCCAACTTTCCCGCCGCCTTCTCGATGCCCGGGCTGATGGCCCCGTACGGCGGGCGATAGAAGGGAACGCTGGACACACCGATCATGCGGTCGGTTGTGGCGTTGTTCGCAAGGTCGGTCGTGGCCTCGGACTCACTGGACGTGGTGCTGGTGCGGTGGCCCCACCCATGGCTGCACATGGTGATGACGCCATCGGCGACGGCCGCGCGCACCGTCCTCACGAGTGCAGGGGTCCATAGCTTCACGTTCACCCCGTTGACGCAGAACGTGCCCCCCGCCTTCTGCTTCCGCAGGATGTCGATGATGCGGCCCACCGCAGGCTGGTCCAACCCGTCGTCGAAGACCAGGGCCACGTACGGGCGCGCGGTGCTGACCGAGCGGACGATCTCCGCGGTGCCGTCACCGGGGGTCGGGGGCAGAAGCATCGAGGTGGAGCGCGCGGTGCCCCCCGAATCGTCACGCACCTCCACGTACCCGGGGATCGGCCCGGCCTCCAGCAGCGGCTTCACATCGGCCGGGATCGGCAGGGTCTTCGCCGCCGGGCGCCATGGGCCGGACACCGCTGCGGTGCCCGCCGGCGTGGCGACCACCCGCATCTCCAGGCCGTCGCCCCCGGTCGCGGTCACCGCGAGCTCGGCGGTCTTCGGCGCGGGCAGGACCGGCTTGGGGGCGCGCGCCACCACCTGGAGCACCGGGGCCGACGCCACATCGTCGGTCGCGGCACCCGTGTCCTCACCGGACCCGGCCCACACGACGAACCCCGCGATGGCGGCAACGCCGGCCACGAGGATGAGGAGTGCGTTGCGGCGGCGACGCCGGAGGTCGCGCCGGCGCTCCTCCGCGGAAGGCCTGCGGCGTGAGGGGTCCGATGTGTCCGCCGGGGGCATGGGGCGCGATGCTAGCGCCACCTCTCGGCGCGCCGGTCGCTCCCGGGCGCGCGGTTGCGGGTACGCTCACGCCATGCACGAATGGTCTGGTCTCTCCCGCGGGCGCGCGCTCGCCATCACCACCGCACGCGACCCGCGCGAGTTCCCCGTGGGCATCTTCTCCCGCGATCCGGTGCCGCCCCCGAATCAGGGGGCCGGCACCTTCATGTGGTTCGCGGACCATGACGAGGCGGCGGATTTCATGGTGGAGGTCGTGCCCGTCCTCCTGCTCGACCCCGACAGCTGGCCGGACTTCGACGACCTTGTTGAGACGACCCGCACGGCCGTGCGGGCGGTGCCCGACGAGGGTGCCGACCCCATGCGGGTCATCGCCGCGCTCGGGCAGCCGTGGGGGGGCCGCGCCGACTTCGTGTGGTGGGGCACCTTCGCCGAGATGCACTCCGGGGACAGCGACTTCGGGCGCCTCGTGCGCATGCAGTACCTGGAGAGCATCGACGACCCCGCGCCGGACCGGCCGGTCGAGGACGAGGAGATCGACGCGCTCCTGCGCTTCATGCGCACCTACCCCTTCTAGCGGGCCAGCGCCTCCGCGATCCCCGCCCCGAAGGCATCCACCGCGGCGTCGGCCGCGGGGGGATCCGGGGCATCACCGATGCGCCGGATGATCTCGCTCGCGATCACCACGCCGTCGGCGATCTGACCGATCTGGGCCGCCTGCTCAGGGGTGCGCACGCCGAAGCCCACGACCACCGGGACCGGGATGTGACGCCGCGCGCGATCGGCCAGCGCGCGCAGGCGGTCATCCATGCTCATCTCGCCGCCCGTCACCCCGGTCACGGCCACCAGGTAGACGAACCCCTCGGCCTCCGCGCCGATCTGCTGCATGCGCGCGTCGTCAGTGGTGGGGGCCGCGAGCGCGATCAGAGCCACCCCGGCCGCGCGGGCGGCGGCACGGATGTCGGCGGCCTCGTCCACGGGCAGGTCCGGGATGATCAGCCCCGCCACGCCGTGCGATGCGGCCTCGGCCATGAACTCCGCCGCGCCGTGGGCGATGACGGTGTTGAAGTAGGTCATCACCACCACGGGCGGCCCATCGCGCAGGTCGTCTGCGATGGCCAGCACGTCCGATGGGCGGATGCCGGCATCCAGTGCCGCCTGACCCGCCGCCTGGATGGTGGGACCATCCGCAAGGGGGTCCGAGAAGGGGATGCCGAGTTCGATGATGTCGGCGTGGCGGGCGAGCAGCCGCGCGTGGCGCCGGCTGGCGTCGAGGTCGGGGTAGCCGCCCATCACGTACGGGACGAAGAGCGGACGCCCGGCGTCGCGGAAGGCGCGCTCGAGGCGCGCGGCGCCGGCCTCAGGCACTGGCGTCGATTCCCAGGGCCGCGCCGGCCTGATCCACGTCCTTGTCGCCGCGGCCCGAGAGGCAGATCAGGACCGGACCTGCCTGCCGCAACTGCGATGCCGCGTCCCGGACGTGCGCCAGGGCGTGCGATGTCTCGAGGGCCGGGATGAGGCCCTCCCGGCGGGAGCACTCCAGGAACGCCGAGAGGGCGGCCTCGTCGGTGGCGTCCACGTAGCGGACGCGGCCGATATCGCGCAGGTACGAGTGCTCCGGGCCGACGCCCGGGTAGTCCAGCCCCGCGGATACCGAATGCGCCTCGGCCACCTGTCCGTCATCGTCCTGCAGCAGGTACGAGTACGAACCATGCAGAACGCCGGGCCGCCCGAGCGCGAGCGACGCCCCATGGCGCCCGGCCGGACCCTCGCCCCCGGCCTCCACGCCCACCAGCGCCACGTCCGGGTCGTCGATGAAGCCGCGGAAGGTGCCGATGGCGTTGGATCCACCCCCGACGCAGGCCACCACGGTGCCCGGAAGTCCGCCCGTCTCCTCCAGCATCTGGGCGCGCGCCTCGATGCCGATGACCGACTGGAACTCGGCGACGATCTCGGGGTACGGAGCGGGTCCCACCGCCGATCCGATGATGTAGTGGGTGGTGTCCACATTGGTCACCCAATCGCGGATGGCCTCGCTGGTGGCGTCCTTCAGCGTGCCGCTGCCGGAATCCACGGGCGTCACCTCCGCGCCCAGCATGCGCATGCGGATCACGTTGAGGCGCTGACGCTGCATATCGGTGCGGCCCATGTACACACGGCACCCCAGGCCGACCAGCGCGGAGGCCGTCGCGGTTGCCACGCCATGCTGGCCGGCACCGGTCTCGGCGATGATGCGCTGCTTGCCCATGCGGCGGGCGAGCAGGACCTGCCCCAGGGCGTTGTTGATCTTGTGCGCGCCGGTGTGGCAGAGGTCCTCGCGCTTGAACCACAGGCCGTCGTCGAGCCCCCAGGCCTCCTCGAGGCGCCGCGCCCGGTACAGCGGCGTGGGCCGGCCGACATAGTGCCCGAGAAGGACCCCCAGTTCGCTCCGGAAGTCCGGGTCGTCGCAATAGTGCTTGTAGGCCTCGGTCAGCTCATCCAGCGCACCGATGACCGTCTCGGGCACGTACCGGCCGCCATAGGGACCGAACCTCATGTTGACGCTCATGCCGCCTCCTCCATGGCCGCCGCACGGACCGCCTGCGCGAACGCGCGCACGCGCACGGGATCCTTGCGCCCCGCGACGGCACCCTCCACCCCGCTGGACACGTCGAGGACAAATGGCCGCAGGCGCCGCACGGCGTCACCAACCACATCGGCGGTGAGGCCACCGGCCAGTGCGAAGGGACGCGCCGGGCGCCGGCGCTCGAGCAGGCCCCAATCGGCCCGGACTCCCGTGCCCCCGTGTGCACCGGGCACCGCCGCGTCGAAGAGCACGAGGTCGCAGTCGGCGCCATCGGCCCGCGCGATCGATGCCTCGTCCTCGAGGGCGATGGCGACGGTGACGGGCACGCCCGCCGCGGCGGCGAGCGGGCGGGGGTCATCCACCCCATGCACCTGGATGCGGGTGAGGCCGCAGGCATCCACGGCCCGGGCCACCGCATCGGCCGTCGGCTGCACGAAGACGCCAACGCGCTCGGTGCCCTGCGGCACCTCGCGCATCAGCACCCGTGCGGCGTCGGCGCCCAGCGCGCGGGGTCCGTGCGGCGTCATCACGGCGCCGATCGCCCAGGCGCCGGCGCCGATGCACATGTCCACGTCCGCGGGGTGGGTGACGCCGCAGAACTTGATCCTCGGCTCGCGCAACACGGATGGCAGAGTAGTCCGGCGGGGGCCGATCGCGCGATACACTCCTCCAGATGCCGTGTGCACCGTTCATTTCCGCGACGAGGGGACTCGACGATGGCGAGCCTTCCCAACATCCGTCGCACGTCCAAGCGCGGGGCCTCCGCGCTGGTCGCCCCTGAGCGAGACCGGCCCGACGTCCAGCGCCTGGAGGCCCACGGCCTCACCTGGCTGAACATCGAGGAGCCGACCGAGGCGGAGACCGCCTGGCTGGCCGAGCACCAGGACTTCCACCCGCTGGACCTCGAG
Source organism: uncultured Thermoleophilia bacterium (assembly GCA_938017905.1). GTDB lineage: Bacteria > Actinomycetota > Thermoleophilia > Miltoncostaeales > Miltoncostaeaceae > SYFI01. The sequence goes on along the minus strand of CALIKX010000047.1, from coordinate 13,389 downwards.
GATGTGCTCTCGCGGCGCCGGCAGCGGTCGAAGATCGACGAGTACGACGGCTACGTGTTCCTGGTGCTGCACTTCCCCCGCTTCGACAAGCGGACCGGGCGCCTGCAGGCCACCGAGCTGAACGTGTTCATCGGCCCCGGACTGCTCATCACCATCCCCAAGGAGCCGCTGAAGCCGATCTCCGCGCTCTGGTCGCGATGCGAGACGCGTGACGATGCCCGGTTCGACTACATGTCGAAGGGCTCGGGCTTCCTGCTGTACGAGATCGTCGACCAGATGTTCGACTACTGCTTCCCGATCCTCGACAAGATCGGCTTCAAGTTGGACGCACTCGAGGACGCCATCTTCGAGGGCCAGAGCCGCGAGCTGGTGCGCGACATCTCGAACGTGAAGCAGGAGATCATCAACTACCGCAAGGTGATCAAGCCGCAGCGCCCCACCCTGCGCATGCTGGAGCGCGCGGTACAGCGCTATGCGCCCGAGGACCTCGAGATCTACTTCGACGACATCGTCGACAAGAACGAGCGCATCTGGGACTCGCTGGAGAACTACAAGGAGGTGGCCGAGGCGCTCGAGGCCACCAACGAGTCGGTCATCACGCACCGGCTGAACGACATGCTCGCGCTGCTCACGATCATCTCCGCGGTGATCCTGCCGCTCACGCTGATCACGGGCTTCTACGGCATGAACATCGACGGGCTCCCGTTCGCACGGCACGGCGTGGCGTCGTTCATCGCCCTCCTCGTGATCATCGTGGGGCTGGCGGGCGGCGTGCTCTGGTACTTCCGCAAGCGCACGTGGCTGTAGGGGATCCGCCCGGCAGGCAGATCATGTGGGCGCCGTGGAGAATGGCCTACGTGTCCGCCGAGCATGACCATGAGTTCGAGGGGCCCCGCTGCGTGTTCTGCGAGCTACCGGCGCTGGGCGACGATGCCCGGGCGCTCATCCTCGACCGGGGCGATCACTGCTTCGTCGTGCTGAACGCCTACCCGTACGCGTCCGGGCACCTGATGGTCGTCCCCTTCGCGCACGTGGACCGGCTCACGGACCTCGATGCCCCTGCGCGGGCTGAGATGATGGAACTCGCGCGGATGGCGCAGGAGGTGGTCTCCGGGGCGATGTCGCCCCACGGATTCAACCTCGGTATGAACCAAGGCGCGGCGGCGGGCGCAGGCATCGCGGACCATCTTCACCTGCACCTGGTTCCGCGCTGGAACGGCGATACCAACTTCATGACATCGACAGGAGACGTGCGCGTGATGCCGCAGAGCCTGGAGGAGACCTACGCCGCGCTGAGGCCGGGGTTCGGCGCATGACCCTGGACCCGGGGGTATTCAAGGCGTACGACATCCGCGGCCTCTACGGCGAGCAGATCGACGAGGAGGGCGCCGAGCACGTGGGCCGGGCGTTCATCGCCGTCACCGGTGCGCGCCGCGTGGCGGTGGGTCACGACGTGCGCCTGTCGTCGCCGGGCATCAGTGCCGCGTTCATCCGCGGGGCGCGATCGGCCGGGGCCGATGTGACCGCGCTCGGGCTGGCCGCCACCGAGATGCTCTACTTCGCGGTGGACGAGGGCGGCTACGACGCCGGCGCGGCCATCACCGCCAGCCACAACCCGCCCGCGTACACCGGTGTGAAGATGGTCACCGCGGGCGCACTGCCGCTGTCGGGGGATACCGGGATCGCGGAGATCGGCCGGCTCGCACTGGCCGGTGAGCCCGGCCCGGCGGCCACCCCAGGCGCCGAGTCGGTGGACGACGGCCTGCTCGACCGGTTCGTGGACCGCTGTATGGGCTTCGTGGATGCCCCGGCAATCCGTGGCCTGCGCGTGGTGCTGGATGCCGCGAACGGCATGGCGGGCGTGTACCTGCCACCGGTGCTGGAGCGCATCGACATCGACGCCGTCCCGTGCTTCCTGGAGCCCGACGGGCGCTTCCCGCACCATGAGCCCAACCCCCTACTGGAGGAGAACCGTGCCTTCATCGAGGGCGCGGTGATGGAGAATGGCGCGGACGTCGGCATCGCGTGGGACGGCGACGCCGACCGCTGCTTCTTCATCGACGAGAAGGGCGGCTTCGTCGCCGGCGACTTCCTCACGGCGCTGCTCGCACGGCACATCCTGGAGCGGGTCGGCCCCGCCACGGTCGTGTACGACCTGCGCGCATCCTGGGCCGTGCGCGACTCCATCATCGCGGCCGGGGGAACGCCGGATGAGTTCCGCGTGGGCCATGCGTTCATCAAGCGGCGGATGCGCGAGGTGGACGCCGTGTTCGCCGGTGAGGTGAGCGGCCACTACTACTTCCGCGAGTTCTCGTACGCCGACTCGGGACTGATCCCCGCGCTCATGGTGCTGGAGATCCTGGCCACCTCCGGGCAGACGCTGTCGGAGATGGTGCAGGCGCTCCGCGAGCGGTACCACATCTCCGGGGAGATCAACTCCACGGTGGACGATGCCGGGGCGGCGATCGACCGGCTTCGGGCACGCTACGCGGACGGCCGTCAGGCCGAGGTGGACGGCCTGTCCGTCGCCTACGACGACTGGCACTTCAACGTGCGCCCCTCGAACACCGAACCGCTCCTGCGCCTCAACCTCGAGTCGCTCGTGTCGGAGGCCGACATGGAGCGCAGGCGCGATGAGGTGCTCGAGATCATCAGGGAGGGTTGAGATGGCCGAGATCACGATCGACGGCGAGCGGTACCGCCTCACGGTGGACCACGACATGTGCATGGGCACCCGCGTGTGCATCGCGCGCCTGCCCGGGGTCTTCACCGTGGACGACGAGACCAACCTGTCGTCCGCGTCGGACGAGGTGCTTGGTCCATCCCTCGCGGACGCCGTGCGCGAGGCCGTGGACGACTGTCCGCAGGAGGCCATCCGCCTGGAGAAGATTGACTGACCCGGTCATCCGCGCCCGCGCCATCGAGGTGCGGTACCAGCGGGGTGGCGAACTCGCCGTGCGGGGCGTGAACATCGACCTGCATGCGGGTGCCGGCCTGCTCATCACCGGCGACAGGGGCTCGGGGAAGTCCAGCGTGCTCCGCGCAGTCCTGGGTCTTGCCGGGCCGGGAGGCGACACCACCGTGCTGGGGGCGCCCCCGGGCGACCCCGCGACGCTCCGGCGGATCGGCTGGGCTCCGCAGTCATGGCCGTTCGGGTTCGGCCTGCGCGCCCGCGAGGTGGTGGACATGGTCGCCGAACTGGGCGGCCACGGACGCGCCGAGGCCGCACGGGCCATCGACGAGGCCGGGATGGAGCAGCCGGACATGCGGGTGGAATCGCTGGAGGTGGAGGACGTGCGCCGCACCTCACTCGCGTGCGCACTCATCGGCGAGCCCGACCTCCTGGTGCTGGACGACCCCTGGGAGTTCCCCGAGACGACCGCGGCGATACGCCGCGCCATGGCGCGCGGCGCCGCGGTGCTCGCGGCCTCCAAGGACCCCGGGGGCCTTCCGGCCCTCCTCGGGGCCAGCATGCACCTCGTGGACGGGGCGCCCGGGTGAACCCGGTGGCGGTGATCGGCCGCATCGAGGCGCGCGGCATCAGCCGGCGCCGGTGGCCCATGGTGCTCCTGCTGGTGGGGGCCGCGATCATCATCGCCGGCGCCGTGGTGGCCGCCGGCCGCGACGGTGCGGCCGGCATCGACACCATGCGCTCATGGACCGCGGCCGTCTGCCTGGTGGCGGGGCTCGCCGTGGCGGCCACGCTGGGCGCGAGCGCGGCCAACCGTGATGCCGACGCCGGCTGGGTGGGGCTGCAGGTGGCCACCGGCACCCCGCGGCCCGGGGTGATGCTGGGCAGGATCGCGGGCCGGCTGGCCGTGCTGGTGGGCGTCTTCGCCATCTGGATCGCCCTGGCGGCGGTGTGCTCGCTCATCATCGGCCAGGGCGGAGACGGGCCGCTGGCGGTCCACGGGCTGGCCATGCTGCTGAACATGGTGCTGGTGCTGGTGGTCGCGGCGCTCTGCAGCGTGGCCCTGGGCCCCGTGGCCTCGGGGATCGTGGCCGTCTTCCTCTACGTCTCGTGCCTGTCCCTGGCCAACCTGATGGCCGCGGTGAACGCCGACGCCATCGGCACCGCCTGGTCAGGGCTGGTCACCACCCTGTACCTGGTGTTCCCCCGCGCGATCACCTCGCCGATGCTGAGCGACATGCAGTACCGCGCCGAGGCCGGGGTGGCCGGGGCGCAACTGGAGATCAACGGCAACGTGGTGCTGGTGCCGGCCTCGTCATGGGGCGCGGTGCTGTGGACCGCGGCGTGGTGCGGGGTGATCGCCTGGGGCGCGGCGATGGCCCTGCGGCGCCGGGCGCTCTCCTAGGCCGATACCGGCTCCCGCGCCACCCGCGCGTAGAGGGAGTCCCGCTCCACGGGAGCGCGCCCCCCGGCCGTGACCAGTTCGCGGATGCGCTCATGGGTGAGCCCCAGCGGGGTCTGGACCGTGGTGGCGTGCGCGATGCGCTCCTCGGTAAGGGTGCCCGACAGGTCATCCAGGCCGTAGGACAGGGCCTCGGAGGTGACCTCCTCGCCCAGCATCACCCAGTGACCCTTGATGTGCGGGAAGTTGTCGAGCACCAGCCGCGACAGGGCGATGGTGCGCAGCTTCTCCTCGCGCGAGGGACCCGGCAGGTACGAGAACTCGGTGTTGCCCGGCAGGAACGGCAGCGGGATGAAGGCCTGGAAGCGGCCGGGGTGCTCGTTCGCGAGCGCATGGTCCTGCAGGTCGCGCAGTTGGACCATGTGGTCCACCTTCTCGGCGGGGGTCTCGAAGTGCCCGAACAGGAGGGTGGCGTTCGTCTTCAGGCCCATCTCGTGCGCATCGCGGTGGATGTCGAGCCAGACATCTGCTCCCACCTTGCGGTCGGCGATGATGCGACGGACCCGCGGGCTAAACACCTCGGCGCCACCGCCCGGCATGGTGTCGTGCCCCACGGCCATCGTGCGCTCCAGCGCCTCCCGGGCGCTGATGCGCTCCAACTTCGCGACGAAATCGATCTCCACCGCGGTGAGGGCCGTGAGGAAGACCTCGGGGAGCGCGGCCTTGAGCTCGCGGAAGAGATCCTCGTAGTAGCCGAGGGTGTACTCCTTGGTCATGCCCCCCACGATGTGCAGTTCCGTGATGCCGAGGTCCGACAGCTCCTGCGCACGGTCCACCAACTGGTCCACCGAGTAGGCGTATGCACGGGGGTCGTGGTCGGTCCACACGGCGAACGCGCACAGGCCGCAGCCCACCACGCAGATGTTGGTGGGGTTGAGGTGCGCGTTGACGTTGTAGGTGACCTCATCGCCGTGCAGGCGGCGCGCCACGGCGTCGGCCGCGGCGCCGAGGTCCTCGAGGGGAGCCGACTCGTACAGCAGGACGGCCTCGTCGGCGGTGATCCGCCCGCCCTCGGATGCTCGTGACAGGATGGCGTCGATCATGAGGTGATCGTAGCGCCGAACGCCGTCGCTCCCGAGGGTCATCCGGCCCTCCCCAGGGGCGCTACCGTTCCCCGGGTGTCCGCAATCGCCCTCAAGGAATGGGCCTCCGTCATCGCCGCCATGCTGGACGGCGCGCAGGTCGTGATGCTGCGCAAGGGCGGCATCGGCGAGAAGCGCTTCGACGTGCCGCACCGGGAATTCCTGCTCCTCCCCACCCATGTGCACCAGCGCCCGGAGTTGCTCGTGCCCGCAGCCCGCGATGCCTACGCGGACCTGATCGGCGTCACCGAGGAGCCGGACCGGATCGACCTGCGGGCGTGGTGCCGCGTGGCCGCCGTGCATGAGGTGAGCACCCAGGCGGAGCTGGATGCCCTTGCCCCGTACCACGTGCTGGGGCACGGCTATGCCGGACAGCGCCTGCGCTGGAGGCCGCGCCACCCCCTCATGGCGATCGTCGCCCGGGTTCACCGGATCACGCCGCCCATCGGGCTGGACATGACCGGTGACATGCGCGGGTGCCGCAGCTGGATCGAGGTGGTTCACGACCTGCCGGGAGAGGACCCGGTGATCGACGATGACGCGTTCGCCGCGGTGATGGACGGAGTGGCCGATTCCCTGGCCGCGGCGGGCCCGATGGCCGGTGAGCACGCCGACACGCTGGGATAGCCTGCGCCCATGGCCTACACGGATTCATTCGACGCGGTCCTCGACGAGCTCGCCCCGGACTGGGCCGTGGCGGAGTGCCGCCTGACGGTGGACGACCCCCTGCGCCTGGTGGACGCCCGCGTGGCCCTGGCCCGGGCCAACGGCCGGCCGACGGTCGGGCAGTCCGATCACGACTTCGCCATCACCATGGCGCGCACGCAGGGCCGCGGCGCGCTGCCCGGCGTGGTGCGCTCCGCGCTCAGGACGCTGGACGACCGCGGCGTGACGGGCCGGATCTGGGTGGGTGCCGCCTACGATTCCCTGCGACCCGCCCCCGCGCACCGGTACGGTCCCTAGGCGTGCGCCGGGACGAGGACGACCTGCAGCTGCTCGCGGAGGTCGCGGGCGTGCTGGATCAGGTGGTGATGGATGCGGGCCTGTCATCGGGCTCCTACCTCCTCCTGCGGGCGCTGGCGGCAGATGAAGACGGGGCGTCGATCACCGATCTGGCCGGGCGCTTCGGCGCGGAGCCGGACGAGGTCGTGACGGCCGCCAAGGCGCTCTCCGCGGCCGGGCTGGCCGATGTCGAGGGCACCGGAGTGGTGGCAACGGCAGTGGGACGCCAGGCGATCGAGGAGATCGACGCCCGCGGCAACGAGGCCATACGTGCCTACGTCCTGGACCGCCCCCACTCCGCCACCGTGTATGGACTGGTGGCCTCGATGCAGGCCGGGCGCTTCACCGTGGAGGACCTGATCGAGTTCCTGCTGGAGCCGGATGACGACGCGGACGACCTCGGGGGCGACGCGGCCTAGAAGCGTCGGGGGGCGCGCGTAGTCTCGCCCCATGCGCTACCGGGAGATCCCCGGCACGGGAATCCGCGTGTCGGAACTGGGCTTCGGCGCCGAATCGCTGGCCACGGGGTGGTGGGGCGATGACGGCGACGACGAGGCCGTGCGCCTGCTGCACGCCGCGCTCGACCGGGGAATCACGTTCTTCGACGTGGCGGACCGCGATGGCGAGGGGCGGGCCGAGACGGCGCTGGGCCGGGCGTTCGCGGAACGCCGCGACCACGTGGTGATCGCCACCCGCGTGGGGTATGCCTGGGCCGAGGCCGACGCGGGCCGACCCGGACGGACAATGCCCCAGGACTTCCGGCCCGAGGCCATCATCACCGCGGTGCGCGCGAGCGCGCGGCGCCTGGGCGGCCACATCGACATCTGCGAACTGCACCATCCCACCCGACGGGCGCTGGCGGATGACGCCCTGGCCGACGCGATGGACGCACTAGTGCGAGACGGCACGGTGCGTGCGTTCGGGGTGGCCATACCGGAGGGCGCGCGCCCCGGGGACGGCCGCCGGCTCATCCGGCAGGGCCGCTTCCCGCTGCTGGACGTGGAGCTGGGCATCCTGGGCCACGACCCCGGGGCGGAACTCGCAGGGCTCGCCCACGCCGCCGGATCATGCGTGATCGCGCGCCACCCGCACTGCTGGGGGCTACTGGAGGGAAAGTACTCGCGCGAGACGACATTCCCACGCGGCGACCCGCGGGCGCATCTGTCGCGCGAGTGGCTGGCCGAGGGTCTCGCCCGCGTCGACGCCCTCGGCTTCCTGCACGACTCCGGGCGCCCCTGGTCACTGGGGCAGGCGGCGATCCTCTGGAGCCTGTCGCGTCCCGGCGTGGCGTCGGTGGTCACGGCGATCCACGGGGAGGACCAACTCGTGGAGTTCACCGGCGCGATCGGCCTGCCCCCGCTGTCGGATGAGGACCTGGCGCGGATCGAGGCCCTCGTCGGCTCGGGCTTCGCGCCGCCCGACGTGCCCGACGGGGCGGAGGCGCCAGCCGCGCCCGAGGTCACCGCAGCGGCGTGACGTGCAGCGCGGCGATCTCATCCGCCGCCGCCGCGATTCCGGCCATGCCCTCCCCCATCATCGCCCCGAGTGAGGCACCGAGTCCCGCAGCCGCCGCGGCCTCCTCGGCGGCCACGAGTGCAGCGAGTACATCAGCGTCGAGATCGCCCTGCCTGTCGGCCAGGGGATCGGTGAGCGATACGAACGTGGCGTAGGCCGCATGCGCACGCTCCTGCAGGCTGGTCGCGGCGTCCAGCGCGATGAGCGATGCCTCGGTGCGCTCCGGGGCCTCGCGCCACTCGGCCAGCGCACGTGCGTGATCTGCCGCGCGCGACAGCGCCTCGACCGCTGCCGGAGGCACTCCTGCGGCAGCGGCCGCGAGACCATCCGCGGCATCCGTCATGGCGCGCAGGGCGGCGGCATCCAGGGCCTCCTCCACGATCTCCGCCGCGAGGGCTGCCTGTGCGACGTCGCACGCCCGCATGCGCGACGCCACGGGACGCCCGGCGTCGTCCAGGCACAGGAATGCCGGCCCCTCGAACGCGATCAGCCACGCCTGCCCCCTCGTGCCCGTGTCGACCGCGCGGAGCCCCACGATGGGCCGCCCCGGCGCCACCGCGGCGGCCGCCGCCTGCGCCGCCGCCGAGGCGCCCTCCACGGGCGGGTGCCCGGGTACGCCGCTCATGAGGGGGCGCCCGTCAGCCCGGCGTACACTCGGCGCCGATGCGCAGCAGCGCCCGCACTCCCACCGCCGCGGACCTCGCAGGCCTCCTGCCCGGCGCCCTCACCACACGGGAGCGCGTCGTGCTCGATCCATCCGGACGCGATGCCGGCGTGATGGTGCTCCTGTACGACGTCGACGGCCGTGCGCACCTGGTGCTCACCAAGAGGTCGGATACCGTCGCCCATCATAAGGGCGAGGTGTCGCTGCCTGGCGGCCGCCTGGAGCCGCACGATCCCGACCTGCTCGGAGCGGCGCTGCGCGAGACCGAGGAGGAGATCGGGGTGGCCCGCGACGCGCTCCGCGTGCTCGGGCCGCTCGACGACCTGATGACGATGGCCAGCGGCTTCACCGTGAGCCCCTGGGTTGCGCACCACCCCGGGGGGCGCCCCGCGATGACGCCGGAGGACTCCGAGATCGCGCGGATCATGGAGGTGCCGCTGGCCGACGTGCTGGAGGCCGACCTGCGCCTCCCCCGCCACCCGGACATCACGACCCTGCGATATCCGCTCCTGGGTGAGGACGTCTGGGGACTCACGGCCCGGATACTGCGGACGTTTGCCGGCATCCTGCACGCGGTCGCGGACCGGGACGGGCGCTCCTAGGACCTGCCGCGCCCGCGCAACTCCAGCGAGGGGCGCGGAGGGAGGTCGGCCACGTCACGGGGGCCACCGGCGCCGTCGATCGCCAGGCGCTCCAGGCGGATGACCTGGGCATCGAGTTCGGCACGGCGGGGGTGCCCCTCGGGCAGTGCGGCGCGGTACGCCACCACGCGGTCGCGGATCTGCAGCGCGAAGTGGGGCGTGGCGGCGCCGACCAGCCGCGCCAGCTCATCCTCGGACGGAATGCCGTAGTCGTGCTCCATGATCGTCATAGACGGATCGTACAACCCATCGGCACGGCATCCGGCCCTACGGCGCGCCCCACGGAGGGCCCCCCTCTGCGCGTCCCCACTGCCCGCGACCTGCAGCCGTGGCGTCGCGCTGCAGCCGGGCGAACAGTGTCCGGTGGCGCGTGTTCGGCGGAAAGGGAAATGCCTCGGCCGCGCCTTCGGCCACCAGCCGCGCATTCACCATGCGGCCGTCCACGTACACGTATGCCAGCAGGCGGCCGTAGGCGTCGCGCTCCTCCACATCGGTCTCCAGCGTCACGGTGCGCCCGGATACGAGCCTCCGGTTGAGCGCCGCCGCGCGCGCGGCATACCGCTCCACGGGGCGGCGGGGATGATGCAACTCCGGGGTGTCGATGCCGAGGTAGCGCACCGTGCCGACCCCGGCCACCACGACGGTGTCGCCGTCCACGACGCTCAGCACCCGCCCGGACCGTGTGGGGCCCTCCCCCGGTTCGCCGCACCCCGCGGCCACGAGTGTGGCGATCATGGCTCCACATGCGACAATTCGGGTACCCCGGAGGCGCCTGGTCACCCCCATTCCGGCTAGCATCAGCAGTGCGCCGCAGTCGAAGGAGAGGCCGGTTGGGCCAGAGGGACGACGACAAGCTGGTGCGGCAGCTCTCGCTGGTCGCATTCCTGATGGCACAGCAACGCCCGGTCACCGCCGAGGAGATCCACGAGGCCGTGGAGGGCTACGGCGGGATGAGCGAGCAGGCGTTCCTGCGCCGCTTCTACTCCGATCGCTCCGAGTTGGAAGGCGTGGGGCTGCGGCTGGCCGTCGAGCGGCCCAGCGACGACCCGTTCCAGGGCGATCTGTACGCGATGCCGCCCGAGAACTACTACCTGCCGCCGATCGAGTTCGACGAGGCCGAGCTGAGCGCGCTGCACACCAGCCTGTACCTGCTGGAGGGGCAGTTCGCCTACGCCGAGCCCCTGCGGCTTGCCCTGCAGCACCTGACGCTCGGTCGCCCCAGCCCCCTGGACGATCACGCCGCGCGCACGGTGGCCGTGAACCTGCTGGGCAGCCGGCATACATCCGAGGTTTCCGGCCATCTCATCAAGGTCGAGTCGGCCATCAGTCGTCGCAAGACCATCCGGTTCCGGTACTACTCGATCGGGCGCGACGACCACGGGGACCGAGAGGTGGACCCCTACAGCCTGCTGTATATGGCGGGGAACTGGTACCTGGTGGGCTTCGCGCACGACCGCGAGGACCTCCGCTGCTTCCGGCTGTCGCGCATCGAGGGGCGCATCACCTTCAAGACGCGTGCCGAGCACGACTTCCCCCCTCCGAGCGAGGTGGACCTGTCGCGCTACCGCGACCGCGCCCCCTGGCAGCTGGCCGACGCCGTGGGCACCGCCGTCATCGCGCTGTCGCCCACCATCACCTGGTGGGTGGACCAGATGTTCGGCGAGCAGGGCCAGGTGGAGGAGCGCCCCGACGGCTCTGCGGTGTTCCGCACGGACTACGGCGGCGAGCGGGAGATCATCTCGTGGGTGCTGGGCCTGGGCGACGAGGCCGAGGTACTGGAGCCACCGGCCCTGCGCGAGGCCACCGCGCAGGCCCTGGAGCGGCTGCGCACCCGCCATGCCACCAAGCCCCGGCGGCGTGCCAAGCCCCTGCCTCGCGGACCGGAGCCCGCGGGCGCCGATGAGGCCCCGGACGATCCCTCCGAGCGCGTGGTGCCCGTCGAGCGCATCTCCCGCCTGCTGGCCCTCATGACACGCCTGCTCGCCGCATGCGGCAGGTCCTACGAGGCCGAGGTCCCGTGCGCCGAACTGCGGGCCGAGCTCAACCTGACGCAGGATGCCCTGGAGGAGGACCTCACCCTCCTCAACCTCATCAACTTCGGTGGCGGGTGCTACGCGCTGTTCGCGCAGGTCGAGGGCGACGTGGTGATGGTCCAGAAGGAGGTCTACGGCGACCAGTTCTCCCGCCCGGCGCGCCTGTCGCCGCTGGAGGCCAAGGCGCTGCTGTGGGCCCTCGACTTCGTGGGTGGCCGACTGCCCCTGGTGGGCGAGGAGTCCCTGGGCTCGGCGCGCGCGAAGATCGAGAGGGCCGTGGGGGGCGAAGCATCCACCGGAGTGGAACTCGGGACCGTCCAGACGGCCAGCGAGCCGGTGGGCGCCATGCTGGCCCGTGCAGTGCGCGAGGACCGGGTGCTCGAGATCGACTACTGGAATGAGTCGCGTGGCGAGGTGACCAAGCGCGAGATCGAGCCGCACATGCTGATGAATTCGCGCGACGCCTGGTACCTGGTGGCGCACTGCCGTCGCGCCGGCGAGCAGCGCACCTTCCGCCTCGACCGCATACGTGGCGCCAGGCCCGTGGATGAGCACTTCGAGCGGCGACCCGAGGTGCGGGCCGTGCCCTACCAGCCGTGGGGTGCGACCGGCGCCGATGAGCCGCATGCCAACATCGCGACGGTGTGGTGCAGCCCGGCCATCGCCCGCTGGCTGGCGGAGGAGCATCCATCCGCCGAGCGCTTCTCCGACGGGTCCGTCATCGTCGAGATCCCATATGCCAGCGACGAATGGCTTGTGCGCGAGATCACCAAGCATGGCGGCGAGGCAGTGCTTCACACCCCGGCCGGCACCCGCGCCGTGGTGGCCGAGCACGCCGAGCGCCTGCTTGCGCGCTACGCCACTGCGGGGGCACGCCGCTAGCCACGCGCGTCACCGCGCTCCGCCGGCGGCGCCGGGGCCATGGCACGGAACAGCCCCCCGGGGTCACGCGCGACCAGCCCGGATATCTCGAGCCGGGCCAGCGCAGCGGCCACTTCCCCGGCCCCGAGCCCCGTCGCGGCCACCACGGCGTCCACCCCGATGGGCTCACGCGCCACCACCGCATGCACGGCGGCATCGGTGCCCGATGCAGCCGCGGGCACGGGGGCCTCCCGCCAGGCGCCATGGCGCACCTCGGCCACGACGTCATCTGCCTCCTCGCACAGCGCGGCACCCGCCCGCAGCAGCGCGTTGCAGCCGGCGGACATGGCCGCCCCCGGCCATCCCGGCACCGCCAGGACCGGGGTGCCGTTCTCCATGGCGAAGTCGGCAGTGATCAGCGCGCCGGATCGGGCCGCGGCCTCCACCACCACCACGGCGTCGGCCATGCCGGCGACGATGCGATTGCGCGCGGGGAACCTCCACGGGGCCGGCTCCGTGCCGGGCCAGTACTCGCTGGCGACGGCCCCGCCACAGGCGATGCGCTCCGCGAGGGCGAGGTGCCGTCGCGGGTGCACGCGGTCGACGCCCGAACCGAGCACCGCAATGGTCACGCCGCCCACCTCCAGTGCGCCCTCATGGGCCGCTGCGTCAATACCGCGTGCGAGGCCACTGATGATCACTGCTCCTCGTGCCGCCAGATCGCGCGCGATGGCACGGGCCAGATGTCGGCCGGCAATCGTCGGCCGCCTGCTGCCGACGATTGCCACGCACGGGACCCCATGCGCCAATCGCAGCGCGGACCCCGTTCCTGCTGTGCCGAACAGGCCAAATGGAGGATCGAAGATCGTCCGCAACCGGTCAGGATATGCGGAGGAGGTGATCGGCACGTGCGTGATTCCCATCCGACCGAGTTCCTCCCGCATGGCATGCGCCCGGAAGCCCTCTCGGGCTCCGCGTGCGGCCCAGAGAGCCTCCGGACCCCCGGCCTCGCGGGCTGCGCGCTGGAGGTCGCGCGCCAGAACGTGGGCCAGCCACGCCAGGCCCAGGGGCCAGTCTGGGTCGGCGGTTGTCACGTGAGCGCCCCGGCACTGCGGAATCGCAGCGCCTCGGCGAGGTGATCGCCGCCGACGCGCTCGGAGCCCGCGAGGTCGGCCACCGTCCGCGCGACGCGGATCACCCGGTCGCACCCCCGGGCCG
>CALIKX010000046.1 GCA_938017905.1 uncultured Thermoleophilia bacterium | reverse complement strand
CATCGCGGGGTCCGGCGTCATGCCGGGCCCCGCGGGCCATCCCGCGCCGCCCGTCGGCTAGACGGGGTCCCCGCCTTCGGCGACGAAGCGCACGCGCCCCGCGATCTCGGCGGCGTTGTTCGAGACCCGCTCGAGGTGGCGGGCGAGCAGCACGGCGCCCGCCAGCCAGGGCGCGCTGTCGCGGTCGGCGGAGTGGTGTGATGCGGCCTGCATGACCCCCTCGAGGAGGTCCTGCACGCCCCGGGCGTCCGACCGGGCGATGATCGCGAGGCCGGTGTCCTCGCGCGCGAAGGCCTGGACGGCCTGCGACAGAGCGCTGATCGCCCGTGGCTCCATGCGCTTGATCAGGGCGTCCACCTCGGGGATGGGGCGTGATGGCTCCATCGCCTCCACGCGGCGGGCGATCGCCACGGCGAGGTCGCCCACCCTCTCGAGGGCGACGGTGATGATGAGGCCGGTGTGGATGAGGCGCAGGTCGTGCGCCTTGGGCGCCTGCAGGAGCACCAGGTCGAAGGCCAGGCGCTCGAGTTCCTTGCAGCGGAAGTCCACCTCGTCGTCGCCCGCGATGACGGCGGCGGCCTCGGCGTGGTCCTGGTTCTCCCATGCATCCACGGCGCGCTCGACCTGCCCGACGATCACGCTGGCCACCTCGATGAGGCCGCTGCGCAGCTGGTCGATGCCGCCGGTGATGCCGCTTGCGGGCTCGGTTGCCATGTGGTGAGTGTATGACACGTGCGCGCGGGTCCCTGCATGTCACGCGCCCGGTAACATGGCCGTGACACGTCATCCTCAAGGAGTTCCGCCCGATGCACGCAGTGCGCTACGGGACGATCGCCGACCGCGTCATGCCCCGGGGTGCAACCCGGTCCAGTGCCGCTGTCCGCGACGTCATCCTCGTCCTCGCCGGCACGGCCCTCGTGGCCCTGCTGGCCCAAGTGTCCATCCCCTGGTTCCCCGTCCCCTTCACGGGGCAGACGCTCGCCGTGCTGCTGGTCGGCGGCATGCTGGGCGCCCTGCGCGGGGCATTGTCGATGGCCCTCTACTTCGCGATCGGCGCGCTGGGCGCACCGGTGTTCACGGAGCAGTCGGGTGGCTGGGACGTGATCATGGGCGCCACGGGCGGCTACATCATCGGCTTCATCCTCGCCGCCGCCGTCGTGGGCTGGTTGTGCGAGCGCGGCATCGACCGGCGCGTCGTCCCCATGATCCTCACGCTGATCCTCGGCAACGTGATCATCTACGCCGTCGGGCTCCCGTGGCTCGCGAGCTGGACGCCCCCGGGCGCCGATGCGGCCTTCGGGTGGACCCAGGCGTGGACCTACGGCTTCGAGCCCTTCGTGTTCGGCGACGCCCTCAAGCTCGTGATCGTCGCCGCGCTCCTGCCGGCGGGGTGGGCGCTGCTGCAGCGCACCGGGTTCGGGCGCGATCGCGAGGAGGACGGCCCCCGCGCCGGCATGCTCTAGGCACCACCCCGCTCCGCTATGCGGAGCGTATCCCGCACCATCGAAAGGGCCCGCTGAGCGGGCCCTTTCCCGTTCCTGCGCCTATGCGGGGAAAGGCCGCCGGCACGGTGCCGGGGGGTGTGTCGTGCCCTTACCAACCCATAACGCAGATGACTTGATATGAATCGGCTCATGTTGTTGGATACCCGGCGTATCCAGTTTTGGCATTCGTAATCAGGAGGCATTTCTCTTCATGGGCAAGACGATCGGCATCGATCTCGGCACCACCAACTCGGCCATGGCCGTGCTCACCGGCGGTGAGCCCGAGGTCATCCCCAACGCGGAGGGCGGTCGCACGACCCCGTCGGTCGTCGCGTTCACGCCACAGGGCGAGCGGCTCGTGGGCGCGGTGGCGCGCCGGCAGGCCGTGACCAACCCGCAGAACACCGTGTTCAGCGTGAAGCGGTTCATGGGCCGCGGCCAGAACGAGGTCAGCGAGGAGCAGACCATCGTGCCGTACGAGGTCGTCCCGGGATCGGGCGGCGACGTGCGCATCAAGGCGGGCGACAAGGAATGGTCGCCCCAGGAGATCAGCGCGATGATCCTGCAGAAGCTCAAGCAGGACGCCGAGGCGTTCCTGGGCGAGGACGTCGATGGCGCGGTCATCACCGTGCCCGCGTACTTCAACGACGCCCAGCGCCAGGCCACCAAGGATGCCGGCACCATCGCCGGCCTCGACGTCAAGCGCATCATCAACGAGCCCACGGCCGCGGCCCTGGCCTACGGACTCGACAAGGAGAGCGAGCAGACCATCCTGGTGTTCGACCTGGGTGGCGGCACGTTCGACGTGTCGATCCTCGAGATCGGCGATGGCGTGTTCCAGGTGAAGGCCACCAACGGCGACAACCACCTGGGCGGCGACAACTTCGACAAGGCGATCGTCGACTGGATGGTCGCGGAGTTCAAGCAGAGCCAGGGCATCGACCTGGGGCAGGACCCGATGGCGCTCCAGCGGCTGTACGAGGCCGCCGAGAAGGCCAAGATCGAGCTGTCCACCACGACGAGCGCGCAGATCAACCTGCCATTCATTACGGCGGACGCCTCGGGCCCGAAGCACCTCGACCTGTCGCTCACCCGCGCCAAGTTCGAGGAGCTCACGCACGACCTGCTCGTGCGGCTGGAGGGCCCCACCAAGCAGGCCCTGGAGGACGCGGGGGCATCGGGCGCCGACATCCAGCACGTGGTGCTGGTGGGCGGGATGACCCGCATGCCCGCCGTGCAGGAGCGCGTGAAGGAACTGACCGGGAAGGACCCGCACAAGGGCGTGAACCCGGATGAGGTAGTCGCCGTCGGTGCCGCGATCCAGGCCGGCGTGCTTGCGGGCGAGGTCAAGGACGTCCTGCTGCTCGACGTGACCCCGCTCTCGCTGGGCATCGAGACCAAGGGCGGCGTGTTCACGCGCCTCATCGAGCGGAACACCACGATCCCGACGAAGAAGAGCGAGGTGTTCTCGACCGCCGAGGACAACCAGAGCCAGGTTGAGATCCACGTGCTGCAGGGCGAGCGCGAGATGGCAAGCTTCAACCGCACCCTCGGCCGCTTCAACCTGACCGGCATCCCGTCGGCCCCCAGCGGCACCCCGCAGATCGAGGTCACGTTCGACATCGATGCGAACGGCATCGTGCACGTGTCGGCGAAGGATCGCGGCACGGGCAACGAGCAGAAGATCGAGATCAAGTCGTCGTCCGGCCTGTCGGACGACGAGGTGAAGCAGATGGTGGATGAGGCCGAGGCCCACGCCGATGAGGACACGCGCCTCCGCGCGCTGGCCGACGCCCGCAACCAGGGCGAGGCCCGCGTCAACGAGGCCGAGCGCCAGCTGAAGGACCATGGCGACAACGTCGACGCGGCCCTCAAGTCGGAGCTCGAGTCCGCCATCCAGGCGGCCCGCGAGAGCCAGTCCGGCGAGGACCCCGCGTCCATCGAGGCGGCCACGGAGAAGGTCACCGCGGCACTGCACAAGGTGTCCGAGCAGGTGTACCAGCGCGCTGCCGCAGAGCAGCAGGGCGCGGGCGACGCCGGCGAGGAGACGGTGGAGGACGCCGACTACGAGGTGATCGACGAGGACGAGCCGGCCTCGAAGGCCTAGGCGGAGGCATCGTGACCGATCCAACCGACGACACGGTCGCCCCCGGTGAGCCCGAGGTGCCCGCCCCCGAGGCGGGTGCCCCGGGCCCCGACGGGGCGCCCGGGCCGGGTGGCGCGGATGCGCCCCCGGTCGATGACGACATGGCGCGGGTCACCGCGGAGCGGGACGAGTACCTCGACCAGCTCCAGCGCACCCGCGCCGACTTCGACAACTTCCGCAAGCGTATGGAGCGCGAGCGGCAGCTGCTCGCCGAGGCGGGCGTGCGCGATCTCGTGGCCGAGCTCCTCCCGGTGCTCGACAACCTCGAGCGCGCGCTTGAGGCCCTCGTCTCCGCAGGCGATGAGGGTGCCGCGGGCATCGTGGCGGGCGTCGAGATGGTGAAGCAGCAACTCGGCGGCCTGCTCGCCGGCCGCGGGGTGGAGGAGATCCCCGCCCAGGGCGAGACCTTCGATCCCATCATCCATGAGGCCGTGCAGAGCCTGCCGAGCCCCGACCACCCCGAGGGCACCGTCGTCGCGGTGGTCGAGCGCGGGTACCGGATGTCGGACGCCGTCATCCGCCCGGCGCGCGTGGTGGTGTCGCAGGGAGGGGGCACGAGCTGAGCGACCAGGACCTGTATTCGGTCCTCGGCGTCCCGGAGGATGCGGATGCCGAGGCGATCAAGAAGGCCTACCGGGCCCTGGCGCGCACGCACCACCCGGACGCCAACCCGGACGACCCGGCGGCGGAGGAGCGCTTCAAGGAGATCTCGCACGCGCATGATGTGCTGTCGGATCCCGAGAAGCGCCGTGAGTACGACGCCGAGCGCCAGTTCGCCCGCATGGGCGGTGGCTTCGGGGGCGGACCCGGGTCGGGCGGCGGTGCCGCCGGGTTCGGCGACCTCGGCGACCTGTTCGGGTCGATGTTCGGTGGTGCCGGTCGCCGGGGCGGGCAGGCGCAGGCCGCGCCCGCGCGGCGCGGGCAGGATCTGGAGGTCGAGGTGACCCTCGCGTTCGACCAGGCGATGTCGGGCGCGGAGGTGCCCGTGACGCTGGAGAAGACCGAGGCCTGCCCGACCTGCTCCGGGTCCGGTGCCGCTTCGGGCTCCAGCCCGCGGCTATGCACGGCCTGCGACGGCCGTGGCTCGGTGGGTCGCGACATCGGCGGCTTCTCCATCCCGGAGACCTGCCCGGAGTGCGGTGGCGCCGGCACGATCATCGACGACCCCTGCACCGACTGCCGGGGCAGTGGCGTGCGCTCCGCCGAGCGCCGCATCCGCGTGCGCATTCCCGCGGGGGCGAAGGACGGCACCCGCATCAAGCTGAAGGGCAAGGGCGGCGCCGGCGCGCGCGGTGGGCCGGCCGGTGACCTGCACGTCATCACGCGTGTGATGCCGAGCCCGGTCTTCACCCGCAAGGGCGATGACCTGGTGGTGGAGGTGCCGGTCACCGTCGCCGAGGCCGCCCTCGGCGCGAAGATCGAGGTGCCCACGCTCGACGGCCGGGTGAAGATCACCGTGCCGGCGGGCAGCCAGGATGGACGCACCCTGCGGGTGCCCGGGAAGGGCGCACCGAAGCTGAATGGGTCCGGCACCGGCTCGCTGCTCGCGAAGCTGCGCGTCGCGGTGCCGTCCTCGCTCACCGACGAGCAGCGGGAGGCACTCGAGGCGTTCGCCGCACTCGAGACGGGCGACCCGAGGGAGAAGCTGTTCCGGTGAGCACCGAGCGCGATGACACGCGGCCGGTCTTCATGATCGGCGTCGCCGCCGAGATGGCCGGCATGCACCCGCAGACGCTGCGCATGTACGAGCGCCGTGGGCTCGTGCGCCCGGGGCGCACCAAGGGGCGCACGCGCCTTTACTCGCAGGCCGACCTCGCCCGGCTGCGGCGCATCCAGGCACTCGGGGAGGCCGGCATGAACCTGGCCGGGATCGAGCGTGTGCTCGACCTCGAGCACCAGTTGGACCGCGCGACGGCCCGCGTGCGCGAACTGGAGCGCGAGGTCGCGCGGCGCTCCGCCGAGCATGAGCGCGCCATGGACGCCACCCGGCGTGCCATGTCCACCGAGATCGTCCACGTGCGGACCGCGGCATCGCCGCCGGCCGTGCGCGTGAAGAGAGTGATTCCCGCAGGGCTCCGTCCGGTGCCCCGCCCCACAGACACACGAGACCCGAGGAGGTCCCGCTAATGCCCGTAGACAAGCCCACTGAGCGTGCCGCAGAGGCGCTCGGGGCGGCCCAGGCCCTCGCCGAGACGCGGGGGAACCAGCTGGTCGAGCCCGAGCACCTCCTGCTCGCGCTCCTCGACCAGCCGGAGGGCGTGGTGCAGCCGATCGTGGAACGCGCCGGCGCAGATCCGGCCACGCTCCGCGCCGCGGCCCAGGCCGCGGTCGAGGCCCGCCCCACCGTCAGCGGTGCGCAGGTCAGCGTGGAGTTCTCCCCGGCCGCCAAGGCCGTGGTGAGGAACGCCGGCCAGGAGGCCGGGGCCCGTACCGACGAGTACATCAGCACCGAGCACCTGCTGCTCGCGCTGGTCGGTGAGGCCGGTCCCGCGAAGCAGGCGATGGAGTCGCACGGGGTCACCCGTGAGTCGCTCATGGCCGCGCTGCGCGAGGTGCGCGGATCGGCTCGCGTGACCGACCCCAACCCCGAGGAGAAGTACCAGGCCCTGGAGAAGTACGGCCGCGACCTGACGGTCGCCGCCGCCCAGGGGAAGCTCGACCCGGTCATCGGGCGCGACGAGGAGGTGCGCCGGGTCATCCAGGTGCTGTCGCGCCGCACCAAGAACAACCCCGTGCTCATCGGCGAGCCCGGGGTCGGCAAGACCGCGATCGTCGAGGGGCTCGCCCAGCGCATCGTGGATGGCGACGTGCCGGAGGGCCTCGTGGGCAAGCGCGTCATCGCGCTCGACGTCGGCGGCCTGATCGCGGGCTCCAAGTACCGCGGGGAGTTCGAGGACCGCCTCAAGGCGGTGCTCAAGGAGATCGCCGACGCCGAGGGGGAGATCATCCTCTTTATCGACGAGCTGCACACGATCGTGGGCGCGGGCAAGGCCGAGGGGGCGGTGGATGCCGCCAACCTGCTGAAGCCCATGCTCGCCCGTGGTGAGCTGCGCGCGGTCGGTGCCACCACGCTGGATGAGTACCGCCAGTACATCGAGAAGGACGCTGCCCTGGAGCGCCGCTTCCAGCCCGTGATGGTGGGCGAGCCCTCGGTGGAGGACGCCGTGGCGATCCTGCGTGGGCTGAAGGAGCGCTACGAGGTCCACCACGGCGTGCGCATTCAGGACAGCGCGCTCGTGGCCGCGGCCCGGCTGTCGGACCGCTACATCACCTCGCGGTTTCTGCCCGACAAGGCGATCGACCTGATCGACGAGTCGGCCAGCCGCCTGCGGATCGAGATCGACTCGGTCCCCGAGGAGCTCGACGTGCTGCTCCGCCGCATCATCCAGCTGGAGATCGAGGAGCAGGCGCTCCAGGCCGAGACGGATCCGGCATCGGTGGAGCGCCGCGAGCGCGTGGCGCAGGAACTCGCCGACCTGCGCGAGCAGTCGGATGGGATGAAGGCTGCGTGGGAGGAGGAGAAGGGCTCCATCACGCGCATCCGCGACCTGAAGGACGACCTCGATCGGGCACGCACCGAGGTGGAGCGCGCCGAGCGCGAGGCGGATCTGGAGGGCGCCGCGCGACTCCGCTTCGGGACCATCCCCGAGCTCGAGCGCGGGCTGGTGGAGGCCGAGCGCCAGCTCGATGAGAAGCAGGCGGAGCACCGCATGCTGAAGGAGGAGGTGTCGGAGGAGGACGTCGCCGAGGTGGTGGCGTCGTGGACCGGCATCCCCGTGAGCAGGCTGATGGAGGGCGAGGTCGAGAAGCTCGTGCACATGGAGGACCGCCTGCACGAGCGGGTGGTGGGGCAGGACGAGGCGGTTGAGGCCGTCGCGAATGCCCTGCGCCGCTCACGGGCCGGGTTGTCCGACCCCGACCGCCCTATCGGCTCGTTCATCTTCCTGGGCCCCACCGGCGTGGGGAAGACCGAGCTCGCGAAGGCACTCGCGGAGTTCATGTTCGACGACGAGCGCGCGATGGTGCGCCTCGACATGAGCGAGTACATGGAGAAGCACACGGTGGCCCGCCTCATCGGGGCACCCCCTGGATACGTGGGGTTCGAGGAGGGCGGCCAGCTCACGGAGGCCGTGCGGCGCCGGCCGTATGCCGTGCTGCTGCTCGACGAGATCGAGAAGGCCCACCCCGACGTCTTCAACGTGCTTCTGCAGCTGCTTGACGACGGCCGCCTGACCGACGGCCAGGGCCGCGTCGTGGACTTCCGCAACACCGTCGTGATCATGACGTCGAACATCGGAAGCCAGTTCATGCTGGACGGCGTGGACGGCGAGATCACCGCCGAGCGGGTGATGGGGGCGCTGCGCGACCATTTCCGCCCGGAGTTCCTCAACCGCGTTGACGAGATCGTCCAGTTCCAGAAGCTGGACCGCTCGGACATCGATCGCGTGGTGGACCTGCAGATGGCCGGCCTGGAGACGCGCCTTCAGGAGCAGGACATCCGCCTTGTGCTGACGGCCGAGGCGCGGGAGATGATCGCCGATGAGGGGTACGACCCCGCGTACGGGGCACGGCCGCTCAAGCGCGTCATCCAGAAGCGGGTGCAGGACCCGCTGGCCCTCGAGATGCTCACCGGCGCGGTGAAGCCCGGCGAGGAGATCGAGGTGTCGGTGTCCGACGGCGCGCTGGTCATGGCGCCGCGCGAGCGCACGGCGGCATGATTCAGCCGGTGCCGGCCTCCCGGGCAAGCCAGTCCGCGAGGCCGGCCACGGCGTCGTCCGCCATCCCCTCGAACGTGCGCTTGAGGAAGGGCTCCGCGAGCTTCAGCGCGCCCGACATGCCGAGGGTCGCCGAGTAGGTGATGGAGGTGCCCCCGCCGGGGGCGTCCGCGAAGGTGATCACGTCGCGCGCGGTGGCCTTCTCGCCGGTGCCCTCGATCACCAGCCGCGCCCCGGGCTCCCACTCCGTGATCTCGTAGGTCATGGGCGTGCGCTTGCCGCGGAACTCGGCGACGATGGGAAACACTGTCCCGGGCCCGGGGATCCCGGGGGTCTCCTGGCGCGACTCGGCGAGGCCCGGGTCCCACTCGGCGGCGCGTCCGAATTCGGACACGAGCGCGAAGGCGCGATCACGTGGGACGGCGACGGTGATGGTCCTGGCGACGGTGATCATTGACTCCTCGGGCGCACGGCGCCGATCGATGCGACAAGGGCCACGATGGCCGCGGCCTGCGCGATGAACAGTCCCACATCCCGGGCGAGGAACTCCGCAGGGCCGGGCGGGCGGACCAGTCGCCACGCCACCAGCGCGGTGGCGGCGACCGACAGCGCCAGGCATCCCCATGCGAAGGCGCGTGCGAGGTCGGCGTCCAGCGGGATGTACCCCCGGACGTCGAGCCACAGGAGGCCGGACGCGATCAGGCACAGCACGCCGGTCGCGAAGGCCGCGCGGGCGAGCATGCTGGCGTCCCACCCGGAACTCGCCTCGGGGGCGAACGGTGGCGCAACGTCGGCCGTGTACCACGGGAGGAACACGCTGATCACCAGCACGAGTGATGCGAGCGCGATGACCGCAGGCACCACGCCGCGGTCCCCGCCACGTGGCTCCCCGGGGTCCATATGCTCATCCTAATGGCGCGCTGGTACGCTCCGCGTATCCGGCCAGGACCCAAGGAGGACGGGTGCCGACATACATCCTGCTCAGCACGCTCAGCCCTCACGGCGCGGGCACCATCAAGGCAAATCCGCAGCGCCTGAAGGAAGTGAACCAGGAGATCGAGCAGATGGGCGCCAAGGTCGTCCAGCAGTGGGCCGTGCTGGGTCCGTATGACTTCGTGAACATCGTCGAGGCACCCGATGAGAAGGTGATCGCCCGGGTGTCGATGGAACTCGCGGCGCGCGGCACGGCGCACTTCCAGACACTCACGGCGATCCCCGTCGACGAGTTCCTCGCGGCCCTCAAGTAGTCGCGTGGCCGCCCGCCGTCGGGTGATCATCGGGGCGGGTCTCGTGGGGCTGGTCGCCTCCCCGCTGGCCGCTCCTCTTCGCCGTGCCCTCCTCGTGCGCGTGGAGCGGGCACGGCGGCGCTCGCCCGACCCCGTGGCCCCCTTCCTCGAGGCCCCCTGCTACGCGCGGCCGGACGCACGCCCCGGGCGCCCGGTGCGGCACTAGGCAGTGGCCGGCGGCCCCTGGCGGTGGGAGGTCCTGGTGCCCGCGCACCGGATCGTCCTCGGGCTCCTGGGCGGCGAGGTCATCGAGGCTCGCGGCGCGTCTAGCGAAGGGACCTTCGCCGTGTACCGGGGGCTTGAGGGTGCCGTGCCCGGGATGATTGCCTGGCCCAACACGGTCCTGCTCACCGGTCCGGAGCCCGTGGTGATCGACCCGGGGTACCAGACGCAGGGCGACATGCTGGATGGTGCGCTCCGCGCCCGCGGGATCGACCCGGCGGAGGTCCGCACGGTGGTGATGACGCACCTGCATTCCGACCACCTGTCGGCCCTGCCGCAGTTGCCGGGCGTCACCGAGGTGTGGGTCCACCGCGATGAACTGGGAACCCCGCATGCGCGGCGCCAGCGGGGGATCATCGACGACGCCCCCGTGGCGGTGATGGAGGGGGCGGCCGGCACCATCCGCGACGGCATCTCATGGTTCCACACTCCCGGGCACGCCCCGGGGCACGTGGCCGTGGCCGCCGAGTGCGTGGACACGCGGCTGCTCGTCGTGGGGGACACCCTGGGCCCGGACCCCGAATGGTTCCGCGAGATGTCCGCGCCCGCCGGCCTGGGCAACCGGGACGAGCACCTGGCCGCGTGGCGGGCGATCCGCGGGCATGCCCCGGCCGTCGTGGTGCCCGGGCACTACGCGCCGTTCGCCCTCGCCTGAGGAAGGGACCGCCGCATGGGGCGTCGAAAGGCCTCCCGTCCGAACCCGTCCAAGGAGCACCGGTGGACCTCCACGGGATAACGCGGGAGCAGAAGCAGCTTGCTGCCGCCGTCAGCATGCTGCTGTTCATCATCTCCCTCTTCCTGAAGTGGCAGACCTTCGGCCCGATCTCCGGATCGGGCGCGGACCTCGGGTCGTGGCCCCTGGTCCTCCTTATCGCGCTCGCGGCGGGGGGGATCATGGCCGCGGATGCGCTGGGCATGGACCTGCCCCTGCGCCGGCTGAACCCGACCGCGGTGGCCACCTACCTGATGTCGCTGCTGGTCTTCTACGTGCTGGTGTTCCTGTTCGCGATCGATGGCATTGCGTACGGGGTGTGGCTCGCGCTCATCTTCTCGGTCGTCGGGCTGCTCCTCACGTTCTCGGTCTACCGCGAGGAAACCCGGTAACAGCGATCCGGGCGCGCCGGGGGCACCCGTACACTCACGCCCGTGTCCCGCTTCGGAGCACTCGAGCGCACCGAGATCCTGGCCGCGGTCCTTGGGGGACTGTGGTGCGGGAGCCTCTTCCTGCCGTGGTTCGCCGGCGCGGGACCGGATGGCGACCTGACCGGCGCTGGCGTGATCGATTCCTGGTGGCTCCCGCTGGTGCTGGTGGCGGTCGCCTCCGGGCTGCAACTGCTCGACGCGCTCAGCATCGACGGGTTCGGGGCACTTCCGGTGCCCGCCATCAGCACCTTCCTGATGCCGGCGGGCCTCCTGTACACGGGCCTTTTCCTGCTCGCGGGCGATGAGCTGATGTACGGGGCGTGGACCGCCCTTGGCCTGTCGGCCGCCGCGGTGGTGTTCTCCGCGATGGCCTGGATCATCGACCGACGCGGCTAGAAAGGCGGGTCCGTGAACTACCTCAAGTCCCTTGATCGCCGGGAGCGCCTCCTCGCCGTGGCGATCCTGAACGGCGTCTTCATCATCAGCCTGTTCTTCGAGTGGGGGGCCGGTGGCGCGCGGGCCTGGGACGCCGACTCGGTGTGGCTGGCGTTCCTCGCCGCCCTGTTCGCCGGGCTCATCTCGCTGGCGGATGCCTTTGACTACGAGGTGCCCCGCCTGCCCGGCACCGGGGTCGCCGCGTACCTCACATCCATCACCTTGGTGTACACGGTGGTCGCGCTGATGGACATCCGCGACCAGTCGTGGGGCATCATCGTGTCGTTGATCGTCGCGATCATCTCCACGTTCATCGCCTTCGGCACGTGGAGGGCGGACCGGAACTGACGAAGGAGCGGACCCGATGGGCTTCACAGACAAGGCCAAGGAACTCGCCGGCAAGACGGCGGACGCCGCGCAGAAGGGCGCGAAGGATGCGCGCGACATGGGCGAGAAGATGATGCTGCAGCGCAAGCTGAATGCCGCGGCCGAGGAGATGGGGCACGCGGTATACCGCCAGCGCGAGGGCATGACCGGCCTGGACGGCGAGATCGAGCGGCTGGTAGGCGAGATGAAGGCCATCCACGCCGAGATCAACGCCATTCCCTCCTAGCGTGCGCCACCGGTGACCGTTGCCGCGTGGCTCATCGCCGCTGTCGCAGTGGTGGTCGCCATCATCGCCCTCGCCGGGCGGCGTCCATCGGCGCCGGCGCCGGCGGAGGAGCCCGTGCCCGCACCGCCGGATGGCACGCATGAGGTTGCGCGGCTGGAGGCGGCGCTCGAGGCGCTGCCCGGCACCGTGGTGATCGTGGATGGGGACGGCGAGGTGCTGGAGGCGAACGCCGCCGCCCTGCGCGAGCTGCCGTTCCTGCGCACCGGAGTGGGCGTGCTGGAGGCCTTCGGTGACCACATGCTCGCGGCGCGGGTGCGCGACGTCCTGGCGTCGGGTCGGGATGATGAGTTCGAGGTCAAGCTCTTCGTGGAGGGCCGCCGCACGTTCCGCGTGCAGGTGGCCCCGTTCGCCGCGGAGGGCGCCCGCGGTGCCGTGCTGGTGCTGCGTGATGCCACCCAGGCCGTGGCGTACCAGGACCTCCGGTCGCAGTTCGTCGCGAACGTGTCGCACGAGCTCCGCACGCCCCTGACGGGGCTGCGCGGGATGCTGGAGGCCCTGGAGGATCCGGAGATGCCGGCGGGCATGCGCGACGACTTCGTCCGGCGCTCCCGGCTGGAGACGGAGCGGCTGGAGGCGCTGATCGACGACATCCTGTTCCTGTCCGAACTCGAGGCGGCCCAGGGGATCCCCTCGGGCGAGCGCAGCGACATGGCCGCCGTGGCGCGCGAGGTGGCGGCGGAGCTGGGGGGCGAGTCCGGTGAGCAGGGCGTCGGCATCGCCGTCGACGTGTCGGGCGGCGCGGTGACCGCGCTCACCGATCGCATGGCCCATACGGTCGTGCGCAACCTGCTGGAGAACGCGGTGCGCTATGCGGGGCCGGGGGC
This sequence comes from uncultured Thermoleophilia bacterium, assembly GCA_938017905.1. Classification (GTDB taxonomy): domain Bacteria; phylum Actinomycetota; class Thermoleophilia; order Miltoncostaeales; family Miltoncostaeaceae; genus SYFI01. Next base: position 6,824 of record CALIKX010000046.1, on the reverse strand, counting down.
CACGGCGACGGTGCGGGTGCATCCCGCGGGACGCGAGGTGCTGGTGGAGGTGCAGGACGATGGCCTGGGCATCCCGGAGAAGGACGTCCCGCATGTGTTCGAGCGCTTCTACCGGGCGGATCCGTCGCGGTCGCGGCGGCTCGGCGGCACCGGCCTGGGCCTCTCCATCGTCAAGCACATCGCCGAGCGGCTCGGCGGTTCGGCCTCCATCACGTCGCGCGAGGGGTTCGGCACCATCGTGTCGGTGCGGATACCAGCTGCCGGCACGCCGGTGACCGACGTCCCCGGTGATGCCGGGGCGGGCTCGGGCGCCCGCCTGCGTTGGTAACGTCGCGCGCCGTGACGATCCCACTGATGGACATCCGGGCGCAGTACGCGCCGCTCCGGGGCGAGCTCGACGCAGCGCTCGCCGACATCCTCGACACGGGCGGCTTCATCCTCGGGCCGCGCGTGCGCGCGGTGGAGGAGGCGGTCTCCCAGCGCCTCGACAACCGCCCGTGCGTGGGGGTGGGCAACGGCACTGACGCCCTGGTCATCGCCCTGCAGGCCCTCGGCGTCGGGCCCGGGGACGAGGTAATCACCACGCCGTACACGTTCTACGCCACGGCCGAGGCCATCGCGCGACACGGCGCCACCCCGGTGTTCGTCGACGTCGAGCCCGTCGGTGCGTGCATCGACCCGGACCTCATCGAGGAGCGGGTGACCGATCGCACGAAGGCGATCATCCCGGTGCATATCTTCGGCCATGCCGCTTCCATGACTCCCATCCTCACCACGGCCGCGGAGAACGGCCTGTCGGTGATCGAGGACGCGGCACAGGCCTTCGGCTCGGCGGATGGCGAGTGGGCCGTGGGGACCATGGGCGACATCGCGACCATCTCGTTCTTCCCCACCAAGAACTTTCCCGGGATCGGGGACGGCGGCATGGTGGCCTGCCGCGATACCGACCTGGGGAACCTCGTGCGCCGCCTGCGCTTCCACGGCTCGGAGGACAAGCAGACCTTCACCGAGGTCGGCTACAACTCGCGCCTCGATGAGATCCAGGCCGCGGCCGTGGGCATCTTCCTGCCCCACGTGGACGACTGGAACGACCGGCGCCGTCAGGTGGCCGACTGGTACCGGGAGGCCGGCCTCGGCCGATACGTGACCCTGCCGGAGGAGCGCGACGGCGTGCGGCACATCTACCACCTCTACGTGGTGCGGCACCCCGACCGGGATCGCCTGCGGGAGCTGCTGGTGGAGGACGGCATCGGCGCGGTCGTGTACTACGGCACGCCGATGCACCTGCAGCCCGTGTTCTCGGACCTGGGCTACTCGAAGGGCGACCTCCCGGTGGCCGAGGAATGGGCCGACACCGGCCTCGCGCTGCCGATGCATCCGAACCTCACCCGGGAGCAGGTGGATGAGGTGGTGGCGGCCGTGGGTCGCGCCGTCGAGCGCATCTAGCCCGACCAAGGGGGGCCCGTGAGGGTCTGGGTCGACTGCACCAACTCACCGCACGTCCTGATCTTCCGGCCGCTCATCCGGCGCATGGAGGAGCGCGGGCACGAGGTGGTGGTGACGTCCCGCGACTTCGCCCAGACCATCGGTCTGCTGGACCGGTACGGGATACCGCATCGCACCGTGGGCGCGCATGGCGGCGGTGGCCTGCGCGGAAAGGCGCGGGCGATGGCGTCGCGGTCCTCCGGTCTCGTGGCCCTCGCCCGCCGCGAGCACTTCGACCTGGCGGTGGCGCACGGCAGCACGGACCAGCCGGTGGCCGCCCGCCTCGCGGGGATCCCGCAGGTGACGATGTTCGACTACGAGTTCGCCGCCGCCATGCATCACTCCAATGGACGGCTCGCCACCCGCGTGCTGGTGCCCGATGCCATCCCGGAGAGCGCGCTGGTCCGGTACGGGATCCGCTCCCCGAAGCTGATCCGCTACCCGGGCCTCAAGGAGGAGTACTACCTGGCCGACGATCCGCCCGACCCCGGCGTGGCCGCCGAGCTGGGGCTGGATGCGTCGCGTGTGATCGTGGTGCTGCGGCCGCCGCCCGAGGTGACGCTGTACCACCGTGGTGCCTCCACGGACCTGTTCGCGCAGGTGGTGGATCACCTGGAGGCGCAGGGTGACGCCGTGCAGGTGGTGGCGCTGCCCCGCACCCCGGAGCAGCGCGAGGCCCTGCGCGAACGCGGCACGATCGTCCCGGAGTATGCGGTGGATGGGCCCGGGCTGATCAACGCCTCCGATCTGGTGATCAGCGCGGGGGGCACGATGAATCGCGAGGCGGTGGCGCTCGGGGTGCCGGCATACAGTCCGTTCGCCGGGCGGCTGGGCGCCGTGGATGCGCGCCTCATCGAGGAGGGCAGGCTGCACCGCCTGGACGACCCCGCCGGCATCGCGCTGGTCCGGCGCGAGCGGTCGGCACCGCCGCCGATGCGCGACCCGGACCTTCTCGTGGACCTGATCCTGGGCGCCGCCGGAACCCGTCGCAGGGGGCGGATGCGCCGGTCGAATAGCATGACCACGCAATGAGGACGGGCATCGGGAAAATCGCGTGGCGCGGCCAGGCGCACCGCCTCGGGCAGGTGCTCGTGGACCTCATGCTGGTCTCGCTGGCCTGGTGGCTCGCTTTCGTCGTGCGCTTCGATGGCGATCCCCCGGCCCGGTACGAGCGCCTGTTCCTCATCACCCTCGGCGTTGTCGTGGGCATCAAGATCGTCACGTTCGTCGCCTTCCGGCTCTACACCCGGTGGTGGCGGTTCACGGGCATCCAGGACCTTGAGCAGATCCTGCTCGCGTGCCTGGTCGCCAGCGGCCTGGTGACGCTGGCCGTCACGCTGTGGAGCCCCGCGGGCTACCCCGCCGTGCCCCGCGGCGTCTTCGCCCTGGACTTCCTCTTCACCGTCGTGCTCATCGGCGGGGTGCGATTCGTGGTGCGCTCGGTGATGGAGCGCGCCTCGCGCGGGGCCGGCGTGGGCAAGGGGCGCCCCGTGGTGGTGTGCGGGGCCGGCAGCGCGGCCAACAGCCTGCTGCGCGACATGCGCGCGGGCGCGGGCCTGGCCTACACGCCGGTGGGCCTCATCGACGATGACCCCCGCAAGAAGGGCGTGCGCGTCGGCGGCGTGAAGGTGCTGGGCACCCGCGAGGACCTTGCGCGGATCCTGCGCGAGACGCGCGCCCGCGAGGTGATCATCGCCATGCCCTCCGCGCCTGGCGCCGTGCGTCGCGACATCGTCGAGCGCTGCCGGGCCGCGGGTGTGCGCGTGACGACCCTGCCCGGCCTGCCCGAGTTGATGAACGGCGAGGTCTCCGTGCAGCGCCTGCGCGAGGTGCAGGTGGAGGATGTCCTGGGGCGCGCGCCCGTGGAGATCGACATGGCCCGCGTCGCGCGGTATCTGAACGGCCGCCGGGTCCTGGTGACCGGGGCGGGCGGCTCCATCGGGTCCGAGCTCTGCCGCCAGGTGGCCGCCGTGGGGCCGAGCAGCCTGGTCATCGTGGACCACGCGGAGAACAACCTGTTCGAGATCGATCTCGAACTGCGCGACCGCGGCTACTCGCCCGTGCCTGTGGTGGCCGACTGCCGTGACGCCGACCTGATGGAGCACGTGTTCGCGTCGCATCGCCCGGAGATCGTGTTCCACGCCGCGGCCTACAAGCACGTGCCGATGATGGAGATCAACCCCATCCAGGCCATCGCGAACAACGCCCTCGCCACGGCCACGCTGGCCGACCTGGCCACCCGCCACCGCGTCGAGCGCTTCTGCCTGATCTCCACGGACAAGGCCGTGGAGCCCAAGACCGTCATGGGCGGCACCAAGGCTCTCGCGGAGCGTGTGGTGGAGATGCACGGCCGTGCCGGCGTGACCCGCTTCGCCGCGGTGCGCTTCGGCAACGTGCTGGGGTCATCCGGGTCGGTGCTGCCCATCTTCCGGCGGCAGATCGCGGCGGGCGGACCCGTCACGGTGACGCATCCGGACATGACGCGCTACTTCATGACCATCCCCGAGGCGGTGCAGTTGGTGATCGAGGCCACCGGGATCGCGGACGGCGGGGATGTGTTCGTGCTCGACATGGGCGAGCCGGTGCGCATCATGGATCTCGCGCACAACATGATCCGCCTGTCCGGGATGGAACCCGGCCGCGACATCCAGGTGGAGGTCACCGGCGTGCGCCCCGGCGAGAAACTGCACGAGGAACTCTTCAACCTCGATGAGGAGGTCACGCCGACGCGGTACGGGGGGATCATGCGGGCCACGCGTCCGGCGCTTGACGCAGGGGCGCTGGACTCGCGCATCCGCGACCTGCGCGTGGCAGCGGCCACGGGGGACCCCGGTGCCGCCTCGCGCGCCCTGTGGGCGACGCTCCGGGCCGGCAGGGACGAGGCCCCGGTCGGCGAACCCCATGACGCCAGTGCACGCGACGAGGGGGACGACCGATGACGACGGCCGAGGTAACCGTTCTGGTGGGTCCGGACATCCTTCCCCCGGGCTGCGAGCACGTGCGCCCCGATGGCGTGCTGTCGCGGGTGCGGCGCACGTGCTGCGAGCACCGCGCCGATGCCTACTGCGTGGGGCGCGCCGTGGAGGGCCCCGGCCTCGTGTACTGGTGCGCCGAGGGCCGGCACCACCTCACCTCCGACAAGAGGTAGCCGCACGCGCCCCCCGGGGGCCGCTCGGATAAGGTCCCCTTATGGACCTGCGGCAGCTCCTGACCCTCCGGACCGTGGTGGACAAGGGCTCCTTCTCGCATGCCGCGGAGGAACTCGGCATATCCCAGCCCGCGGTGTCCTTCCAGATCCGCTCCCTGGAGGACCGCATCGGCGAGCGCCTGCTGGACCGCAGCGGCCGCCGCGTGACGCTGACCGACGTCGGTCGCGTGGTCGACTCCCATGCGCGCAGGATGCTGGCGCTCGAGGCGGACATGCTTCGGGACGTCGCGGGCCTCGCCGACCACCTGTCCGGCCCGCTCATCCTGGGGTCGTCCACCGGCCCCGGCGAACTGCTCCTCCCGCACCTGCTCGGGGGCTTCAAGCGCGAGAACCCCGAGGTCGAGGTGTCGCTGGTGGTGCAGGACACGCAGGCCGTCTGCGACCGCGTGCTGGATGACGAGATCGAGCTGGGCGTGGTCGGTGCCGCCCGGCCCCACCGCGGCCTGGTGTTCGAGCCCTTCGTGCGCGACGAGCTGGTGGTGATCTGCCCGCCCGACCACCCCCTCGCGGACGAGGCGGAGATCACCCTCGCCGGCCTCGCGGCGCAGCCGCTCATCATCCAGCAGCGCGGGTCCGGCGTGCGTGCGGTGCTTGAGGCGGCCCTGCGGGCTGACGGCATCCGCCCGCGGGACCTGGAGGTCATCCTGGAGCTCGGCCTGCAGCAGTCGGCGCGCGTCGCCGTGCTGGACGGCCTCGGCGTGACGGTCATCTCGCGCCTGGCGGTCGAGCGCGACGTGGCCGAGGGACGCCTGGTGGCGCTCGAGGTGAGCGGAGCCGGACTGGCCCGTGACTTCTCGCTGGTGCGTCACGCGGGGCGCACGCCCAGCCGGGTGAGCGAGGCGTTCGTGCGGTACGCGGGCGAGCACCTCGGCGACCTGGTGCAGTCGGACGGGCAGGCAGCGGCGCGAGGCGGTTCGTGAGCGGGGACGCGTCGCGCTGCGACGTGCTGGTCGTGGGGTCCGGCGGCGCCGGCATGAGCGCGGCGATCGCCGCGCGCGAGGCGGGGGCCACGGTGATCGTCATCACCAAGGCCGCCCTCGGCGCATCCAACACCGGTCGCGCCCAGGGCGGCATCCAGGCGGCCGTGGGTCCCGATGACACGACGGACGACCACTTCGAGGACACCTTCGCGGCCGGGCATGGCGATGCCGACCCCGACCTCGCGCGCACGCTGGTGCAGGGCGGACCGGATGCGATCGCCTGGCTGGAGCGGCTGGGTGTCGGGTTCACGCGGGACGGCGACCACGTGCGCGTGATCCGGTGCGGCGGGGCGCGGCGGCCCCGCCTGCTGCAGGCCGGCGAGCGCACCGGGGCGGAGATGGTGCAGGCGCTGCGCCGCGCGGTGAGGGAATCCGGCGCCGACGTGCGGGAGTCGACCTCCCTGGTGGGCCTGCAACCTGTCGATGACGGATGGATCGCCACCGTGGAGCACCGCGACCGCACGCGCGCGGAGATCTCGGCCGGTGCCGTGGTGCTCGCCGCGGGCGGCGGACTGGCCGGGGAGGCCGCCCGCATCGGCGAGTCATCCACCAACCACCCCGATGCCACGCCGGAGGTGCTGGAGATGGCGCTTGCCCTCGGGGCGGACGGGCGTGACCTCGACTCCTGGCAGCGCCACCCCACCGGGGCGGTGTGGCCCCCCGGCCTCGCCGGCTACGCGCTGCCCGAGACCACCCGGTCATATGGCGCGACGTTGCACGACGCCGCCGGCGAGCGCTTCGTCGACGAACTCGCGCCGCGCGATGTGGTCGCGGATGCCATCATCGACGTGGTCGCCGCGGGGCGTGGGGCCGTCGCGCCGGATGGCAGCGCGGGCGCGTGGCTCGACACTCCGGCCATCGATCGCGAGCACGGCCCCGGCTTCACCGCCGACCGCCTCGCGTACGTGCACAATCGCTACCTGAAGCAGGGAGTCGACATCACCAAGGAGCGCGTCCTCGTGTACCCCGTACTGCACTACCGCAATGGCGGGCTCGTCATCGACGGGCACGGCCGTACGACCCTCGAGCGTCTCTACGCCGCAGGCGAGATCACCGGTGGCATACACGGGACCAACCGGCTGATGGGCAACTCGCTGCTGGACACGGTGGTGTTCGGTCGGATCGCCGGCGCCGCGGCGGCACGCGAGGCC